>NZ_JADYWN010000025.1:0-56044 GCF_015864805.1 Pseudoalteromonas sp. NZS127 | reverse complement strand
TTGCTGAGAAGCTATTTATCGACTTGCAGAAAACAATATGTATCTGCAAGCCTAGCCCTTGAGTTATTATTCAAAAATCAGCTGCCTGATATATTCATTTCAGATGAGGCTGAATAGTTACCTTTTTTTTAACAGTGGCTCTAAAACTTTTGCCAGCCAGCGAGTTGAAGGCTTCCTATCTATTTGTAAATAGTTTTGAATCTGATTGCTAGATTTAATAGTGATATTATTAAAAAGTCGCCAATAAAAGTAAAAGGTAAACCACATTAATGCAATAAATAAGATTGGTAGTAACAGCTTTATACACAGTAAATGCGTATTGTTGATGTATAAAAAAGAATGCTCATTGGAGGCAAAGCCTAAGTAATATAAGCTTAAAGCTATGTATATAAAAGACAAAACCAATATAGACTTAGGGTTTACCCATTTTCCTCGCGTCAATCGAGTTGATAATAAGGCATTGTCGTGTTTATCTGAGTATTGAGCAGAGAATTGAATAGAAAGCGGAATACCAATAGCCACAAAACCTGCGATTATTGTGTATGTATGGCCGATAATAGAATGAAATTCTGATATAAAGTTTATTAGATAGGACAAACTAAGGCCTTGTTCATAAATTACTCCTTTAAATTACTAATTCTATTAAATTTTAATACTATGTATTAAAAGTTTATAAACTTTAAGTCGCAAACCTCAAATTTTTTGAGGAGCATCGATCTAAAAATCTGCGATGATCTGACCATTCGGATTCATTTTATTTATGTAACTATCCTTCTTTGTCTTATTGGTTAGTTTGATGAGCTTTTAAGCTTTTTGATTAATTCAAGCTTCTTATCTGTATCTAATTTTGATATTTCAATTGCTAGCTCTGCTGTTGTTTCATCTTCACAGAAAAAATAGTTCAATGGAACATTTAGTTCATCGGCGATCTTTTTTAGGGTTGCTAAGTCTGGAATGTGGCGGCCCTTTTCATAGTGGTTCATGCGACCACTCGCTGAGTTTTCATCCATACCGATAAGTATCCCCAGCTGCTTTTGAGTAATACCTGAATTAGCACGGGCCTGTTTGAGTCTAATTGGAATTGGATTTTGGAACACAGAAGCATCATTTTTCAGTCTCTAATAGCTTAGATTGTCTAAGTTTTACAATAGTTTGTACACTTAGGAATCCTAAGTCTGATTTTGGGTATGTTCTTAAAATCACTCTTAAACATAAAACTTAGTATTTCTAAGTTTTGCATTGTTCTATATACTTAGCAACCCTAAGTTTTCTTAATTGTTGTAGTATAAGAAATGCCCCACGTTATCAAATTAAACCAACACATTTATTCCCTTTTGATCGAAAAAGAGTGCAATGGCTTTACAATTGTCGAGCTCAGGGATGAGTTATTAACCGTAACTGATACATATCAAGATATAGATGAGGCACGTAAATTCATTTATAGACAAACGACAGCTCTTGAGCGGAAGGAACTCCTAAATTCAAAAGGAAGTGGCCGCCATAAAAAATATTTTAAAACTGAGCTGTTTAATAACGTTACGTTTGTGGCGAAACAGGTTGTAATTGAACAAGAAAAATCAATTAGCAGTAATACTGATAATCAAGCATCACCGCTTGTTGAAACCTTATTAAATGAAAAGAAACAGTTTGAGGCTGAGCTTGCAATTTTATTAGGGGAAGTTGATGAATATAAAGCTCTACAAAAGCGATTCCCTGAGCACCTTAGCTTGTTCTACTCTGCATTAGATGATGCTAAAAATAATTCAGCTAAGTTATTAGGAAAAGTTAACGCTTTAACTACTGTATTGGCCTCTTTGGATAATGGTGCACGGCAATGTTGAGAAGTTGGCAAAAAGAATGTGTTGAATTAGCGGTAAAGAAATACGCTGTTAGTGATAAGCACTTTCTATGTCAGGCTACTCCTGGTGCTGGTAAAACAATAATGGCAGCATCATTGGCCAAAACGTTATTTGATAAAAAAATGATAGACAGAGTGATCTGCTTTTCACCATCGGTTGAAGTGGCTAATAATATCAAAAGAACATTTGGAAAAATAATTGGGTGTTCGTTTGATGGCTCATTTACGGCTATAGGTGCCTCGATGACTTATCAAAGTTTATGCTCCATTCCTCAAAGTACCTGGGATGGGCTAAGTAAATACCGTACATTTTTTATTTTTGATGAAATACACCATTGCTCGTTCTCGCAAGATAAATCTAAAATCAATACGTGGGGTGAGAGAGTTGTTTTTCATTTACAGGATATTGCAACATATACACTTGCGCTATCAGGCACTCCTTGGCGCTCAGACGCTCTTCCTATTGCTTTAGTTAACTATTCTGACCCAGAAGGTGAGTTGATATGCGACTATCAATACAGCTTGAGTCAAGCTATTAGAGATAACGTGTGTAGGGAGCCAAAAATAGTCTTAGTTGATAGCAATAGTATTTCGGATGGTCACGAAACATATGGATCTATAGCTGAATTTGTTAAGCAAACTCACTCAACGTACCAAGAGGTGCTTAATAATGACTCTGCACTTAGATATTTATTGAAGTTAGCCGTATTAAAATTGTCGGAAATAAGAGCTTCAAACTCGGCTGCCGGCGGTCTAGTTGTCGCGTCTTCAGTTAAGCACGCTGAAATGATAAACAGTCTATTAATTGAAGAATTTAATCAAACGTCAACCATAGTTACTTACTTACACGATAATTCAACACAAAAGATCAACACATTTAAGTCATCTACTGAACAGTGGATAGTTAGTGTTGGTATGATTAGTGAAGGAACCGATATACCTAGGTTACAAGTTTGTTGTCATTTAAGTTCTATAAAAACAGAGTTGTACTTTAGGCAAGTTCTAGGGCGCATCCTTAGGTCTGGTAAAGGTAAAATTGAATTCGCTTGGTTATTCACATTTGCAGAAACAAGCTTAGTTGAGTTTGCTGAGCGTATTAATATTGATATACCAGATAGTTGCTCTTATGTTGAGATGGAATGTGAGACAATTTTGGTGAGAGAAGATATATTTAGACCTGTGACATCGGCAAAGATAAACAGGGATAATAAGTCAAAAGAGAGCCTTGATAAACTCGTTCTTGGGGGCCTAACTTCAGAACGCGGTATAGCTTATGATGAGCTGCTTTCAGGTTGTTCATTGAGCAGTATACAAATTAAATCACTTAGAACTCGAGTTATAGAAGCATTTTTATAGTTCCATAAATGAGTCATATTCTGTTTATATTATCTACTCTTAGTACATAAATAAGACCAGCATTTATTCGATTCTACTAAGTAATAGGAAATTTTTTAGAGATAAGTATCGAAGTTATTGCTTCTGCTACATCCTTAATTTCACCATATCATTAATTTCAGTAACAACTTTCAGGGTATTAAATTTATTCCAAATTTGTTAACGATGAATGCAAATATTCCAAAGAGAAAACAAGTTATTAAGGCGCTAAGGCCGAGTGACGGCCAAAAACCAAATCGATGCAGTAATGATGGAAATATTAAAAACATCGGTAAGGTAGGCACGACATACCAAAAGGTGTACCAAGCATGGTTCGCAATTTTCTCCATTGGTTGTTTTTCAACGTACAACCAAATCATTGCTAGAATAGTCACTAATGGAAGTGCCACAATTAAAGCGCCAAGTTTATCGCTGCGTTTTGCGAGCTCTGAAGCCGCCACTATAATTGCTGCAGTCACTAAGTATTTAAAAATTATCCAACCCATATTTTACTCTCTTTTATAAATAAAAAATAAAAACCGATTGCCAGTCGGTTTTTATTCTGCCACTATATCTTTACGTTGTTAAGAGGTATTTAACTATGCAGTTAGGTGAATTAGAAAAATTAGTACTTCAATACTTGTGGTCTTATAAAGAAGCTGATGCAAAGCATGTACACAGTCGTTTAGGTGAAACACGTGGTTGCTCCCTTAATACTATTCAAAGCACCCTTGAGAGACTTTATAAAAAAGGCCTTCTTAGCAGAGCTAAGCAGGGTCATGCTTATAATTACCGCACTAAAGTTGATCGTAACTCGCTTATAGCTACTTTAATAAATGATATTACGGCTGACTTTGTTGAAGAAGGTGAAAACAGTTTAATTGCTGCATTTTCTTCTACTTCGACTAACTTTAATGATACACAGTTAGATGAGCTCGAAAAGCTTATAGAGCAACAGCGAAAACTACGAAGCGGAAAAGTGTAACTATGATTGTTGGAAATTGGGCCTTTTTTTTAAATTTAACAAGTGCAGCGGTAACCGCTTTTATCTGTGTGGTCGTATTGATTTCTTTCTTTCACACATCGCTTTGTAAAAAACTCGCCGTTTTCCAACTTACTACACGTAAGTATATACTTTGGTTAACTATTAGCAGCCCTTGGTGGATCTCATTATTGTCTACGCTTGTCTTTTTTCTGGCGCAGCAAAATCCAATGTCTAATTGGTGGCAAGGAGTAGCTCACTGGCATCACCTTGAGGTTTTCTCTGTATATAGTTGGCATTCTGTATTGCTTATAACGACTGTTTGTTTGATGGTAAGCGCTAGCGTACATACATTTTTTAGCCTTAATAGGCATCGTACAGCAATGAGCAGCCTATTCGCTTTATCAAACACTCAACCTCACAGGGATTATCCAAACCAGTCCGTGTACGTTATTGAACATCACTTACCTGAGGCGTTTACTGTAGGTTTTTTCAATCCAAAAGTTTATATAACCAGTGGTTTAGAAGCACTCGATGAAAAAACAGTACAAATAGTGGTACAGCATGAATTAGCACATTTAAAAGCCCGAGATCCGCTTTTTAAAACTTTGTTTAGTTTATTTAGTTGGTGTTTTCCTTCGCCAACGCGCGCGGCGTTACAGCAATCTTATACGGCTTTAACTGAGCAAATTGCTGATGTCGGTGCCACACAGTATTTTGATGGTTTAGATGTGGCTCAAGCGCTTATTAATGTTGCTCGATTTCAACGACAACAACGTATCACTAATGACAATATTTTTACGAGTCATTTTAGTAATGAGCAAATAACTCAGCGTATACAAACATTGTTAACGCCAATTCCTACTACGCCTAAACCACTTTTAATTGTCACGTTGTTTAGCTTTATGGCTATCGCTTTATTCACACTGTCGACTGTCGATAGTGTTCATCACCTTATAGAAACTTTTTTCATCCACTAAGTAAGGATTAAAATGAAATTTTTCAGTCGTCATTTCACCCACAAAAAACCGATCGCCAGTCGGTTTTTTGTGGGCTTATTTATATCTTTCTCAGCACTACCATGTTTTGCAAGTTCTGAGACTTATCAAACATTAAACCTAAAGCAAGCAATCTCATTCACACTTGCTAACAACCCGCAACTACAGGGCTACTTTTACCGAGACAAAGCGCAGCAAGGTAAGATAAAACAAGCAAATATAGGCCAAAGAGCGCAAGTAGGCTTAATGGTTGAAGATGCTTTTGGGACAGGTGAGCATAGCGGTTTGCAAAATATGCAATCAACCTTAACTTTTTCTTGGCTGATGCAACAAGAGCAAATTGATAGTCGCGTAAAAGCAAGCCAGTCTGAACTTGAGCAGATACGTATAGAGAAACAAATTCTTGCACTTGATTTAGCTGCGATGACCGCGAAGCTATTTATTCAACTACTGGTGAAAGAAGAGGCGCTAAAGCTCAATAAAATGGCTGTAAGGCAAGCTAATGAGGTTATAAATGCAATTGATGAACGGGTTCGTATAGGTAAGTCATTATCAATTGATAAATACTTAGCCGAGGCTGAATTAATTAATCAAGAATTACTCCTCGAAGATCTTGAGCATGAAATAGCCAGTGGAAAATATCAGCTTTCTGCCTTGTGGGCAGAGCCTCGCACTGACTTTACACTTGCAGGTAACTTATTGCAGTTACCTAAAGTTGTAGATTTTCAGTCACAGTTCGAGCGCTTTAAAAATGCGCCCCGTTTGATGCAATTAGCAAGCAAAAAGCGTATTGCACAATCACACATTGAATTAGCTCTAATTGAAGCAAAACCACAATGGCAATTTACAACAGGCTTACGTCGTTATGAATCAACGGATGACTATGGGCTCGTAGCTGGTGTTTCTATTCCGTGGGGTGCATCTGACAGCAATGCAGGAACGGTCGCAAAGTTACGTGCCGAGCAGGATATATTAACAGCGCAAGCAAAGAGCTTAACTCAACAAGCCAATAGTCAGCTTTATGTTCTACTTCAAGAAATTAAACATTCCGGTCATGTTATCACTACCTCGAAAAACAAAATTATACCCACTCTTGAAACCGCGCTTACGCAAGCCAAGCAAGCATTCAACGTTGGAAAGTTGAACTACAACCAATGGAACAGCGTGCGTCAGGCGCAACTAACCGCGCAATCAGAACTACTTAGTGCTTATGAAAGCTTACATTTACAGCATATTGAAATTCAGCGTCTTACTGGCGCATCGATAGAACAATGAGACTATTTATGAAAACGACAAACTTGATTTCCTCAGTAACTGTTGCCGTGTTGCTCGGCCTCAGTGTTGGAGTACAATTACCTGCTACTGCAGTATCAGCGGCTACAACTGAACAAGCCGAGCCAGAAAAAGGGCCACATAATGGTCGCATGCTTCGTGAAGAAAGTTTTGCATTGGAGTTGGCGATATTCGAAACAGGCGTACCACCTGAATTTAGAGTGTGGTTAACGGATAATAAAGAACCCATTAACCCCGAAGATGTTGAATTAACAGTTACATTAACCCGATTAGGTAATGTGATTGATGATATTAAGTTTACTCCTCAAAGTGATTTTTTGCGTGGAAATATGGAAATTTACGAACCGCACTCTTTTATTGTCACAGTAAACGCTAACTACCAAGGCAAAACATATCGTTGGCAATACGATAACCTAGAGGGGCGAACAAAAATCGAACCCGCAGTGGCAGATGCCATGGCGATTGAAACCGCTATTGCGGGGTCTCAAGAGCTTCATCAAACTATCCCTGCTTATGGGCAGGTTTGGTTACCGCCGAGTGCGCACCGTACTATTTTTGCTCGTTTTGAAGGAGTAATCACAAACTTAAATGTAAAGCTCGGTGATAAAGTGAATAAAGGTCAGGTATTAATGACGATTGAAAGTAATGAAAGTTTAAAACCTTATGATATTAAATCGCCTATTTCTGGCTTTATCACACAACAAATAGCCAATTCAGGGGAACAAACAAATAGCCGTGAACTACTTACTATTAAAGATATAAACCAAACGATCGTCAAGTTAGCAGTTTACCCCAGCGATTACAGCAAAGTATCACTAGGCACACCTGTAATCATTGAGTCACATGACAACCTGCCTCCGATCGCTGGTAAAGTATCATTAATAGAGCCCGAAGTTAGAAGCGATCAAGCACGAATGGCATGGGTTACATTGCCACAACACCAGTCTGAACGTTTCCTTGAGGGAAGTTTTGTTAAAGCAAGTATTGAAACTGCTTCCTTTGACGTTCCTTTAGCGGTAAAGAAAATAGGTTTACAGAGCTTTCGTGATTTTACGGTCGTGTATGCAAAAGTAGGCGATGAATATGAAGTTCGAATGCTTGAGCTAGGTCGCTCAAATGCAACATGGGTAGAGGTACTAGGTGGACTGCCTGTTGGTACTGAGTATGTTACTGAAAATAGCTACATCATCAAAGCCGATATTGAAAAATCTGGCGCGTCCCACGACCACTAGGAGAGCGTAATGTTAGAATCGATTTTACGCTTTGCTATAAAGCGAAATATCCTCGTTCTTGTCATGGTATTAGCCATTGCGGGATTAGGCTTATGGAATTTTACTAAACTGCCTATTGATGCAGTACCTGATATAACTAATGTTCAGGTTATGATCAACACGGAAGCGCCTGGCTTCACGCCGTTAGAAGTTGAACAACGTGTTACTTTTCCCCTCGAAAACGCACTAGCTGGGCTACCAGGGCTTGTAAACACTCGTTCAGTGTCTCGTTATGGTTTATCGCAAGTTATTGCTATTTTTTCTGATGATACCGATGTTTACTTTGCTCGCCAGTTGGTTAATGAGCGGCTGTCTAGTGCACGTTCCGAGTTGCCGATAAACCTTTTACCTGAGCTTGGCCCTATTGCTACAGGGTTAGGTGAGATTTTTATGTTTACGGTTGATGCTGTTCCTGGTGCTAAGAATCCAGACGGTAGTGAGGTAACCCCTATTGATTTACGTACAGTACATGACTGGACAATTCGCCCACAATTAATGCGGGTGCCAGGAGTTGTTGAAGTAAATCCTATTGGTGGTTACGAACGAGAGATTCTCATTGCATTTAAACCGGAAAAACTACTAGCTTATAATCTAACATCAGCAGATGTTGTTGATGCTATTGGTCAAAATAACCAGAACCAAGGCACTGGGTTTATTGAAAAAAGCGGTGCGCAATGGCTAATTCGCGTTCCAGGTCAGGTTGCAGATTTAACTGAAATCACAAATTTACCTATCAAAACTATAAGCGGTAGCGCAGTGTTTATTAAAGATGTTGCCACTATAAGTGATGGTAAAGGATTACGTACTGGGGCTGCTACTCAAAATGGCCGCGAAGTGGTGATGAGTACAGTGTTCATGTTAATAGGTGAAAACAGTCGCACAGTAGCACAAGGAGTTGGTGAAAAGTTAAAAGAAATTAATGCCAGTTTACCTGAAGGCATTGTCGCACAAGCGGTGTATGATCGTACTAAACTTGTAGATAAAACACTGTCAACTGTTCAAACTAACCTCCTCGAAGGGGCCATTTTAGTAATTGTTGTACTATTTGTACTACTGGGTAATTTTAGAGCTGCATTTTTAACGGCCTTGGTTATCCCTTTTGCAATGTTAATGACAATAACAGGCATGGTACACACGCGAGTCAGTGCAAACTTGATGAGTTTAGGGGCATTAGATTTTGGTCTATTGGTTGATGGTACGATAATTATCGTCGAAAACTGCTTACGTCGCTTAAGTATGAGAGGTGATACGCCTCTTTCTTTAAAAGCACGTTTAAACATTGTTTTTACGGCAACACGAGAAGTTATTCGACCCGCTTTATTCGGTGTATTTATCATCACTGTTGTTTATTTACCTATCTTCGCGCTTGAAGGCGTTGAAGGAAAAATGTTCCATCCAATGGCATTAACTGTTGTGATCGCTTTGCTTTGTTCAATGGCGCTTTCAATCACATTTGTGCCTGCAATGGTAGCCTTATTATTTAAAAAGCCAATTAAAGAAAAACCTAATCGTATTATGCTGGGGTTGAGCCGTGTTTATCAACCAGTACTCGCATTAGCATTAAAAGGCCGCTGGGCTGTGGTACTAATAGCTTGTTTGCTTGTGACATTTTTTGGTTATCAAGCAACACGCTTAGGGAGCGAATTTGCACCGAACCTTGATGAAGGTGATATCGCCATGCACGCGCTTCGTATTCCAGGTACTTCCTTAAGTCAAGCGATTGAGCTACAAAAAGTCTTGGAAGAAAAAATTACGCAGATGCCTGAAGTAGAGCGCGTATTTTCAAAAATTGGCACCGCGGATGTAGCAACAGATGCAGTACCACCTAGCGTAGCTGATAATTTTATTATTCTAAAACCACGAGACCAGTGGCCAAACCCTAATAAACCCAAAGCTCAAATAGTAGAAGAGTTAGCTGCGCTAGTCGAGTCTATTCCAGGTAACAGATATGAGTTCTTACAGCCAATTCAAATGCGTTTTAATGAATTGCTGGCCGGCGTTCGTGCAGAGTTAGCGATTAAAGTATTTGGTGATGACTTTGAAACACTCGCTACGTTAGGAAAAGAAATTGAATCTGCGATTGCAAATGTTGATGGAGTAGCTGATTTAATGGTTGAGCAGACAACGGGGTTGCCAATGCTTGAAATTATGCCCAATATTGAAAAACTAACCCAGTTCGGTATAAGCAAAGCACAAATTCAGTCACAGTTAGCTACCGCATTAGGAGGAACTATCGCAGGTAAATATTATCAAGGCGATATTCGCTCTGATATTGTTGTTCGCTTAGACGAGACACAGAGAAATAATGTTGAAAAGTTGGGTTATTTACCTATTAGCCTACCTAGTGGAAGCTCTATCCCATTGCAAGAATTAGCTACCATCAAGCTAACTAATGGTGCAAATCAAATAAATCGTGAGAATGCCAAACGTCGTATTGTAGTAACCACCAATGTGAGGGGGCGAGACTTAGGAAGTTTTGTAGCTGAGATTCAGAAAGTGGTTAAAAGTAAGGTAGATATTCCTACTGGCTACTGGGTTGAATACGGTGGTACCTACCAAAAGCTACAATCAGCCTCTGAGCGTTTAACTATTGTAGTACCCGTGACACTATTAATGATTATAGGCTTGCTTATTTTAGCGTTAAATTCACTCAAAGATGCCGCTATTATTTTTACCGGTGTGCCTTTAGCGCTTACGGGCGGAATCGCAGCACTGCTGTTACGTGATATACCATTTTCAATATCTGCAGCGGTCGGTTTTATTGCTTTATCTGGCATTGCAATATTAAACGGCTTGGTGATGGTATCGTTCATTCGCGAATTACGCAGCTCAGGAATAGGGATTAATCAAGCGATAACAGAAGGAGCGTTAACACGTCTCCGTCCTGTTATAACCACTGCATTGGTTGCATCATTAGGGTTTATTCCTATGGCGCTTAATACAGGGATTGGTTCAGAAGTGCAGCGACCTTTAGCAACTGTGGTGATTGGCGGTATTATTTCAGCGACCTTACTAACGTTATTAGTGATCCCCGCACTGTATCGAATTTTACATAATGAAAAGGAGTCTATTTTGACTGAAAGTGAAACGTTGGAGCAACATGATGCCAACTAAAATAATAAACGTTAGCATAATGATTACGGTGCTTGTTTTGGCTTTTCTGAGCTTTGGGACAATGGCACATGGAGTTGATGACAGTACTCGCGCTTTTTTAGAGCAAAACCAAGGTGTGCAGTTTGTACCATTTATTTATATTGGGGCAAAACACATGATCACTGGTTACGACCATATATTGTTTTTAATCGGTGTGATCTTCTTTTTATATCGCAGTAAAGATGTATTGCTGTATGTCACTATGTTTACCATCGGACACAGTACCACCCTGTTATTGGGGGTACTGAGCGACATTCAAATAAATGCTTACGTGATCGATGCGATTATCGGTTTTTCGGTGATTTATAAAGGCTTTGATAATTTAGGTGGCTTTAAACGCTGCTTTAACTATCAGCCGAATACGCAATGGGCGGTATTAATTTTTGGTCTATTTCATGGTTTTGGACTAGCAACCAAGCTGCAAGAGTTTCAATTACCCGAAGATGGATTACTGACAAATCTGATTGCCTTTAATATTGGCGTGGAGCTTGGTCAATTTTTAGCGCTCGCGGTTATATTAATTGCTATTAATGCGTGGCGTAAACTACCGTCATTTCAACGTTTTTCAACATTTACCAACGGAGCATTGATAAGTGCCGGTTTAATGCTGGTCGGCTTTCAATTAACCGGTTATATAATCAATTAATTAAGAGAAGTATATGCAACATACAGTTAGTTCAAAAACACTTATAAAAGCCAGTATCACCGCTTTATTCGTCGCGATAATCGCCCTTGTGTTATTTATTCTGCCCGCAGAATATAACATTGATCCAACCGGAATAGGTAAGCAATTAGGCGTTACCAAAATAGCCCAAGCATCAGAGCAAAAATCAGTTAAAGCACCAGATTCACTGCAAATGGGCAGTGATGAGTTTCAAACAATTGAAGTTACCATCCCGGCAAATCGCGGAATTGAATATAAATTTGAGATGCAACAATATGAAAAAATGACCTACGAATGGATGACCGATGGCGATTCTTTATATTTTGATTTACACGGAGAGCCTGTAGGTGACACAACCGGTTACTTCGAAAGCTATGCAATTGCCAATTTAAACGAAATGAAGGGCAGCTTTACCGCCCCATTTGCGGGCTCGCATGGCTGGTATTGGAAAAACAACTCAGACAGCCCCGTGGCTATACAACTTTTAGTAAAAGGTCAATTTAAAGTGATTGGCTTAAAAAAGTAAACTTAAAATTTAACCGGAGAAAACAATGAATAAATTAATTTCAATCGTCTTAGTTTGTATTACGTTAATGAGTACTGGTGTTTTAGCACATAGTGATCATGCCCATGGCTACATTAATGATCAACAAGCGATTAGTATCGCAGCTAAATCAATAAAAAAATTGACCTTTAAAGACTATGGTTTTGAAGTTGGAAAATTAAATGATTCTTGGCAAGATATTTCTTCAGAAGCGTTTTCAGTCATAAGCAAGAACGGTGACTATTATGTTGTTCAAGCATCAAATAATAACGGTAGTGATCACGTTTATTTCAAAATAGCTAAAAATGGTCAGCTACTAGATGTAAAACCGAAGAACGATTTCTAAGCTTAAAGGTAAATTGGCACTGTGAGCTTTTACAGTGTCAATTTTCAATTTGTATTTTTGACACTAATTAAATTAGAAGGTAAGGCTTAGTAGGTAATAACTAAAATGGGTGTCGCATTTGTTTTTTATAAAATATTTTTGTATTAGCTGGTCTTTAAGCCGCTTTACTAATGAAAGTTGGCTCTTTTTCGAGAAAAGGAAGGCTTTAGTTGTACATAATATTGAAGAGGGCTTTTTATTCTCACCTAAGCGTCAGTACTTTTGTCGTTTTCTCATTATGAAATTTAAGCTTATGATATAAAAATATATAGCTGTAAGTTCAAGTCTAAACTAATACATGCTATAAATTGGTACATTCTGCTAGTTACTTCCCTTAAGCAGAAATAACTCAGATTCGAGGTCATTAATCTTTTTTAAGTGCTGGTGATTTGAAAGCGCTAGCGCATTGTGAGTAGAAGCCATTTGTGCCATTTGCTCTTTTAAGCCAGCTATTTCCGCTCGATATTTTTCCTTTAACCGCTTTTCGTTGGCAAGCTTTTCACGTAACTTAGTTACATCAGAGCTTTGTTGTGCTTGCTTTTTTGTAATGGCTTTTGATTTTAGTAGTTTGATTCTTTCAATGACATCTGTGTAATAGTAGGCTGAGCCATTACCAAGATTAGCTTCTTCCTCGACAGCAATGGCACTTAAACCTCGTTTGGCATCAATACGTACTGTATCGCCAGAAAGTATCCTGTCAATTGCGCTTAGAAGCTCTAACCTTGTATTCTCTGACTTACTCAAAGCTGTCTAATCTCAATTTCGGGTTTATATGGAGTGTAGCTTATTTCAAAGTAGTCCATAACCTTTTCAGCTGCACGTAATTGCGTAATAAAATGGCTTAGCTGCGATTGAGATAGTTTAGTATGCTGCTCCATTTCAGTTATAGTCTCAACAATCCATTGATGTCGTTTTTGCCAGGCTTGTGCTTTTTTTTCGTCTATAACAACGTTCTCGCAGTTAAAACAGTTGGTTGGTGATACGACTTTTTCCATTCTGCACTCATAACCAGCCATGCAGTATGAGTGAAGTGTACCAGCAATAGATATTCTACCAGCAGATACTTGAGCATATAGAGCATCCCAAGATGAGTATTTAACGGCGGTATTTTCTCTATCTTTAACAACATCTATACCTTTCTTACCATATAGCTTGTCATCTGAGTTATACCACTGATGCAGCAGTTGTGTAGTGACTTCTCTATCGACTTCTTGAAGTAAGTTATTTAGTTCTGAGTCTACTTTTACATGTTTTATTTTGGCTGCGACACCGCCTTCGGAGTACCACTGTGCCATTGGTAAATAAAGGTGTTTGTATTGCTGCTTAATTGCGACATCAGACAGTAAATTATAACGCTTGCCAAACACCGCAAAAGTTCGTCTGAGTTGATGGGTTGTAAAAGCCCAAGGCTTACCTATAACTATCTTTTGCTTGTAAGCGTGTATGTTTAGGTTTGGATTTAGAAGTTTAAACTCATCATAATCTTGCTCATTTACAATAGCACCAGCTTCTTCAACTAAGCGCTTATGATGCAAAGCAAAAGGTGGGCCTGTAAGTATGTTTGGTTTTCTGCTCTTGATCATTTGAACTAACCAAATACTTGATGCTCTCTCATTTTCAACTCTATCATCAGAGAGCATGAGCTGAGTTCTCATATTTTGCGTCAGTAAAGATGCTAGTTCTATTGCTTTTCCAGTTATTGGAGATGTCAACCATTCTGCTTTTTCCGGCACTGCGGGGGTCATTTTACTATGATAGGACTGTAGTGAATAAAACACTTGGTCTTTTAGTTTTAACTTCTTGAAACTATCAGGGTGTAAGCTATAAATCTCGCTTCTTCTCATACCTGAGAAGGCTCCACAAATTATAAAACAGCAAGTAAGAATGTGGGAGTATAACCAATTGAATCTTTGAACATCACTAGGAATTAACTTTTCTGAATCGGCGTTGGAAATATAGCTTTTAAGTATATTGGTAGAAGTTTGGGGTTTAGCCTTAGTTATCTCAGCTTTGTAGTGAGGGGAATCAGATGTTAACCAGTTCCATTGACCTGATTTTATCTTGTTATCTACAGCCGCTTTGCCAATTTCATAGTTTTCTTGCTGCTCGGTATGGATATCTAATAATGTATCTCGAATAGGATAGTAAGTATCTATATACTCGATAGCCTTTGTGTATATGAGTTGCATCAAGCGTGATGGTATAGCGTAATACTGCTCACTTTCTAGTTTGGTTGGGCAACCTAATTGACGGCCTAATTCTGTAATTGATGTCGTCAAAGGTAATGATAGTTTTATGGGGGTTTGGTCCTTAACCGCTTCGATCCAGTTTAATGCGAAAATAAGTTTTGAAGTATATGGCCCACTCATTTTAAGTGACTTTAAATATTCGCAAAACCTAGAAAACTGTATGGGATGGTTAAGGACACAAATCGAATCTGCTTTGATGGATTCTATGTATTTATATACTTGGGTTAAATTGATATTTCTCTCTAAAAATGTTGTGGTTTTTATCATTGCCCCTTGCCTTAAGGTGCCGACAGCAAATAAACCAAGGAATGCGAGTAACTTTTGTTCTTGTAATAGCGAAGTGGTTGTTAAATGTGTAAATGAAGCGCGTTTTTTAGAAACAATTTTTGCATCTACATAGTGTGTTAAATCCCATGTGTTATCGCCAAAGTAACTTATGGTTTTACCATTTTGGTCAATCATTACTGGGATTTTGTTTAAATTGTCCCAATCCTTATTTTCAAAATACTGTATTGCCTGTTCAACAAAAACAGTATTCTCTTTTATAACTTGTTCTGGTGCAGCAAGTAACGGTTTCATAGCATCTCCTTATAAAACCAAATTAAGCGTATCGGGCCAAAAAGGGTGACGGCCAATGGTATGTAGCTTCCGCTCAGCTTGCCTACGCACTTTTAAGTCGATACTAAAAAGCACTTGCTTTATTTTTCTTAGTACTCGATCAAAATTGTTTTTAAAGTGTGACATGTTGAGGTGATCTTCTTTGGCATCCTCTAACGCTTCATAAAAACTCAATAAACACCAAATATCATCAACTTCTTCAACCAGCACTTGATTTGGGCAGGAAAAGCAATTCAATAAGTCTGCACAAGCAAGGTGACTCATATCTACGCTATCGATAGAGGCCTTACGACGAAAACGATCACCAAGGTTGTCAAAAGGGTCTTTACATCCTGTACCTAAGGGCGTTTTTTGACCATTTCCAGATTTAGCATAACGGTTTACGAATTCATCATAGGGTAGTATTTCTAGATTCATTTGCTCAAGAGTTTGTTCTCGTGCTCTACTAATATCACCACATTTAATTGCATTTTCTAAGGTGTTAGCTGTGGCTTGAAGTTGGGCGTTATTTTCTGACTCGTTACCTCTGCTATAGTGCTTTCGAACTACATCAGGTGTATTATTGAGCAACATGGATGTTTCGAGTGAGTTTCCTGTGAGCGCTAAGTAATTAGATGCACCTGTAGCTCTAAAGCGTTTAGCTTCAGGCCTAAGTTGTTGACCATTGTCATCAGTCAAATCGAATATATTAATTAGCCAATTCATATTGGAACGAATATGCGTTGGGCACAAGGGCTTATTTATCCCGTTAAGACATTGATGAAGTAGTCTATTGGCATCTGGAAACAAAACGTGTGTAAGGGTGATCAGGTCATTAATAAAGTTTAGCGCATGCTTTGGAATGTCTGTGCTATGGTTATCGCCGAGCTCGATGGTAACAAATTTATTAGCTCTCTTCTTTAACGCTGTTTGCACAAACCATTTACCTTGCTGTCCCTTCTTTTGTGAAGCTTTGGGAATATCCATATCTCTTATCGTACTAGCGTTTGCCCATGTGTAATAGGCAAGTAAGAAATATGCAGCACAGTAACACTTGGTAATAGCACCACTTACAGGCACTTCGATTTTATTAAAAGAAAAGCTCGCGTATTGGTCGCTTCTCCTTGCTTGAATGTATTCTTTAGGTGAGGTTTGAATTTGCTTGGAAAGCTGAAAATATAGTTCTTTTAGTATTTTAATTAACTTTTTCAATTCAGATTCTGAGTATGCTTGAGTTGGATTTATTTGGCTGCGAAATAGTTTGAATTTAGAAAACCACTCATCAACAGGGTGATCTAGCATCTTCATTATTGTTCTTATACTACTTAACTCACCTTTTGCTGTGTTTGAACTTTTGCTGCCAATTCTAACGCTGTGAACTAGAGCTGTTTCAAATGCATTGATACCCTCTTTTGAATCTGGATTTACGGGAATACTGTCACAAATATTCACATACCGTGTAAATGTTCTAAAAAGGGTATTCATTGTTGTGTCAGTATACTCTGTATTAGTTTTGAATGCTTGATACCACTTAATAACTTGGTTATCTCGGCTAAGTAAAGTACCCCGGCGCATTTCAAAAAGTTTAGGCACTCCTTTGTATTTAAATCTTTGAAAGTCAGGGTATACAAATTGATCACCATAAATATTTAATTTAAGTTTAAGGTCGATATTTAAATTTGATTTGTTAATCACGAGAGATCCTCATGCTCATTGATAACTGACTCCATAACTTGATCTAAAAAGCAAACTGCACGTATCGATGCCTTGCTTCGGTTTATAAAGTTCAGGTATCGCCAAGTTGTTTTCTCATCTTTATGTCCCATCCACCCCATGATTAATGACATAGCATCGAATGGTGACAAGCCAACTTTTTCGTCTAAAAGGGACGCAAGGCGAAATGTACCGTAAGTTGCACGTAAATCATGAGTTCTATGCTGAAAGTGGGTATTTAGCTCATTGCGTATGTAATTACGAGTTAAACTAAAGTGACGCTGTATTGCATTGGTAGTATATGGTTTACCTCGATTGGTGATGAGTAATTCAGCAATAGGCTCATCGGCTTTTGCTTCTCTTTTTAGGCGACGTTCACTAATCAAGTAGCGATACATCCTGTTCATTAATAGTGTTGGAATTTCAATGGTTCTGACTGAGCCAAATTTAGTGAGTACACCGTTATGAGGTCCTATGCTAACTTGAATATGATATTTATTCGGGTCACATCTTTTCACTAGTTTAGCAGGGAAGGTACAGGCTTCTTCTATACGAAGGCCGCACATGAGTTGTAATAGTTGATGTATTTGGAACTCAATTGACTGTTCTTTGAGTGCTCGCGAATATAATTTTACTTCATCTTCTGTAAGAGGATTCAAGCTTTGTTCTGGTGTTCGCTTTGGCACTCGGATCCTCAAGTCTGAACTTCTAACAACATAATTACGATTGATATGCGCAAGCATCCCAGTCGTTTTGATGCTAACAAACTCTACTTCAAATGGTTTATTTTCCTTAGAGAAGTTAATTAACCTCTCGTAATATGCCCACTCGTAGAATTTAATTATATGGTTCATATATACAGCTGCTGTTGAACTATTAAGCTCACCGGCTTTCACTGAGGCCAAAAGATCTTGGTTTCGGAAAATATATGTGGGCTTATTTGATTTGATAGTTGGAAAGTCTTTCCAAGAGAGTTCATGGCTTTTTAAAAAGCGCCAATATCGACTTATGGCACGAACGTTTGAATTAATGTTTTTCGCGCGCTTAACGTTAACGAGGTGATTCATCCAAAGGTTTATTGGCATGACGTATTCACCATCTTCATAAAAGGTAGGAAAGCCTTTTAGCTGAATGCTTGATTTTGTTTTGCAAAAAGGAGTTTGGATCTCAGTTTTAAAATCATCTGATTGAACTATTGTGAGCATAAAAAGCTGACCAATAATTGTACGTTAATTGGTCAGCTTAGTTCGTTTTCCAGAGTTAGCAAATGTAAAGTTTCACTTTTCCAGAGAAAAATTTACATAGTAACAAACTCTTCTGAGCCAGTCGGGTGTATAGCAACCACAGCATCAAAGTCAGCTTTAGTTGCGCCCATTTTCATGGCGACAGCAAAACCTTGAATCATTTCGTCTACAGCAAAACCTATACCATGCAAGCCGACCACTTTTTCATCTGGACCTGCGCACACTAGCTTCATTTTACAAGGCTGGCGATGTTGCGTAACCGCGGTATACATAGCGGCAAAAGCTGATTGGTATACTTTTACGTTTTCTGCACCGTATTGCGATATAGCTTCTTGCTCTGTTAAGCCAATAGTACCAATGGGTGGGTGACTAAATACTACTGTAGGAACTAAGCTGTAATCCATTTTTAAATCATCTGGCAGTTCTTTATTAAATAAGCGCTCAGATAAAGTACGCCCAGCTTTAACTGCTACTGGGGTAAGCTCAATGCCGTTTTCGATAATGTCGCCCACAGCGTATACGTTTTCAGCTGTGGTATTTTGGTACTCGTCTACTTTAACAAAACCTTTGCTGTTAACTTCTACGCCTGCTGCAGCAATATTAATTGCATTTGTGGTTGGCTCGCGGCCAATAGCCCAAATTACTTGGTCTACGTTATGGCTTTTACCATTATCTAAATGCAAGGTTACTGAGCCGTCGTCTTCTTTAACCAATTTATGTGGTACAGATTCGGTATGCAGCGTAGGGCCTTCTTTTGCCATTACTTCAACTAGCGTATCGATTATATATGGGTCAAAGTTACGCAGTGGTGCGTGTTTACGCACAAATAAATGCGTGTCAGTGCCCAAGCTATGTAGTACGCCTGCAAGCTCTACAGCAATGTAACCTGCGCCAATAACAGCAACGCGTTTAGGTTGCTCTTTAAGCTCAAAAAAGCCATTAGAGTCAATGCCGTGCTCAGCACCTTCAATGTTTGGAATGCTTGGACGACCGCCAACAGCAATTAAAATATGATCAGCAGTATAATACTCACCATCTACTTCAACTGTTTTATTATCTACAAATTTAGCAAAACCTTTAATTACGGTAACGCCGTTGTTTGCAAGGCCATTATCGTAACCTTTATGGATTCGGCCAATGTAGGCTTCGCGGCTTTCTACTAATTTGCCCCAATCAAAACCTTTTACTTCAACATTAAAGCCGTAATCAGGCGCATATAAATTAATTGCTTCAGCAACTTGAGCACCATGCCACATTACTTTTTTAGGCACACACCCTACGTTTACACATGTGCCACCCATATGTTTTGCTTCAATAAGTGCTACTTTAGCGCCACGCATTGCCGCACGGTTCGCCGACGCAATACCGCCGCTACCACCGCCAATTGCAATATAATCAAAATGCTGAGCCATGTTTAATCCTCAAAGTTTATTTAACTGTATTGTGCCGATGATAGCATATGCTCAAGGCAAATCACTTAATCAGCATAGGTAAAATTACCATACACCCTGTATAAACGAAAAAGATCTTATTGCGATCAGCATAAGCTTAAATGCTCTTGTATTTAGTCACTTTGCCCCAACTTTAATGCTTATAATGCACAAATTTGAGAAAAATATGACCAATGCAAACACTAACCCATTAATTGGGCTTGAAGGCCTACCGCCATTTTCAAAAATAAAGCCAGAGCACGTAGTGCCAGCACTAAAGCACGGGATTGAGCAGTGCCGCCAAGCCATTGAAGATGTGCTTGCTAAAAAATCATACACTTGGAACGATTTAGTACTGCCACTAGAAGAAGCTGATGATAAATTATCACGGATGTTTTCGCCGGTATCGCATTTAAATTCGGTAATGAATAACGACGAACTACGTGAGCAATACGAGCAATGTTTGCCACTTATTTCTGAGTACTCAACTTTTGTAGGACAGCATCAAGGCTTGTTTGCAGCTTACAACGCGTTATATAACAGTGATGAATTTAAAATTCTCACTACTGCTCAGCAAAAGTCGATTACGAATGCACTACGCGATTTTAAATTATCGGGTATTGCACTAGAGCCCGCGCAGCAAAAACGTTATGGCGAAATTAGCGCGCGTTTATCAGAGCTTGCCTCTAAATTTGGCAACAATGTTATGGATGCCACATTGGCTTGGCATAAACACATTACCGATGAAAGTGAACTGGCTGGTTTACCAGAGTCGGCGTTGGCTTTAGCTGCCGATACCGCAAAAAGTAAAGAATTAGACGGCTGGGTATTTACGCTCGATTTTCCATCGTACTTACCTATTATGACCTACGCCGATAATCGCGAATTACGCGAAGAAACATACACAGCGTTTTCTACACGTGCGTCTGATCAAGGCCCTAATGCGGGTGAATTTGATAACTCAGCAATTATGAGCGAAGAGCTAGCGCTACGTCATGAACTAGCACAGCTGCTTGGCTTTAATAGCTACGCTGAAAAGTCACTTGCCACTAAAATGGCTGAGACGCCTGCACAAGTATTCTCATTTTTAGAAGACCTAGCGGCTAAATCAAAACCACAAGCAGAGCAAGAACTTGCAGAGCTACAAGCCTATGCAGAGCAAAAACACGGTATTACCGAACTAGCAGCGTGGGATTTTGGTTATTACGGCGAAAAGCTTAAGCAAGACAAATACGCCATTTCAGACGAAGTACTCCGCCCGTATTTTCCAGCTAATAAAGTATTAAGTGGTTTGTTTGAAACAGTTAACCGTTTATTTGGCATTAGCGTAAAAGAAGTCAGTGATTTTGACAGCTACCACAAAGATGTACGCTTTTTTGAAATATACGACAGCAGTAATACGTTACGTGGCCGTTTTTATCTCGACTTATATGCTCGCGATCATAAACGTGGTGGCGCATGGATGGACGACTGTATGGGGCGCAAAGTACGCGCTAGCGGCGAATTGCAAACACCAGTGGCGTATTTAGTTTGTAACTTTAACAAGGCAATAGGCGATAAACCGGCCTTGTTTACTCATAACGAAGTAACTACATTATTCCATGAATTTGGCCATGGTATTCATCATATGCTAACTCAGGTAGATGCAGCGCCTGTTGCAGGTATTAACGGCGTTGCATGGGATGCGGTAGAGCTACCAAGTCAGTTTTTAGAAAACTGGTGCTACGAAGAGCAAGCACTTAGCTTTATTTCAGGGCATTACGAAACCGGCGAGCCACTACCAAAAGAGCTACTAGATAAGTTACTAGCGGCTAAAAACTATAACTCGGGCATGCAAATGCTGCGTCAGTTAGAGTTTTCGTTATTCGACTTTAAAATACATAACGACTACGTAGCCGGTGAGCCATGTAATATTCAAGCTGTGCTTAACGACGTACGTAGCCGCACCTCGGTGATTAAAGCGCCAGAATTTAACCGCTTTCAGCATGGCTTTAGCCATATTTTTGCCGGTGGTTATAGCGCAGGTTATTACTCGTATAAATGGGCAGAAGTACTCTCTGCCGATGCTTATTCTAAATTTGAAGAAGAGGGCATTTTTAACCCAGAAACAGGGCGAGCATTTATGCAGCACATCCTAGAAAAAGGCGGCAGCGAAGAGCCAATGGAATTATTTAAAAACTTCCGTGGCCGCGAGCCAAATGTTGACGCACTTCTTCGCCACAGCGGTATTGCTGCCTAAAGTATAAAGTTAACTCTATATACTTTGAGTTACTCACCAATATATAGCGGTCAGTTTTCATTATGAAACTGACCGCTTTATTTTTTACAGTATCTGAACTTTAATTACTCTCAAATTCAAGACTATTGTTTTCCTTTCATTGCTAATTTAATGCTTTAAACTAAGGCGCTTGATATACTGAAAAAGTATTTTATCGTCGGAGTGTAGAGTGGTTATTAAGTGTGCCTTTAAAGAATGCCGTCCTTATTTAAATGAGTTAGAAACACGTTTTGGCTTAGCCCATTGGGCAGATCAAAGCAGTGGTTTTAGCCTGCATTACGACGATACAGGCCTGAGCTTATATAAAACCGATGAGCCTAAACTAGGCGCAATAAGCGTTGACTTTGTTACGGGCGCTGCAGCGCACAGACGAAAGTTTGGCGGCGGTAAAGGCCAAGCAATTGCTAAAGCAGTAGGCTTAAATAAAGGAGCGACTCCTATAGTCCTCGACGCTACAGCAGGGCTAGGGCGTGATGGTTTTGTATTAGCGTCGCTTGGTTGTAAAGTTATATTGCACGAACGCCACCCCGTAGTTGCAGCACTTTTATACGATGGCCTACAGCGCGCATACAACGACATTGAAATTGGTCCGTGGATGCAGCAAAACATGAGCCTCATATTTGGCTCAAGCCATACCTTACTTGCTCAATGCGAAAGCATGCCAGATGTAGTTTACTTAGATCCTATGTTTCCGCATCGCGAAAAATCAGCCTTAGTTAAAAAAGAAATGCGCGTATTTCAAGACTTAGTAGGCGCCGACACCGACGCCGACGATTTACTCGAATTTGCCTACCCACTTGCCAGTAAACGCGTGGTAGTAAAGCGCCCCGACTATGCCCCGTTTTTAAACGACAAAACCCCAAGCATGCAAATTAAAACGAAAAAAAACCGCTTCGACGTATATGTAAAAGCTGCGATGAACAAGTGAATTTCATTCTAATTCATTGTTAAGTATGTACTTTTTTTAGCTGAAACCATAGTTTGACATAATGTGGATATATCCTGGGATTAGCTACATTAGGACTAGGTCGAAATTAGCCACGGTCAGTGTTTAAGTTGTGCGTAGGCAGGGCTTTATGCCGCGCTTATTAAAGAGCTGGCTTTTACTAACCGCTGCAATTTACTCTTTAGTACTTCTCTGCCAGTTGTATATATTTACGCTCTACCAGCTTAGATACGGGTACTAATTCAAAACCTTGTTTGCTGAGCTGTGGTAAAACGTGGCGTAAAAATGCGATTGTTTCAGGGTAGGGGTGGGCAATTGCAATGGTAAACTTATGCTCAATAGCATGTTGTTTTAGCTCATCTAGGCGCAGTTGCAACTGTTCTGGTGTGGTTATGTTATCTAAAAAAATATGACGGCCAATATTTTCAACACCTAAAAAGTTAGCGGCATTTTGTGCCTGGCTTAATTCAGTGGTGCGGCTATCTAAAAAATATAAATGTCGCTTTTTAAGCACTTCCATTATCCACCGCATAGCTTGGCTTTGCTGGGTGAGCGCCGAACCCATGTGATTATTAACCCCTTTAACTTGCGGTAAACTGGCCAAAGCAGTGCCAAGTATTTGCTGTATCTGCTCTTTATTCATATTTAAAGTAAGTGCGCCTGGGCCAAGCTCCTTGCCGTTAAGCGCTTGCATGGGAATATGCAGTAATAACTCTTTATTTGTTTTACTGGCTAAAGTGGCAAAAGCTTGTGCATAAGGCGTATGAGGCAAAATTGAATACGACACTTGGCCGGGCAAAGTTAACAGTTCTAAATCTCTCTGGTGATAGCCTATGTCGTCTATTACTATCGCTATTTGCTTGGCTTTAGCATTGAGTGACACAAAACCAAGCATCAATATCAGCCCTATAATTACTTTCATCTTTATCGCTTTTTAATTTATAGTTTTTATTATTTTGAGAGCTTATTAACTTAACCTCAGTAAGGCTAAGTTATTGCAGGTTAAGTAACTGTTTAGCTTTTACTAATTGTAAATCAGCTGCCTTGCTGGCTAGTTGAGTTTGTTTACCTTTAGCTTGCTGGTTTTTGATTATAACGGCTTTATCACTTTGTGAAAGGGGTGTTTGATTAATCGCCACGTCGGGCGTAATACCAACACCCTCGATTGATTTCCCCAAAGGGGTAAAGTACTTAGCTGTAGTGAGTTTTAATGCAGTGCTGCCATCACCAAGTGGAATAAGCGATTGCACTGAGCCTTTACCAAAAGATTGGCTGCCAACAACCTTGGCGCGGTTATTATCTTTTAATGCAGCCGCTAAAATTTCGGCTGCTGATGCCGAGTTTTCATTAATAAGCACTACAATAGGAGCGCCTTTTAAAATGTCTCCGTGTTTGGCATAAAAAGCTTTATTTGCCTCGTTATAGCGCCCTTTGGTTGTAACAATAGTACCGTTTTGTAAAAACAGATCCGATACCGCAACAGCGCTTCTAAGTGTACCGCCGGGGTTGTCACGTAAATCAATAACTAGGCCTTTAAGTGGGTCCCCAAAGTGATTTTGCATGGCTGCTATTTGCAAAGCCACTTCATGTAAAGTGTGGTTAGAAAAACTATTGATAGCTAAATAACCGCTGCCTAAATCTAAGCGCTGACTAGTAACGCTTTCAAGCTTTATTTTACGGCGACTCACATTAAAATTAAGTGGTTGCGGTTGGTTATCACGCTTTATGGTTAAACTAATATTACTAAGTTTGCTTGCTGTTATTAGTTGAGCAACATGCTCTACGGAGCTGTTTTGTGTTGTTTGATTATTAACGCTAATGATAATGTCACCGGCCATAACCCCAGCACTTTTAGCAGGTGAGTTATTCACTACATTTACAATGGTTACACTGTTATTTATTTGTTTAACCTCAATACCTAAACCGGTATAGCGGCCATTAGTGTTATCAAATAAAGTATTTAATTCGTGTTCATCAAGGTATTTAGAATAGGGATCGAGCTGGGCATATAAATGCGCAAATTGTTGGTTGTTATAGCTAGTATGTGTGGTGTTTTGGAGTGCAAGATCTTCAACGTAGTAGGTATGAATATTAAATAGGATTTCGGTTATTTGTTGGTTTTTTAATTCTTTAATCGAACTAGAAAACACATTAGCTGAAAAGCTAATAAAAACAAATAGGGCAAGTAAATACAGGCTTAAGCTAAGCGTAAAGCCTGTATTTTTAAACCATTTTGCTACGGTGCTTTTTTTGTCCATCGGCTGCTCCAATGCGGCGCAGCGGTTAATTTATACCAATGGTATGTTTTAAATAAGATTGGTATTTGCTAAATGCGTTTGCACCATTTTTCAGGATTTACTGCACGCCCTTTATGGCGCATTTCAAAGTATAGACCAGAACTTGCTTGCCCGCCGCTTTGGCCAACTAGCGCTACAGTTTCGCCTTCTCTTACCATGTCGCCAACATCTTTCAATAAGGTTTGTGCATGGCCGTAAAGGCTCATAAAGCCCTCACCATGGTCAACTACAATTACCCAGCCGTAGCCTTTTAACCAATCGGCAAATACCACTTGGCCGTTATGAACACTGTTAATATTGCTGCCTTCTTTTGCGCCAATTAATACGCCTTTCCAGTCAATACCACCGTGTTTTCGTTGTCCAAAAGTGTGCTCTAACTTACCTCGGCTTGGCCAGTTAAGTTTGCCTTTGCTATTATTGAGGCCGAGTAATTCAACTTTTTTATTTTTTTCTTTCTCTAGCTCTTCAATAGTTGTGATCAGCGTTTGTTGGTTTTCTTTTAAATAGTTAATTGAGCTTTTAGTGTTATTTAGCTGTGCCTGTAAATTTTTTAAATTGGCTTGGCGTTCACTTTGGGCGTTAACTAATGCAGTTTGGCGTCTTTTTTGTTCATCATGCAGGTTTACTAGTTTTTGCTTTGTTTTAGCCAGTTCAGCCTGGTTTTTCGCTATTTGTAACTGCAGCGCTTTTAGCTCTTCGAGTTGTTCAATACGGGCTTTATTTAAATAATTATAATAGCTTAGGGTGCGCTCAAATTTAGCCGTGTCTTCTTGGTTGAGCAGCATTTTTGCATAATCATCGTCGCCACCGGCCATATAAGCACTTTTAAGTTGCGCAGCTAATGCGTGTTGAAACTGTGCATGTTGTTGTTCAAGCTGATCGGCTTTTTGTTGTTGCAGTTGTTGCTGTTGTTCGGTTTTTTTAACCGACTGCTCAGCCATATTTAAGGCTTTGGCGTTTTTAGCTATGTCGAGTTCGTGCTGTTGTAGATTTTTTTGTAGGTTGGCAATTTTTTTGCGTTGCGCGTTGTATTCAGATTGGCTTTGCTTTAGTGCCGTTTGTACTTCGCTGAGATCTTTTTTGGTACGATCTTCATTAGCGACTGCAGTTGCAGTCGCTAAAAAAGTCAGTATTAAAATTAGCTTAGTAACGCTATTAATACGTGTATGCATAGATTATTTCAACGTCATGATAGGTTTGCCTGTCATTTCAGTTGGCTGCTCCATGCCCATTAAGTGCAGCATAGTAGGCGCTACATCGCTAAGAGCTTTACCCTCAGAAGGTGTTGCATCGCGCCCAACGTAAATAAATGGCACCGGCTCGCTAGTATGTGCAGTATGGGCTTGGCCTGTTTTAAGGTTGGCCATTTGCTCAGCATTACCATGGTCGGCAGTAATAAGCGCTTCACCGCCATATTCGTTAAGTGCTGCTACTACGCGGCCAATACAGTGATCAACTGCTTCGCAGGCTTTAACTGCTGCTGCAAATACACCTGAGTGACCCACCATATCGCCGTTAGGGTAGTTACAAATAATAGCGTCGTATTTACCACTTTTAATTGCCGCAACGAGTTTGTCGGTAAGCATTTCTGAGTTCATTTCGGGCTGCAAATCGTAGGTTGCAACTTGTGGTGAAGGGATAAGCTCGCGGGTTTCACCGTTAAATTCGTCTTCGCGGCCACCACTAAAGAAAAACGTAACGTGGGCGTATTTTTCGGTTTCAGAAATACGTAGTTGAGTTTTACCGTGTTTTTCAAACCATTCGCCAAGTACGTTTACCAGTGGCGTCGGGCCAAATGCAACCGGGGCGTCTATATCTGCAGCGTATTCGGTCATCATTACAAAGGCGCTAAGGGCAGGTGACTTTTGTTTGGCAAAACCGTCAAAGTTAGGCTCAACAAATGCACGTGTAATTTCACGGGCGCGATCGGCTCTAAAGTTAGCAAATATAACCGTGTCGCCATCGTTAATTTGTACAGGCTCTGCGCCTGCAGGAGTAATGGTGCTTGCGGCTACAAACTCGTCGTTTTCGTCGCGCTCATAAGCTGCTTCAAGTGCGCTCACGCCAGTCGGGTAGCTAAAGTCGCCTTGTGCTAACGTAAGTAAGTTATAGGCTTTTTCTACGCGGTTCCAGCGGTTGTCTCTGTCCATTGCGTAATAACGGCCAATTAGCGATGCTAAGCGGCCACATTGTAGCTTTGCAAATACCGCTTCAATGCGCTCAATAGAAGCTTTAGCACTGCGTGGAGGTGTGTCGCGGCCATCTAAAAAGCCATGAAAGTACACCTCTTTTGCGCCGCGTTTTGCAGCAAGTTCAATACTTGCCACAATGTGATCTTCGTGACTGTGTACGCCGCCTGGGCTTAATAACCCCATAATGTGCACGGCTTTATCGGCACTTACGGCTTTATCTATGTTATCGACTAGTGCAGGAGTGGAGTCAAACTCGCCATCGTTTATCGCTTTTGTTATACGAGTAAAGTCTTGATAAACAACGCGTCCTGCGCCTAAATTAACGTGGCCAACTTCAGAGTTACCCATTTGACCATCAGGAAGGCCTACATCAAAACCCGAAGCTGAAATTAATGTGCGCGGGCGGGTGGCCCATAATTCGTCTAATACAGGGGTATTTGCAGCAAGAATCGCATTACTTTGCTCATCTTCGCGGTATCCCCAGCCATCTAAAATCATTAATACCAGTGGTTTTTTATGTTCTGACATAGTCACTCCTCAAGGTTAACGTTGCGATAAAACACGCTAACATTACCGCTAACATGCTGATGCTAAGCATACCGTGTTTTATAGCTAGGATCAGCAATCAAAACAAGATATTAAAACTTTTTAATATCTTGCTAAAAATTAACAGCAAGCTATTACTTTGTTCTTACTAAAAGCACCTCGTAAAAGCGTATTATGCTTTGCCTTAACTCGCATTTTTAGCTGATTTGGGTATACTTGCGCAGCTAATACCAATTTTATTAAAAACATGCACATTTTAGCGGATTAAATAGCTCACTAACTGCGTTAAAAATAACTCATATAGAACAACTATATATCATCATTTTTTACTTGTTATTGACCCATTATATTGACGCTTTAATAGCCCATTAATTTAATGCAATTGGTATAATACCAACTTTATTAAAGCGCTGTGTATGCGAGTAAGGTAAATTAGGTATATATTGTGTTTAAAATCTTTACAGAAGTGAGTACTCCTGTTTAAATTTTATGTTGTTTGTGAGTAGCTTACCTCTTGTTATACTTGCTTATAGAGTTAATGCAATTGGTATTGAACGAAAAAATAGCTAAAACATCACGTTTTAGGATGTAATTTTATAGTGGATGTCGAATGGATCAATATATTGAATTTATCACCAATCACCCAATCTTAAGTGCAGCTTGGGTGGGTATTGTGTTTCTTATTGTTAGTGGTTGGATCAAAAGTAAACTCTCAGCAGTGCGCCAAATAAACCCGCAGCAGTTAACACTGCTTATCAACCGTGAAGACGGTCAAGTTATTGATATGCGTGCGCAAAAAGAGTTTAACACCGGGCATATTGCCGGTGCTCAGCATTTAAGCCCTGAAAATGCGAAAAAATCTGACTTTTCAAGCCTTGAAAAGTATAAGAGCAAACCCATTATATTGGTATGTACTACAGGCATGACCGCTTCAGGAACTGCAACCGCTATGCATAAAGCGGGTTTTGAGCAGGTAAGTGTGTTATCTGGTGGTATGGGCGCGTGGCAATCTGCGAGCTTACCAACTACAACCGGTCGCTAATAAATATTAGTAGTCCGATAGAGGATATATTATGAGTAATGTTGTTTTATACACCAAAGCGTATTGCCCTTTTTGTCAACGTGCTCGTGCACTTTTAGACAGTAAAGGCGTGCAATACACAAACTTTGATATTGGTGTACAGCCTGAACTGCGTGATGAAATGATCGCCAAAGCAGGCGGCGCAAGCACGGTACCGCAAATCTTTATTAATGATGAGCATATAGGTGGCTGCGACGACATGATGGCAATAGAAGCACAAGGCCAGCTTGATAAAAAGCTAAACGCTTAAATTTTAACTAATTATAATAACGAACAGGTTAAGGATTACAATGAACGAAGAAACGCAAAACGCAGCAGCACAACAAGAAACTGGCGCACAATTTACTATTCAACGTATTTACACAAAAGACGTGTCGTTTGAAACGCCAAATTCTCCAGCTATTTTTCAAAAAGAATGGACACCAGAAGTTAAGTTAGACCTAGACACTCGCTCTAATAAGTTAGACGAAGGTGTATTTGAAGTGGTTTTAGCACTAACAGTGACTGCATCTATTGGCGAAGAAACGGCCTTTTTATGTGAAATTCAACAAGCAGGTATTTTTACTATTGCTGACGTTGAAGAAACACAACTTGCTCATATGCTTGGTGCATTTTGCCCTAACGTATTGTTTCCATATGCGCGTGAAGCAGTTTCTAACCTTGTTAACCGTGGTACTTTTCCACAGCTTAACCTTGCGCCAGTTAACTTTGACGCATTATTTGCACAATACATGCAACAACGCACAGCGCAAGCTGAGCAGGCATCAGTAGACGCATAAATTATGAGTACAGCAACTTCAGCTGTTACTGTATTAGGGGCGGGGTCTTATGGCACCGCCCTTGCTATTTGCTTAGCCCGAAATGGTCACCAAGTGACACTTTGGGGGCGCAATAGCGACGACGTTGCCACGCTTGCAGCTGAGCGAAAAAATCAACGTTACTTACCTGATATTCCTTTTCCCGACACTTTAACTCTTGAAGCCGACTTACAACGTGCTGCTGCAAGTAATGAAATAGTGTTAGTGGTTGTGCCTAGTCATGCATTTGGCGACACCTTAAAGCAAATTAAACCTGTTTTACAGCAAGGCGCAAAAGTTGCGTGGGCAACTAAAGGGTTAGAGCCAAATACCGGACGCTTATTACAAGAAGTTGCAGTACAAGAGCTTGGCGATGCAATTCCATTAGCGGTGCTTTCGGGGCCAACATTTGCTAAAGAAATGGCCATGGGATCACCTACTGCTATTTCGGTTTCATCCACCTCTACAGAGTTTGCACAACAGTTAGCTGATTTACTGCATTGCGGTCGCTCATTTAGAGTGTACAACAACGATGATTTTATTGGCATACAGCTAGGTGGTGCGGTTAAAAACGTTATTGCTATTGGTGCAGGCATTTCCGATGGCGTAGGTTTTGGCGCTAATGCACGCACGGCACTAATTACTCGCGGCCTTGCTGAACTAACACGCTTAGGCTGTGCTTTGGGCGCAAAACCCGAAACCTTTATGGGGATGGCAGGCCTTGGTGATTTAATTTTAACCTGTACAGATAATCAATCGCGTAATCGTCGTTTTGGTTTAGCGTTAGGCAAAGGCGAAAGCGTAGAAGCTGCAATAGAGTCTATAGGCCAAGTGGTCGAAGGCTTCAGAAACACCAAAGAAGTGTACTTATTAGCGCAGCGCAGCGGTGTAGAAATGCCAATCACCGAGCAAATCTATAAAGTGCTATACGAAAATAAAGACATGAAAGAAGCGGCTATGGCTTTATTAGGCCGAGAGCAGCGCTCAGAATAAAAGGGCAGCTTTCATAAAACTAGACTTTAGGTGTCAGATTTTAGGTAGACATTAGCCAAGCTCGGTGTGTGGGTTAAACCACAGACGGGCTTAATGTCGCGCAGGTTAAGCTTTAAACCCTGCGCGAGGTAAACTCCCACCTACAAGTTAGGCGCTTGGTTTATATCACTTACCTAAACCTTGCGCCTAAAACTATTTACTTCTTACTTCGCGCCCGGAAACCCAAGCTGGCGCCATGATTCATACACAAACACCGAAACCGCGTTAGATAAGTTCATACTGCGGCTATTGGCTTGCATCGGAATGCGTACCCGTTGCTCGTTTGGAAGCGATTGAATTAGCTCATCCGGAAGGCCGCGCGTTTCAGGGCCAAATACTAAACAGTCGCCGGCCTCGTATTGTGCCTGATGATGAAATCGGCTACCTTTAGTGGTGCAAGCGTATATTTTTTTAGGCTTGCATGCTTCTAGGTAAGCTTCAAACGAAGCATGGCGCTGTACATGGCTAAATTCATGATAATCAAGGCCGGCACGTTTTATTCGTTTGTCATCCCATGCAAAGCCAAGTGGCTCAATTAAATGTAGCGAATAGCCCGTATTTGCACATAAGCGAATAATATTACCCGTATTCGGTGGGATTTCAGGTTGGTATAAAACAATATCCAGCATAACGAGCCTTATAAAATAGTCAGTAATTTAACGATTTGCAGTATACACAGAAAGCGTGTAAAAAACTGATATACTCACTTTATTCAATACACTTATTAACGGATAAATACGTGCATAATCGCAGTTACGAATTTTGGGTAAAAACCTCTAGTTTAGTCACTATGGTCATGGTGAGCTTAATGATTGCAGCTAAAACCTGGGCATGGCTTGCCTCGGGTTCAGCGTCAATGCTGGGCTCATTAACCGATTCACTCATGGATATTACCGCCACAGCTATGAGTTTTTTAGTATTAGGTTATGCGCTGCGCCCCGCCGATGACGACCACCGTTTTGGTCACGGCAAAGCCGAAGCGCTTGCCGGGTTAGGGCAGGCCGCATTTATTGCAGGTTCTGGCTGTTTATTAGCGTTTCATAGTATAGAGCGCTTGTTTAATCCTTTAGAGCTCACTCATTCATTGTTAGGTGTATGGGTAAGTATTTTTGCCATTGCCTGTACGTTAGTGATTGTATTTGTACAAAATAAAGTAGTTAAACATACCGAATCTATTGCAATAAAGGCCGACTCAGTACATTACAAAGGAGATTTGATTTTAAATGCTGCGGTGCTACTGGCTATTTTACTCTCGTATTATGGTGTGTTGTACGCCGACCCTATTTTTGCAGTTGGCGTTGCCGGTTATCTACTTTATAACAGCTGGGATATAGCCCGAGATAGCGCAGATCACTTAATGGACAAAGAACTGCCAGATGAAGAAAAACAACGTATTTTAGATGTATCGAAAAGCCATATCGATGTGCGCGGTGTACACGGTGTGCGTACTCGTCAAGGTGGGAAAGTTAAGTTTATTCAATTACATTTAGAGCTAGATGATCACCTAAGTTTAATTCGCGCGCACAATGTAGCCGATGAAGTAGAGGCAATGATCACTAAAGAATTTGAGTCAGAAGTTGATATTCTAATTCACCTAGACCCTTTGTCTTCCGTGGAACTGAGTGACACTGAGGGAGCCGCAGTAACTGAAGCGTAAGCAAAGCTGGTATCTCAGGTTAAAACCAAGCAAACACCGGATTTAACCTGATACCTTTGCCGTAGACGTTAGTTTACCTCGCGCAGGGTTTTAAAAATTTAACAAGCGCGGCATAAAGCCCCACCTACGGTTTAACCCAAACACCGAGCTTGGCTAACTCCTACCAAAACCTGACGTCTAATACCTCAAATCTAAACCTTTGCCGTAGACGGGAGTTTACCTCGCGCAAGGTTTAAAACTTAACAAGCGCGGCATAAAGCCCCGCCTACGGTTTAACCCAAACACCGAGCTTGGCTAATTCCTACCAAAACCTGAAATCTGAAACCTACAACCTAATACCTCAAACCTGCTCTTCCACATCTATTCGCAAAACTGGTACAAACTTGTTAGCAGTGGCTGGCGTATTTCATCACGTTCAAATAATAGTTCGTGTTTAGCGCCGGCAAAGCTTTTTATTACTGCTTGGTTATGTCGGTTTGCCAGTTTATGTTGCGCGGTGTTATCTACTACTTCGTCGCGCTCTGCGCTGGCTATAAACAGTGGAATATTAATACTTAACTTATCAACCGATGCAATAAAGGTAAATGCGGCTTGTAGCCAGCCATAGGTTACGCCACCAAGCTGCAGCAGTGGGTCTTGATAGGTTTGCCTAAAAAATTTATAACGCACTTGGCTGCTAGTTAATGTATTTAAGGCAAACTCATCTGGGCTGTAATCGTTTTGCCCAAGGGCATAACTTTGTGAAAAACCGAAAAGCACAGCTGCGTTAGCAATTAGTTTTGCCAACGGTTTTGGGGTGTTTTTAGTGTGAATATCAAACATGGGTGCCGATAAAAACAATCCACTAAAACTATTTTCAAAGTGGGCTAAATAGTCAAAGGCAATTGCGCCGCCCATTGAGTGACCAAGTAGTATTTTTTTGCCTTGCCAGTGGTTATCAACAATTTGTTGATTAAATAAATGCAGGTCGTGGCGATAATCAGTAAAGCATTTTACATAGCCTTTATGCTTATTGGCTAACTGTCGGTAAGAGCGACCTTGGCCTTGATGATCAACAATAAACACGGCAAAATTATTAGTGTACAGCTCCCACAATAGCTCTTTGTATTTATCAAGCCCTTCAATACGCCCTGAGCTAATAACAATCGCGGTATGCGCATGCTCAGGTTTTGCATAGGCGTAAAATAACTGCCCGGCAAGGGTATTTAAATAGGCTTTAACTAGGGTGTTGTTATAAAAATCATTAATACTGGATTGATTATTAACAAGCTCGTTTTCACTACTGTAAAACATTCTCTACTCTTTTATTATTGGCAAAGTAACCATGGCACACAGGCCACCTTGTGGTTTATTTGATAAAACCAAGCTGCCGCCATGAGCAATAATGGCATTTTTAGCAATTGCTAAACCTAAACCCGTGCCACCACTCACTCGGTCACGCGCATCTGACTGCCTAAAAAACGGCTCACATAACTTACTAAGCTGGTTGTTTGGTACACCTGGGCCATCATCACATATTTCAATATAAATGGCATCACCGTGCTTTAGGGTAAGGCTAATAGTGTGCTGTGCATACTTAATCGCGTTGCGCAGTAAGTTTTCCAGTGCGCTGGCAATTAGCGCTTCATCGCAATATAGCGTTACCGCCGCCGAGCCACTTACCTGCAGTTGCTTGTTATGCTGTTTTGCTTCAAAAGTGGCATCGTTAAGTACATGCTCAACAATATCTTGCAGTGACTGCTTGTGTAGCGATAACGCTTGGCTATTTGCCTCCAAACGCGACACTTGTAATACATCGGCAATCATTTTATCGAGTTGATTGGCTTCTTTTTCTATACGCAGTAAGTACGATTGGCTGGCTTCGCTTGCTTGCATTTGCGCAAGGCCAGTCGCCATTTTTAAACGAGTAAGTGGCGAGCGTAGCTCGTGCGATATATCGGCCAATAAGCGTTTTTGCGCGCTAATTAATTGCGCTAATTGATCGGCCATACGGTTAAAGTCACGACCTAATATACCCAGCTCATCTTTACGATTAGCGGATATAGCAGCCCGGGCTGTTAAATCGCCGGCAGAGAGTTTAATAGCCGCTTTTTTTAAGCTGTTAATAGGCGCAATTAGGTTACGACTAAATAAAAAGCTTAAAATAAGTGAGGCGATAATCGCAATCGAAATTTTTATCCATTTAGGCATTAACATTAAGCGCACGAATAGCGGCGGCTGATGGTTTATATCTATTTCGTATAAATAAAAGTGGCCCTCAGGTACATTTATATTGATAGGGCCAAAGGCCTGAAAATGCTCGGTAAAAATCACCTGCGGCGGCATGTTTTTACTAAAATTAAGCAGGCTTAAATCAATATTGCTCGGCACTTCTTTACTGGTTATAAAGTCATCACTTTGCGCGGCACTTAAATACAATAACTTACGTTTTGACAATCGAGGGTGAGTAACAATATCGCTCAAGGTACGCTGATGCTTGGTAACTGCGCGTTCGATACTTTTAGCGGTATGCGCGAGGTTTTTTTTCATCGGCCCTTTTAATGGCTCATTACTGAGTACATCAATTAGCGCAATATGGCTTAAAAAAATAAGCGCAGCTATGGTACCTATAATAGTAAGCCAGAACCAAATAAACACTTTAAAAAACAAGTAGTGATGCGGTTGCTTTAGCCACGCAAAGTAGGGCGCTTTACTCGCCTTGAATAAAGACATAGCCCGCCCCTCTAATAGTTTTAATTAGCTCGCTAGGTAAGTGTTCAGCTATTTTTTTTCGAATGTTACTAACGTGCATATCAATAGAGCGATCAAACGAGGCTAAGCGTCTGCCAAGTACGTCTTCACTTATTTGCTCTTTACTAACCACCTCGCCAGCACGTTTGGCAAGTAATGCGAGTATTTCGTATTCGGTGCCGGTAAGGGTTAAGGTAGTTTGTTGAATTAATGCTTCGCGGGCGGCTAAATTAATAGTAACCCCGTTAACGACTAATTTATTGCTGCTAGTGGCATTCATGCTAGTAATATGTTCAATACGACGCGTAATTGCTTTAACTCGAGCAAGTAACTCACGGTGATTAAAAGGCTTAGGTATGTAATCATCTGCGCCAAGTTCAAGGCCAAAAATACGATCAAAATCTTCGCCTTTGGCGGTAAGCATAATTACCGGCGTAAGCTTGGTTTGCCTAAGTTGTTTAAGCACTTCAAAACCATCAAGGGTTGGCAGCATTACATCAAGTAGTATTAGTGCGTAGTCGTTCGTTTGCGCTAGTTTTAAGCCCTGCTCGCCGTCGTGTACGCTTTGCACGCTAAATCCTTGCGCGGTTAAATACTCGCTTAATAGCTCACACAAACCTGTGTCGTCATCAATCATTAATAGTTTCATTTTCAAACCCTTGGGTTGTGCCGTATGTACTGATTTTACCTGCTAAATAGTACAAAAGTGAATCTTTACATAACCTTTACACTGCTTTGCGTTACTTTGCATTGCAGCGGGTATAGTTACCTCAACAGATTAAAACAACCAATCCAATAGTAAAGGTAATGATTATGACTAAAGTAAATACACTTTCAAAACTAGTACTTATTTGTGGCTTAGCAACCGCTACTTTCGGTGCAACCAGTGTTATGGCCAAAGGCGATATGCATAAGCAAGGTCGCCACTCACAAGCGCACTTTTTACTATCGGAGCGCGGCGCTGATAAACTCGATTTAACACAAGAGCAGCAAACTAAATTAGAAGCTATATTTGCAGCACAAAAAACGCAAATGCAAGCACTTAAAGGCACCGACAAAGAAGCGCGCAAAGCACAGCGTACCGCTCACAAAGCTAAAATGGAAAGCTTGTTATCAGCTGCAACGTTTGACGAAAATGCAGCAAAAGAGCTACTAGCTCAACGCCACGAAAAAGGTGAAGAAATGGGTTTAATTAAATTAAAAACTCAACACCAAGTATGGCAAGTTTTAAATGCAGAGCAGCAAGAAAAGTTTGCAAAAATGCAAAAGCGTATGGGTAAGAAAAAACATTCAAAATAGCTTTTAGTTGGATAAGTTTTTGGCTAGATAAAATAAAACACCGAGTTCAATTTGAGCTCGGTGTTTTGCTTTGTATGTTGTTTAAGTAAAACAAGGTGTCAGGTTTTAGATAGAGACAAAGCCAAGCACGGTGTTTAAATTACCCGTAGGCGGGGCTTTATGCCGCGCTGGTTAAAATTTAAAAACGATTGCGCGAGGTAAACTCTCGCCTACAAACTCTAGGCAAAACCTACTTACTACTTAAAAAAGTCATCTTCGTTTTTTGCCATCATGGCTTCTATGTCTTCAATCATGTCTTGGCTAAAATCTTCAGCTGAGGTTATAGGGGCTGAAATTCTATTATTTTCAAACGACCATTCGCCTAAATCAATAAGCTGACAACGTTTTGAACAAAACGGGCGGTGTGGGCTTTGCTCTGACCATTCAACCTTACTTTTACAGGTTGGGCAGTTAACAATAGTTGGCATAGTAATCTCTCAATCTTGTTTTAAATAGTGCTGTCTAATAGCCAAACTCTAAGTCAGTTTAAATGCTTTTAGTATTGTATTGGCTTTTAGAGGGTCGTATCATTTTTCTGATACCTGATACCTGATACCTGATACCTGATACCTGATACCTGATATTAAAAACTCGTTACCCGGTTAATCTCAGCTAACGAGGTCATGCCGTCGGCGGCTTTACGAATGCCCGATAAACGCAGGTTATTAAATCCGGCTTTAAGCGACACTTCAGCTATTTCTAGTGAGTTACCACCGCGCATTATAATTTGTGCTATTTCTGGGGTAATTTTCATTACTTCGTAAATACCTACACGGCCTTTATAACCATCGGTACAGTTTTCGCAACCTTTAGGAGCATACAAAGTCATTTCACTAATTTGCTGCTGGCTAAAACCTTGGCGCAGTAGTTCTTCGCTAGGTAAATTTTCAGGCGTTTTACATTTAGGGCATAATCGGCGCGCTAGGCGCTGAGCTATAATTAAGCTAATTGAACTTGCTACGTTATATGCAGGTACGCCCATGTTTAATAAGCGGGTAATGGTTTCGGGCGCTGAGTTAGTATGCAGAGTCGAAAGTACTAAGTGACCTGTTTGCGCCGCTTTAATAGATATTTCAGCGGTTTCTAGGTCACGTATTTCACCTACCATTACTACATCGGGATCTTGGCGTAAAAATGCGCGTAGTGCGTTGGCAAAGGTCATATCGGCTTTAATATTAATTTGTACTTGGTTAACCCCTTCGAGGTTAATTTCTACCGGATCTTCGGCAGTACTAATATTACGCTCTGGCTGGTTTAATATATTTAAGCCAGTGTAAAGCGATACCGTTTTACCCGAGCCAGTAGGCCCAGTTACTAATATCATTCCTTGTGGTTGCTCAAGCGCATCCATATACAGCTTTTTTTGCTCGGGTTCGTAACCTAATACATCAATGCCAAGCATGGCGCTAGATGAATCAAGAATACGCATTACAATTTTTTCGCCCCATAAGGTAGGCATGGTGCTTACCCGGAAATCGACACTTTTACGCTCGGTTATTTTTAGCTTTATGCGGCCATCTTGTGGTTTACGTTTTTCGGCAATATCAAGGCGCGACATTACTTTAATACGCGCGGAAAGCTTAGTAGCTAAACTGTTTGGTGGGCTGGCTACTTCGTGCAAAATGCCATCAATTCTAAAGCGAATTCGGTATTTGTGCTCGTAGGGTTCAAAGTGTAAATCAGACGCACCTTTTTTAATCGCATCCATTAATATTTTATTGATGTAAACAATGATTGGTGCATCGTCTTTATCATCGTCTTTAGGAGTGTCTTTTTGTATATCGGCGTCTAGTTCGGCAAACTCTTTAAACTCGTCATCACTTAAATTTAAGCTGCCAGAGGCATCAAGCAATTGTTCTATTTTTTTATCGAGTTGAATGTAGTCAACCACTACCACTTCGCAAGACAAGCCGGTACTAAATTCAAAGTTTTCAAATGCGCCGTAATCGGTAGGATCAGAGGCGGCAATATACACTTTTCTGCCTTTTTGTACTAAAGGCAAAATATGATGTTTACGGATCAGTTTTTCTTTTACTAACTCAGGAGAAATAAGTGCAGTATTAAAGTCTTTTAAATCAAAAAAAGGCACCCTAAATAAATCAATGCATTGCGCCGCTAAATCTTTACTGTCAATTTTTCCACATTTAGCAATAAGCTCAGCAGTAGAGGCAAACTCTTGCTGTTTAGTTTTTACTATACCGGCATCAACACGGCCAAGGGTAATAAATTTTCTTAATAACGGTGAGTTAATATTCATTGCGCACCTGTATAAATCCTTCAATAGTTAGCAATTTATCAGAAAAAAGCAGGGATTACATTGCCCATCACAATCTAGGCTAATTTTAGCAATTAAAATAGCTGTTTTTATAATTTATGGCTATTTTAACGCCAATTTTAAATAGCCTTTATGCAAAGCTATTAAGTCGTGCTTAACTAAAGTTAGGCTGCGATCGTTATTTAAAATATCATCTGCTTGTTGTTGTTTTTGTTCTCGCGACATTTGCGCGGCAATAATACTATTTACTTGCTCTAAGCTTATGTTATCACGTTTAACCGTGCGCTCTATTTGCACGTTTTTTGGCACGTCTATAAGTAAAGTGCGGTTACAGTATTTATCAAGGCCGTTTTCAAAAAGTAGCGGGGCAACCAGTACCACATAAGGGCTGGTGGCGTTATTTAAATCGGTAATAATTTGCTGGCGAATAAGTGGATGTAATAGCGTATTTAACCAGTTTTTATGCACAGTATTGCTAAAAACTAGCTCGCGTAAAGCACTGCGGTTTAAATTGCCGTCGGCTAAGAGTATATCAGCACCAAAGTGTGCAACAATTGCCTTTAGTCCTTCGCTGCCTGGCTCAACTACTTGGCGCGCAATAATATCGGCATCAACAACGCAAATATCCAGCGCTTCAAGCATATTGCTTACAGCCGTTTTACCACAGCCTATACCGCCAGTTAAACCCAGCACCCAATTATTTATGTTTGTTACTTTAACAGTTTGTTCGCTCATATTAGTAACCAATTAAATTAAAGTAGCTAGTTTGCAATTGCTCGCCCCATAACATGGTGATCCAGCCTGCAATAGCAAGGTAGGGGCCAAACGGAATGGGGGTGGCTTTGTCTTTACCCTGAATAGTTAATAGCGCAATACCAATAATGGCGCCCACTACGCTCGAGAGCAAAATAATGGTTAATAGTGATTGCCAGCCAAGCAAAGCACCAAACACGGCAAGTAATTTAAAATCGCCATAGCCCATGCCTTCTTTACCGGTAAGTAATTTAAATAGCCAAAATACGCTCCACAAACTTAAATAGCCGCAAGCCGCACCAATAATGGCATCAGCTGGGGTAACGGTATAGCCCAGTACTGCAGCAATAAGCGCCAGCCATACAAGCGGAAGGGTAATTTGGTCGGGCAGTAGCATATGGTCAATATCAATAAAGGTAAGTGCCACTAAAGCCCAAGTAATTGCTATATAAAGTAAAGCCTGCTCGGTAGCGCCTAAGCTATACGCAACCACTAGGCTTAATAGTGCAGTTATTGCCTCTACTATAGGGTAGCGGGCCGATATAGGGTTACTACAACTGGCGCATTTGCCTTTTAAAAATAACCAGCTAATAACAGGAATGTTTTGCCACGCTTTAATTGCGGTTTTACATTTAGGGCAGGTAGAGTTGGGCTTTACTAAATTAAAAGTTGAGTTTAAACCTGAACTAAAAGGCTCGTTAGTGTTTGCTTTATTACTTTTCAGCTCGCTTTCTAGCAGCAAACGGCATTCGCCTTGCCATTCGCGTTGCATCATTAGTGGTAAACGGTAAATAACTACGTTTAAAAAACTGCCAACACACAAACTCACCAAGCCAATAGTGGTTAAATAAAACCACAATTGGCTTTGCATTACTTCTATAATACTTTGCATCATATTACCTGAAAATTGTTCTAAAAATTAAGTGAAATTATTATCACAAAGAGAAGTGAAAGAGAGTAAATGAGAAGACATTAATAGCTATACCTTAACAAAAAGGTAAGCTTCTCTTTTATTTCCTGTAAATGTTATTTTTGGCAATTAAATAACAGAGCCTAGTTGGAATATAGGTAAGTACATGGCAATAATTAAACCACCTACTAGCACGCCTAGTACTGCCATAATCATCGGCTCTAATAGGCTTGATAGTCCATCTACTGCATCATCAACTTCTTGCTCATAAATAGTCGCTACCTTACCTAGCATGCCATCGAGCGAGCCTGACTCTTCACCAATAGCCACCATTTGTATTACCATATCAGGGAATATTTTAGAGTTACGCATTGCCCAGTTCATTTGGTTACCTGAGCTAACTTCGGCTTTTATTTCTAAAATAGCATAACGATAAACCGCATTACCCGAGGCGCCTGCAGCAGAATCCAGCGCATCAACTAGCGGTACACCAGCCGCAAAAGTAGTCGAAAGCGTACGAGCGTAACGGGCAACAGCCGCTTTATTTAAAATTATGCCAATAACAGGTAGTTTTAATATGGCTCGGTCGGTAGCATCGCGCAGCTTTAAGCTTTTAAGGTGTGCCTCTTTAAACGCCCAACCGAATGCAACAATTACTATTAGCATCATCCACCAATATTCTTGCATAAACTCCGATATACCAATTACAAATAGAGTAAATGCAGGGAGTTCAGCACCAAAACCTGCAAAAATATCCTGAAACTGCGGTACTACAAATATTAGCAATATTGAGGTAACAATACCTGCTATAACCAATACAGAAATAGGGTAAAACATCGCTTTTTTAATTTTTGATTTAAGCGCTTCAGATTTTTCTTTATAAATAGCCACGCGGTCGAATATTTTATCTAAAGCACCAGATTGTTCACCCGATGCCACTAAATCACAATATAAATCATCAAAATAACGCGGGTGGCGTCGCAGGGCTTGCGATAACGGTTGGCCAGCCTTTACTTCATCAGCAATGGTTTCCATCAGTTTACTTACACTTTTATTGGATGAGCCCGAACCGATCATTTCAATGGCCTGTATTAAAGGAACGCCCGCCATTAACATAGTTGCAATTTGGCGGGTAACTAGAGCAATATCTTTAGGTGTTATTTTTTGGGTATTTTGAATACCGAAGAGTGGTTTTGCTTTACGCTTTACTTTTGAGGGAGTTATACCTTGTTTACGTAATTGGGCTTTGACTAAGGCGATACTTGTGCTGGCTAGTTCTCCCTCCAATTTTTTACCTCGAGCACTAACGCCTACCCATTGAAAAGTATCAAGGCCCTTATCTTGTTTTTTTGCCATATTAAAGCCTGTATTTAATAAAAAAGGGTAGCGAAAAGCTACCCTAGTCCCTTAGTGCTGTACTAGTAGCTATACAGTAGTACAATTTGAAGCGTATGTTTGAGCTACACTAGTTGTGCAAGCCCACTTACCTGTAGCAGCAGTGTAAGTGTAAGTTACTGACTTACCAACTAAGTTAGTATTAGCGTTATCAAAAGTATATACAAGAGAGTATGTCGCCGCATTAGCCACGTAGTCATCTGGTGCTGTAATATCACCGTAATTACCTGCCAAATTTAGTCCTAGAGCATCGCCGTCGAATGCAGTTCCTTGTGTAACGCGCTCTTGAACTGCAATTCTTGAACCACCAAGTAATGCGTGTGCTTCGGCGAACTGAGAGCGCGCAATATAATTTTGATATTGTGGTATGGCAATTGCAGCAAGAATACCTATTATTGCTACTACAATCATTAATTCAATTAGGGTGAAACCCTGTTGTTTTTGAGTCATTGTTTTCATGTTTCCTCTCCTAAAGGATAGATTTTTGTAACTTAAATCACTTAAGCGGCAAAATGCCTCACTTAATTTAACTGATTTACTTTACAGTTTTACTTAAAATTAATTTTATTACACTTTAGCTTTAGCTTTAGAGTATGAAACACAAAAGCCGAATGTGAATTAGTACTAACTATAAAAGTTTACTAAGAGCACTACACGTTGTAGCAACAAAGAGTATAGGCATAAAGTAAGTAGTTTAGTTGCTTTAGTTTTTAATTATGTCTTTAAAAACTAAAAGTACTAGTTATTTATGACTAACTTTTTAAATAAAATAGTACAACAGAATTAGTCTACCATTTTATTTTAGTGTTTAGCACGTATCTTCTTATAAAAAAGCGATTTTATTTAACAATTTGTTACAAAGTAAGCCTTTTGGGTTATTTAATGCTTTTTTACTTAACTTGTCAATTAATTAGCGGTATTAATTACCCATTATTGCTTTAAAATTGTTCAAATCGCATTGATAAATCGATTGATTGTAAGTTTTTTGTTAACGCTCCGCTTGATATAAAATCTATACCAGCTTGTGAGTAAGTTTTAAGCGTTTGTAGGGTCATATTGCCCGAAACTTCAAGTTTTGCGCGTTTGTTAGTAACTACTACAGCTTGCTTTATTTGCTCTACGTTAAAGTTGTCGAGCATTATAATATCGGCACCGGCATCTAGCGCTTGTTTTAGATCAACAAGTGATTCAACTTCTACTTCTATTGGTTTGTTTGGTTGGTTTTGTTTAGCTTGCGCCACGGCTTTGTTTATACCGCCACACGCTGCTATGTGATTTTCTTTTATTAAAAACGCGTCGTATAAACCAATACGGTGGTTTGCACCGCCGCCACATTTAACGGCGTACTTTTGTAAAATGCGTAAACCAGGTATGGTTTTACGGGTATCGAGTAGTTGGGTTTTTGTACCCGCAAGTTCTTTTACATAATGAGCTGTGGTAGTAGCCGTGCCCGAAAGTGTTTGTACAAAGTTAAGTGCTGTACGCTCGGCAGTTAAAATAGCGCGAGCCGAGCCTGTTGCTGTAAATAAAGTACTGTTAGCTGTAACTGCATCGCCATCGTTTACTAGTACATTTACTACAACGCTTGGATCTACTTGCTTAAATACTTCAATAATTAGGTCTTTACCACAAAATATGCAGTCTTCACGGGTAATTACTTTAGCGTTTGCTTGCTCGTTTTCAGGAATAAGTTGCGCGGTAATGTCGCCATTTTCAGCACTTTGGTAATTTAAATCTTCACCAAGTGCAAGAGTAACTAGTTGACTAACTAAAGTGTGTGGAATAGGCATAAAAAAGCTCGTAACAGTAAATAAATTAAGCAAATTTTACTATGTTTGAATTGCAATAACCAGCTTTGTGGTAAAGGCAGGTGTCAGGTTTTAGGGAAGAGCAGGTTTCAGGTGTCAGGTGTCAGGTTTTAGGGAAGAGCAGGTTTCAGGTATCAGGTATCAGGTTTTAGGTAGAGATAAGCTCGATGTTTAAATTACCTGTAGGCGAGGGATTTGCCACCGCGCCGCACGTAGTGCGAAAAACATATTCACAAAGAGGCTAAGAGGGCGCTGCGCTTTAGAGTAGTAAAAATAAATTAGTTGTTTAAGTGGCTTCTCATTTACTCTCATTGTCTTCTCTTTGTGAAAAGGGTCGGTTTTAGATAAAGACCAAACCAAGCTCGGTGTTTAGGTTATGTGTAGGCGGGGCTTTATGCCGCGCTGGTTAAAATTAAAAAGCTGTGCGAGGTAAATTCCCGGCTACAAATTCGGTGGTTGGTAAGCTTTTATTGCTGCGTCTATCATTTTTAAATTAAATCCTTTAGCATCGATGTTATGTCGATCTTTTGATTTAAATTATGAACATAGATTTAAATGGGGTGGTAAATTGTGCTGTGCAGCGTGGTTGTTCGCATTTTGATGAGCGCCCGAGTGATACAGACGTTTCTTTATTGGTAATTCACAATATATCCTTGCCGGCGGGGCAGTTTGGCACGCCTTATGTTGATGATTTATTTATGGGTACGCTTAATTGTGAAGCGCATAGCAGCTTTAGCGATTTACACGGTGTGCGGGTGTCGGCACATTGCTTTATTAAACGCAGCGGTGAGCTAGTGCAGTACGTGCCATTTACTAAGCGAGCATGGCATGCTGGTGCGTCTGAATTTAATGGGCAAACTAACTGCAATAACTTTAGCATTGGCATTGAGCTTGAGGGAACCGACACCACCGCTTATACTTTAGCGCAATACACTAGTTTAAAAACACTAAGTAAAGCCATAATGCAACGCTATCCAAATATAACAACAGAGCGAATTGTAGGGCATTGCGATATAGCACCAGGGCGAAAAACAGACCCCGGTAGTAGCTTTAACTGGCATTTATTTTTAACTATGCTTAAACAATCAGGCTAAGTGAGTAACAACAATGATTTTGGTTTCGATAATAATTGCATTAATACTTGAGCGCTTAGGTGCTCGTTCAGCCCATTGGCAAATTAGCTACTACGCAGACGGTTATGTAAATCGCTCGGCAAACCTGCTCACTAATAAAGGCGTATTTGGCTCGGGTGTTGGCTTTTTAGTGTGGCTACTTTTACCTGTACTGGCTATTGGTTGTTTATATTTGCTGTCTGACTTTGTGCTGTGGCAACTTATTTTTAATGTAACAATATTATTAGTCTGCTTTGGTTGTGCTAAACAGCGTGCTTTATATAAGTCGTACTTAAATGCTTTAACCCGAGATGATAAAACCGCAGCGACCTTATATGCACTGCAAATAGGGCAAAATCGCACCGAAGAAGAACAAGACGGCGAAACTGTTGGGCAAACCCTGGCATGGGTTAACTTTAGATTTTACTGCGCGGTGATTTTTTGGTTTGTAATATTAGGCGTAGCCGGTGCGGTTTTATATGCACTCGTACGCACATTCGCCGATTTAGTAACGCAAGATGAAGACGAAATAATAGCAAAGCATTCTAAAATGCTACACAGATTATTATTTTGGCTTGACTGGTTACCAGCGCGTATTACCAGCTTTGGTTATTTAGTAATAGGTAACTTTAATAAAGGCACTAGTTGCTGGTTACGCTACGCGCTTGATTTTTCAAGCCCTAACCGCAAAGTGGTTACTTACACCGCCTTAGCCGCAGAGCAAGTAGAAAAACGCTACTACGACTGCGCGTACGAAGCCACTTGTATGATTAAACTGGTAAAACGTAATGTATTGTTTTATTTAGTACTGATTGCATTATTAACCCTGTTTGGTGGGCTGGATTAAAGGGCAGGCTTTAGGCGTCAGGTTTTAGGAAGAGATAAAGCCAAGCTCGGTGTTTGAGGTTATACGTAGGCGAGGGGCTTGCCACCGCGCACGTAGTGCGAATGTTTTAAGTAATTATAATTTTTGTTAAAAATATCGCGCCAGCAAGCTTGGCACTACAAATTCCAGACAAAAGATAAAACTAAGCACGGTGTGTGGATTGTGTAAGTGCGGTTTTACACTTCTCTTTTCAAACAAAGATACTATTTCACAAAGAGAAGGCAATGAGAGTAAATGAGGAAACATTAAAAAAGTTAACATTTTAAGCTATTACTTTTCACTGCTCTAAAGCGCAGCGCTCTCTTAGCCTCTTTGTGAATAAACGGGCTTTCATTAAAGTTACACTGCGGACTACGGGGTGTTTACTTATTTTTGACTGCTAACACCTAAACTCTCCGTTATCACTTTTACCCTCCCTGGTCTGACCAATTTATTTTCGTCTCATTTACCTTTCTTTATTTATACTATTTTGTGTATTCTTTAAACTTTGCGCTGAATGCGTTACGCTGGCTAAGTGTCCTTAAAGCTACTGTAAATTGACAGCAATTAGGCTTTTTGTTACCGTATGTCAAAATTTGGTATGACCAATTTACCTTTTGGCTAAATTGTTCAGTTCAAAGCCTGGTTTTAAGGGCTTTTGGTATTTATACAACGCGGACGTTGACTGATGTCTTTAAAGATTAAAGCTGCAAAATTATCGGATGTGATTTTACAACAACTTGAGAACATGATTCTTGAGGGTTCGTTGGCACCAGGCGAAAAACTGCCACCGGAGCGTGAGTTAGCTAAGCAATTTGAAGTGTCGCGGCCATCACTGCGCGAAGCGATTCAAAAGCTTGAAGCTAAAGGTTTAGTAACCAGACGCCAAGGCGGCGGTACGTATGTAAAAAATCAGCTCGAAGAAGGGCTTACTGATCCGCTGTTTGATTTGATCAGTAAACATCCTGAGTCGCAGTTTGATTTACTTGAATTTCGCCATGCATTAGAAGGAATTGCTGCGTATTACGCTGCACTGCGTGGCACCAATAACGATTTTATTAAAGTAAAACAAAGCTTTGATCAAATTGCTTTGGTACAAGACGATTTACAACAAAAAGCGAAAGCAATAAATGCTTTTCATTTTTGTATTGCAGAGGCGTCACATAACATTGTTTTACTACATTTAGTGAGAGGCATGCAGGCATTGCTTGAGCAAAATGTATTGCAAAATTTAACCGTGTTATTAACAAAATCAGATATCAGTAACCAATTAGGCCACCACCGTGGCTTGCTAATGGATGCTGTTATTGAAGGTAAGCCCGAAGAAGCACGCTTAGCTAGTAATGCGCATTTAGCATATATAGAAGAAGCATTACTGGAAGCGGGTAAAGAACATTCGCGAATTGAACGCAGTTTAAGACGCACTAAACAAAATTAAGCAAATACATCCTTACTCAAAATTAGTAAGTGGGATGTGTTAAATACACAACATTCGTATTTTAAACATAAGGAAACCTCCATATGTCTGAAGTCAATAAAATTGACGTAGACGCGCTAGAAACACAAGAGTGGTTACAAGCTCTTGAATCGGTTGTGCGCGAAGAAGGTGTTGAACGAGCTCAGTTTTTACTTGAGCAAGTGTTAGAGCAAGCCCGTTTAGATGGCGTAGATATGCCAACGGGTATTACCACTAACTACGTCAATACAATTCCGGTAGAGCAAGAACCTGCTTACCCGGGAGATGTAAATATTGAACGCCGTATTCGTTCAATAATTCGTTGGAACGCGATAATGATTGTATTGCGTGCATCGAAAAAAGATCTCGATTTAGGCGGCCATATGGCGTCTTACCAATCGTCTGCGGCATTTTATGAAGTGTGTTTTAACCACTTTTTTAAAGCACCAAACGATGTAGACGGCGGCGACTTAGTTTATTACCAGGGGCATATTTCTCCGGGTATTTATGCACGCGCATTTGTTGAAGGGCGTTTATCGGCATCGCAGCTAGATAACTTCCGTCAAGAAGTAGGTGGCGAAGGCTTACCGTCGTACCCGCATCCTAAATTAATGCCTGAATTTTGGCAGTTTCCTACGGTTTCTATGGGCCTTGGTCCTATTTCGTCTATTTACCAAGCACGCTTTTTAAAATACCTAGACGGCCGTGGCTTAAAAGACACTAAAAACCAACGTGTATATGCGTTTTTAGGTGATGGTGAAATGGATGAGCCAGAATCACGTGGCGCTATTTCATTTGCTGCACGCGAAAAACTAGACAACCTATGTTACTTAGTTAACTGTAACTTACAGCGCCTAGATGGCCCAGTTATGGGTAACGGTAAAATTATTCAAGAGCTAGAGGGCCTATTTAAAGGCGCTGGCTGGAACGTAATTAAGCTAGTGTGGGGCAGCGGTTGGGATATATTACTGGCTAAAGATAAAACCGGTAAGTTATTACAACTAATGAACGAAACGGTTGACGGCGATTACCAAACGTATAAAGCAAAAAATGGCGCGTATGTACGTGAACATTTCTTTGGTCGTTACCCTGAAACAGCTGCACTTGTTGCTGATATGACAGATGACGAAATTTTTGCGCTTAAGCGTGGTGGTCATGAGCCATCTAAATTATTTGCTGCATTTAAAAAAGCAGAAGAAACCAAAGGTCGTCCTACTGTTATTCTTGCTAAAACCGTTAAAGGTTACGGCATGGGTGAAGCGGCTGAAGGTAAAAACATTGCGCACCAAGTTAAAAAAATGGACATGTCGCATGTTGCACACCTACGCTCACGCCTAGGCCTTGACGATTTAATATCTGAAGAGCAACTATCCGAACTGCCTTATTTAACGCTTGAAGAAGGCACTCCTGAGCACACTTACTTACACGCTCGTCGTGAAGAGCTTAAAGGTTATACACCTAAGCGTATTGCACGCTTTAGCGAAAAGTTAACAGTGCCAGAAGTAGAAGCGTTTAACCCGCTACTTGAAGAGCAAAAACGTGATATTTCTACCACTATGGGTTTTGTTCGTGCACTTAATATTTTATTAAAAGACAAAGGCATTGGTAAAAACATAGTACCTATTATTGCCGACGAAGCACGTACCTTTGGTATGGAAGGTTTGTTCCGCCAAATTGGTATTTATAACCCGCATGGCCAAAACTACACACCTCAAGATCGCGATATTGTTTCTTACTATAAAGAAGCTACATCGGGTCAAGTACTGCAAGAAGGTATTAACGAGTTAGGTGCAATGTCGTCATGGGTTGCTGCAGCAACATCTTACAGCACCAACGATTTACCCATGATCCCATTTTACATTTACTACTCTATGTTTGGTTTCCAACGCGTTGGCGACATGGCATGGATGGCAGGGGATCAGCAAGCACGTGGTTTCTTATTAGGTGCAACAGCAGGGCGTACTACGCTTAACGGCGAAGGCTTACAACACGAAGATGGCCACAGCCATATTCTTGCCAGCACAGTACCTAACTGTATTTCTTACGATCCAACGTATGCATACGAAGTAGCGGTTATCATTCAAGATGGTATTCGTCGTATGTATGGTGACGATCAAGAAAACATTTACTACTACTTAACGTTAATGAACGAAAACTACCATCAGCCAGCTATGCCAGAAGGCGCTGAAGAAGGTATTCGTAAAGGTATTTACAAGCTAGAAAGCTACGCAGGCAAAAAAGCCAACGTACAGCTATTAAGCTCGGGTACTATTATGACTGAAGTACGTAAAGCAGCTAAAGTATTGAGCGAAGACTACGGTGTTGCGTCTGACGTATTCTCGGTAACGTCTTTTAACGAGCTAACGCGCGATGGCCAAGATGTTGAGCGTTTTAACATGCTTAACCCTGAAGGCGAGCAAAAAACTGCGTATATCACTAGCGTATTAAACGATTCAGTAACGGTTGCAGCAACCGATTACATGAAAAACTACGCAGAGCAAGCGCGTTCGTTTATTCCTAGCAATAACTATAAAGTGTTAGGCACCGATGGTTACGGCCGCTCTGATAGCCGCGAAAACCTTCGTCGTCACTTTGAAGTTAACGCAGACTACGTTGTAGTTGCTACGTTATCTGAACTTGCTAAACGTGGTGAAGTTGAAAAGTCGGTAGTTATTGAAGCACTTAAAAAGTTCAATATCGACACCAACAAACTTAACCCACTGTACGCATAAGAGGTTTGCAATGAGTATTGAAATTAAAGTACCCGATATCGGTGGTGATGAAGTAGAAGTAACCGAAATCTTAGTAGCCGTTGGCGACGTTGTTGAAGTTGACCAAGCATTACTAACCGTTGAAGGCGACAAAGCATCAATGGAAGTACCGGCCGACACAGCTGGCACAGTAAAAGAGATTAAAGTAAGCGTTGGCGACAACGTAGCTACTGGCTCTTTAGTGTTTATCTTTGAAGGCGAGAGTGAAGGCGAAAGTGCAGACAAAAGCGACAGTGCAGCAGAGCAAAAAGCGCCTGCAACTGACGCTAAACCAGCACCAGCGGCTTCTGGCTCTGCAGCACAAGACGTAACCTTGCCAGATATTGGCGATGACGAAGTTGAAGTAACTGAAATTTTAGTAGCCGTTGGCGACAGCGTTAGCGAAGATCAGTCTATTTTAAGCGTTGAAGGCGACAAAGCATCAATGGAAGTGCCTGCGCCGTTTGCTGGCACAGTTAAAGAAATTAAAGTAGCGACTGGCGATACAGTAAAAACCGGTTCATTGGTATTTGTATTTGAAGTAGCGGATAGTGAGTCTGCAGCACCAGCTGCTGAGTCAACACCAGCCGAAACTAAAGCAGCACCGGCAGCCGAGCAAAGCTCAGCATCAAGCACAAAAGAAGTTAACGTGCCTGATATTGGTGGCGACGAAGTTGAAGTGACCGAAATTTTAGTAGCCGTTGGCGACAGCGTTACTGAAGATCAATCGCTACTAAACGTTGAAGGCGACAAAGCGGCAATGGAGCTTCCGGCACCGTTTGCAGGCACAGTTAAAGAAATTAAAGTAGCTACGGGCGACAAAGTATCGACCGGCTCGTTAATTTTTGTTTTTGAAGTTGCTGGTGGCGCACCTGCTGCAGCAGCTAAGCCTGAAGCCGAAAAATCAGCACCTGCTGCTAAAAGCGAAAAGCCAGCACCAAAAGCCGAAACAGCGACGCAATCTGCTCCAGCAGCTAGCAACGAAAGCTTTGCTGATAACAGCGCGTATGCACATGCATCGCCTGTGGTACGCCGCTTAGCACGTGAGTTTGGTATAAACCTAGCTAACGTAAAAGGCTCTGGTCGTAAAAACCGCGTAGTAAAAGACGACGTGCAAAACTATGTTAAAAACTTAGTTAAGCAAGTTGAATCTGGTCAATTGTCGGCAGGTAAAGGCAACGCAGGCGGCAGTGAGCTTGGGCTTATTCCATGGCCTAAAGTTGATTTTGCTAAGTTTGGTGAAATTGAAGAGAAAAAACTATCGCGTATTCAAAAGCTATCGGGTAAAAACTTACACCGTAACTGGGTGCAAATCCCACATGTTACTCAGTTCGACGAAGCCGATATAACCAGCCTTGAAGAATTCCGTAAAGAGCAAAATGCCCTTAACGAGAAGAAAAAGCTAGGTGTTAAAATTACGCCATTAGTATTTGTAATGAAAGCCGCAGCAAAAGCGTTGGCCGAATTTCCAACTATTAACTCGTCACTGTCTAACGACGGCGAAAGCTTAATTCTTAAAAAGTACATTAATATTGGTGTAGCGGTTGATACGCCAAATGGTTTAGTAGTACCTGTGTTTAAAGATGTTGATAAAAAAGGCATTATTGAACTATCGCGCGAGCTAATGGAAGTATCAGCTAAAGCACGCGACGGTAAGCTTACCTCGGCAGATATGCAAGGTGGCTGTTTTACTATTTCAAGCTTAGGCGGTATTGGCGGTACGGCATTTACGCCGATTGTTAACGCGCCAGAAGTGGCTATTTTAGGTGTGTCTAAATCTGAAATGAAGCCAAAATGGAATGGTAAAGAGTTTGAACCAAAACTTATGGTGCCATTGTCAATGTCGTACGACCATAGAGTGATTGACGGTGCGCTAGCAGCACGCTTTACTGTTACACTGGCAAGCTACATGAGCGATATTCGTCAATTAGTGATGTAATTGCTAAAAATGTATGAAATCAAATCCCAGCCAGTTGTTTTTTGCTGGGATTTTTACCATTTGCAATGATACAATCTTTGCACAGAATTTCTGCCTCGCAGAAGCATGGCAGTTAAACCTTGGGGCTGTGTCCCGTTCAAATAATTAAGGTAATAGCATGAGCAACGAATTAAAAACTCAAGTTGTTGTACTAGGCGGTGGTCCTGGTGGTTACTCTGCGGCTTTCCGTGCTGCTGACTTGGGCTTAGAAGTTACACTAGTTGAGTCTCGCGATACACTAGGCGGTGTATGTCTAAATGTGGGTTGTATCCCTTCAAAAGCGCTTTTACACGTAGCTAAAGTAATTGATGACGCAGCGGCAATGGCCGAGCATGGCGTTACTTTTGGCGCACCACAAATTGACTTAGACAAAATCCGTTCATGGAAAGACTCTGTTATTGGCCAACTTACTGGTGGCTTAACTAGCATGTCGAAAATGCGTAAAGTTAAAGTTGTATACGGTTACGGTAAATTTACTGGCAGCAACACCATTGCTGTTGAAGGCGCCGACGGTACAACAACAATTACGTTCGACAACGCAATTATTGCTGCAGGTTCTAAACCAGTTAGCTTACCTTTCATCCCAGAAGATGATCGCGTAATTGACTCAACTGGCGCACTAGAGCTTAAAGATATCCCTGAAAAGCTACTTGTACTTGGTGGTGGTATTATTGGCCTTGAAATGGGCACAGTATACCGTGCACTAGGTTCAGCAATCGACGTAGTTGAGTTTGCTGATCAACTAGTACCTGCTGCTGATAAAGACATTGTTAAAATTTACCAAAAGTACGTAAGCGACAAATTTAATGTAATGCTTTCTACTAAAGTAACGGGCATTGACGCAAAAGACGATGGCCTATATGTAACGTTTGAAGGTAAAAACGCACCAGCAGAACCAGTACGTTACGACAAAGTACTTGTAGCAGTTGGCCGTACACCAAACGGTAAGTTACTTGATGCAGATAAAGCAGGCGTTAACGTTGATGATCGCGGCTTTATTAATGTTGATAAGCAGCTTAAAACAAACGTTGAGCACATTTTTGCAGTGGGCGACATTGTTGGCCAACCTATGCTTGCGCATAAAGCAGTTCACGAAGCACACGTTGCAGCTGAAGTTATTTCTGGTCAAAAACATTACTTTGATCCTAAATGTATTCCTTCAATTGCCTACACAGATCCAGAAATGGCGTGGGTTGGTGTAACTGAAAAAGAAGCAAAAGAGCAAGGCCTTAGCATTGAAACTGCGGTATTCCCGTGGGCTGCATCAGGTCGTGCAATTGCATCTGCACGTACTGAAGGTTCTACTAAGCTTATTTTTGATAAAGAAAGTGGCCGTGTAATCGGTGGCGCTATGGTTGGTATTAACGCAGGCGAAATGCTGGGCGAAATTGGCCTAGCAGTAGAAATGGGCGCAGATGGCGAAGACTTAGCACTTACCATTCATGCTCACCCAACATTGAACGAATCAATCGGCCTAGCAGCTGAAATTTACGAAGGTTCAATCACTGACTTACCAAATAAAAAAGCAGTTAAAAAGAAAAAGTAATTTCTTTTAGTTAATTGTTTAAAAACCCAAGCCCAGCTTGGGTTTTTTTATGGGCGAAAAAGCAGGTTTTAGGTATTAGGTATTAGGTATTAGGTATTAGGTATTAGGTATTAGGTATTAGGTATTAGGCAGAGATCAAACCAAGCTCAGTGTTTAGGCCGTCCGTAGGCGGGGCTTTATGCCGCGCTTGTTTAAGGTTTCAGGTTTAAGGTTCAAAAAATATCGCGCGAGGTAAACTCCCGCCTACGGGGTTGGGTATTTTTTGTAGGCGGGGCTTTATGCCGCGCTTGTTAAAATTAAAAAAACATTGCGCGAGGTAAACTCCCGCCTACAGGTGGGTGTTTGTTGTAGGCGGGGCTTTACGCCGCGCTTGTTTAAGGTTCAAAAAACATTGCGCGAGGTAAACTCCCGCCTACAGGTGGGTGTTTGTTGTAGGCGGGGCTTTACGCCGCGCTTGTTTAAGGTTCAAAAAACATTGCGCGAGGTAAACTCCCGCCCACGGGATTGGGTATTTTTTGTAGGCGGGGCTTTATGCCGCGCTTGTTAAAATTAAAAAACATTGCGCGAGGTAAACTCCCGCCCACGGGTTGGGTGTTTGTTGTAGGCGGGGCTTTACGCCGCGCTTGTTTAAGGTTCAAAAAACATTGCGCGAGGTAAACTCCCGCCCACGGGGGGGGTTGTAGGCGGGGCTTTATGCCGCGCTTGTTAAAATTAAAAAACATTGCGCGAGTTCAAGTAATATAAATACAATCCCAATGAGGATAAAAAGCAACACTCTTAACTAAAGATGCTCTAAGGGGATTTGCTACTATATAACGAGCACAATTAGTTAAGTCGCTTTCATCCCTAATTAAATGGTCATAAAAATCAGGTTGCCACAGCTTTTGTATTAAAAATTGCTCCCTTGCTTGTTTTGTACAGCGACCTTTGAATGTACGAATCAAGCAGCTAAGAGAAGAGCTCATTTTTAATTGAAATAACCAATGTATATGATCGGGCATAAACACAAAGGCAATCGTTTTAGATGCGTCTTGTTCCTCCAGAATTCTCATTTCATTTATTAATAATCTATTTAAATAAAGATCAGTAAATAAGCATTGTCTGTCATATGTAACTAGAGTTACGTTGTAATAGTGATTAGCTAAAGATACACGCCCTTTACGAAGTAGCTGTGAATTTTTCATTTAAAATAATCATTAGAAAAGTCATAATTTAAAAGTAGCAGTGATTTTTAAATTTGCCTAAGGTAAAGCTTTATGCCGCGCTTGTTAAAATTAAAAAAACATTGCGCGAGGTAAACTCCCCCCTACGGGTTGTATCACCTTGTTAATACCTAAAGCCCTTACATATCTATTTTCATTAAATATAGCTACAATGCGCGCCTAATTTATTTAAGGTAAACCCCCAGTGAAAAATGCCGTTTTAGCATTACGTGCCCAACAAATAAGCGAATCGCGCCGTGAGTTTAACGCTCGAGGCGCTAAAATGACACGTTGCCAGCAATGCTTACTTGCAGAGCTTTACTGTATTTGCGAAGGGGTTATACAGGCCGATTGCGACGCAGCTGTTTGTTTACTTATGTATCATAATGAAAGCTTTAAACCTTCAAATACTGGGCGCTTAATCGCTGAAATAATACCTGAAAACTATGCATTTAGATGGGACAGAACCGATCCTGACGCCAAATTATTAGCATTAATAAACGATCCGCAATATCAACCTATGGTGGTATTTCCTGCTGAAGATGTAGAGCCGGGCAGAGCGGTAACAGAAGTAAATATAATAGCCGGTAAAAAACCGCTATTTATATTTTTAGACGGCACCTGGCGTGAAGCTAAAAAAATGATCCGCAAAAGTCCGTATTTAGATAACCTTCCGGTATTATCGATCACTGCCGACAAACTCTCAGACTACCGCTTACGTGTTGCTCCCCATGCGCATCAACTTGGTACTGCAGAAGTGGCTATTATGGTATTAGCGTTAGCGGGAGAGAAGGATGCAGCCTCTAAATTAGAACAGCACTTTATAAAATTCCGCGACGCGTACTTATTAGGTAAACGTAATAAAGGTAGGCCAGAGTAAAAGGGCTGGTTTTAGGTGCTAGGTATCAGGTATCAGGTTTCAGGCAGAGATAAAGCCAAAATTGGTGTTTAAGTTGCCCGTAAGTGGGGGGTTATGCCGCGCTTGTTAAAATAAAAAAACTGCGCGAGGTAATCTCCTGTCTATGAATGAGGATCAATCTATATCACTTAGCGAGAATTTAAAGCTAGGACCTAATACCTAACGCTTTTAATATTTTTATAATTTATCATTTGAGCCGAAAAACTCCGTCCTTTAGGCCGGGGATGTAAGGTTTTAGCGCAACGCGCTAACAATAGAGCTTGAATCTTACAAAAACATTTTGTATCTTGTAAGGCATGAAAGAAATAGCGGTTAAACAACGGTTCTACCCAACACCTGAGCAAGTAACCTTACTTGAACAGACGTTTGGCTGTACGCGTTTTGTTTACAACTCTATTCTTCGTTGGCGTACTGATGCTTACTACA
>NZ_JADYWN010000024.1:0-56690 GCF_015864805.1 Pseudoalteromonas sp. NZS127 | reverse complement strand
ATTTATTTTAATATCTTTCGATATTGAATTGACTGTGCCGAATAATTACCGAAATAACTATTCTGTTGGTCACTCAGTTTTCAATTGAGACTCTAATTTGTTTGCCTCGCTAATTACCCATTAAGAGTAAGTAGTTTGGCTGTTAGAACTCAATCTGTACGAGTGCCCACACAGATGATTGCTTTATATTGTTAAAGAACGTTTGAGTCGCTTTAGCGTCTCAAGGGATGCGTATAATACATCCTTTATTTTTCGAGTCAATACTTTGTTTTAAACTTTCTTTTTGGAAGATTTAAAACCGAAGTTTTATTTAACTCTCTAAGTAGTTCGTGCCTTGCTATGCTTCGGCGTTTCCCTTCTCAGTGGGGTCGCATTATAGGGAGCCGCAGATTTTACGCAAGCATTTTTTACTGAAAAACTAAAAAAAAATGACGTTCGCTCAGTTACTGACCTAAAGCGCCTAAAACTGATAGTTTTATAAACAATTACTGCTTTTGTGGCACTTAAATAAGCTCTGCTGTTACACTCATAATTTAATATAACTGTTAGTTAAAGGTGCAGATATGACAATCCGTTCTTATAAAGGTGTTACCCCTTCATTTAATGCGTCTGTTTATATAGATGAATCATCGGTATTGGTTGGCGATATTACTTTGGGTGATGATAGCAGCGTGTGGCCGTTAGTTGCTGCCCGTGGCGATGTAAACTATATACGCATTGGTGAACGTACTAATATACAAGATGGTAGCGTGCTGCATTTATCGCGAGCAACCAAAAGTAACCCCGAAGGTTATCCGCTTATTATTGGTGATGATGTAACGGTTGGGCACAAGGTTATGTTACATGGTTGTCAGTTAGGTAACCGTATATTGGTGGGAATGGGCGCAATTATTATGGACAATGCCATTATTGAAGATAATGTGATTATTGGCGGGGGTTCATTGGTGCCACCAAATAAGCGTTTGGAGTCTGGTTATTTATATGTAGGCAGCCCAGTTAAGCAAGCCCGAGCGCTTACCGAGCAAGAGCTTACATTTTTAAAAGTATCTGCGGATAACTATGTACTGCTTAAAAATGAGTACTTGAGTGACGACGTTATATGAGCACTTAGCTAATTAAGCTGACTTCTATTTGGCCTGCCGAGTTGTAACTTTCATCTTCGATAAGTTGCTCGGCGCGCTCTTCGTAATCAAAACGATTTTTTTCAAAGTAACTTGTTGCATGACTTTCATCGGTCAAACCTAAACTACTTACTGCAATAACACATTCCACCAGCATGCCATTTACTTGTGCAAAAAAGACTAATTGGTGCGCTGGCTCTCTAAATTCTAGCCTATCTATAAATTGTATTGCTTGGTTCATGTAAGTGTTCCCTGTTTTAGTGCATTAACGACAGGTAATATTGCAGGCATTTTATTACGCCATACATAATATGCCTGGGCAGCCTGACCAACTAGCATACCACTGCCATCCAATAGTTTAGTATTACTATTATACTGCGCTACCCAATTCATAAAAATGGTGTTTTGCAATGAATAAAACATGTCATACGCTACTTCACAGTTAGTAATATGTTTTTGATCAAGTGCTGGAAGCTCGTCATTCATACTGCTAGAGGTGGAGTTTATGATAAGCGCATAATCGTTTTCTGGTAGGTTGTTAAAACCATAACCCGACACTTTGCCATGTTGCGCAAACAACTTTGCTAAATTTTGTGCTTTTTCGGCGGTACGATTAACAATAACAACTTCCTGTGGCTGATGATCCAACAAGGGTAAAACAACCCCTCTTGCTGCCCCGCCTGCGCCTATTATTAAAATACGTTTACCAGTAATGCTGACATTATTTGCCAGCAGATCGTTTACAAAGCCGATGCCGTCGGTGTTATCACCTAGTAAAGTGCCGTCTGTTTGTTTTTTTAAGGTATTTACTGCACCGACAATTTTAGCTAATGGTGTGAGCTCATCTGCCATTGCAAAAGCTTGTTCTTTAAAGGGCATAGTTATATTAGCTCCCTTACCGCCTTGAGCAAAAAAATTCGATACTGTTTTTTCAAAGTTATCGATAGGTGCTAAGATTGCGCGATAGTCGATTTGCTCACCTAAAGAGATAGCAAATTGTTTATGTATCGCGGGGGATTTTGAATGTTTTATTGGATTTCCAAAAACCGCATATTTGTCCATTTTAAAGCAACCTCTTTGCAGTAGTAACACTGCCTATAAACGATGATAAATAATATGATTAAACGACTTTTTTCAAAATCTAAGCCCGCTACAATAGAGCAAACACCCACACCAGAAAAAACACCTTATGAAATACTAGGTGGAGAAGCCGGTGCACTCGCTATTGCAAATAGATTCTACGATATTATGGCCACAGATGAATACGCTAAACCGTTATATGATATGCATCCTCTACCATTAGATAGAATTCGCCAAGTGTTTTTTGAATTTTTATCTGGCTGGTTAGGTGGTCCAGACCTATTTGTAGCAAAACATGGCCACCCTATGCTGCGTAAACGCCATATGCCTTTTGCCATTGATCAAGACTTGCGCGACCAATGGATGTACTGCATGAATAAAACATTAGACCTTGAAGTAGATAATCCATTACTACGAGAAGGCCTAAAACAATCGTTTGGACAGCTAGCGAGCCATATGATTAACCAGCATTAAAGAAATAAGCGCACCACTTTTTATTACTATTGTTTGCGCCAAGTCAAAATTCACTTTTTTTAAACACGCATAATAAGCATCCATTGTTTAAAAAAAGTGCCTGCGTGTGAAATCCATTCAACATAAAATTTATGCATTACTTGCTATAACTGGTTTGCTCGTATTGGTTGCGAGCATTTTTAGTAGTGCTAAGCAGCAACACTCGCTTGCTCAAGACACAGTACAAGACAATATAAAAATTTTAGCTGATAACTACTTTGATTCAGTTAATACCATGATGCTAACTGGCACTATGGCCAATAGAGAGATTCTCAGCGATAAACTCCAAAAACATCCTAATATAAAAGATGCGCACATTATCCGCAGCCCAATAGTGACTAAACTATATGGCCCCGGAAATAAAAACCAAGCCCCCAGTAATGAACTGGAACGCTTGGCACTACAAGGCGAAGAACTATTACAAGTTCATCCGCAAAATAATACACGGATAATGACCTATTTACGCCCCATGTTTGCGAGCAGCGATTATAAAGGCACCAACTGCTTAGCTTGTCATCAAGCACAAGAAGGCGACGTACTTGGTGTCGTTAAAATTAGCTATTCTTTAGCTGATATTGATACCGCCGTTACAAAAAACACTTTAATAAATACGCTATTATTATCAACCATTTTTATTATTGCCTTTGTGTTACTTGGTATAATGTTTAGAAAGCTTTTTATTGTTAGGCTTAAAAAGCTAGGCCATACCATGCACTTGGCAACAACAAATAAAGATTTAAGCTTACGTGTAGACGATAATGCCGAAGACGAACTCGGATGGCTGGCAAAAAGCTTCAACCAAATGATAGAGACGTTTAAAGAAAATATTGCTCAAGTTTCTCATTCTTCAAAAGTGTTAATTCACTCTGCTGAAACTATTTATACCTCCGCCGATACCACAGAGCGCGCTATTTTAGAGCAAAAAAGAAATACCGACTCGGTTGCTGCTGCCATTAACGAACTAGAAAGCTCATCTAACGAAGTAAAAAACACGACCTTGTTTGCTTCCGAAAAATCAGAAAGCAGTAACGAACTTGCCAAAAATAGTATGCATATAGCCAAGCATACAGAGCAGAGCATCAATCAGTTAGCACACGATGTGCGCCAAGCTGCAAATCAAGTCAGTCAACTACAAGCGCAAACACTTGAAGTAGGTAAAGTACTTGAGGTGATCAGCAGTATTGCCGAACAAACAAATTTACTTGCATTGAATGCTGCAATTGAAGCAGCTCGAGCCGGCGAGGCTGGTAGAGGCTTTGCAGTAGTTGCAGATGAGGTGCGCACTTTAGCCACCCGTACTCACGCATCAACGGATGAAATTCGACGTACTATTGATAAGCTTCAATCCGAAGCCGCGCAAACAGTAAAAACAATGGGTGAGTCGTGTAAAGAGGCCGATGAAAGAGCGCAACAAGTAAAAAACGTAGCTGTTGCTTTAAAAGATATTTCAATGCAGATGAATGAGATAAATCAGCTTAACGTGCAAATAGCACAAGCAACAGAACAACAAAGTTTAGCTGCTGAGGAAATAAATAGAAGTGTTGTTGGTATTAGCGATAATGCTGAGCAGTCTTTATTAGACGCTAACGATAACCAAAAAGTAAGTGAAGGGCTATTAACATTGGCTCGCACTTTAGATGAACAAGTAAGGAGCTTTAAATTAACAAACTAAACAGTAAGAATTTATACCTTACTGTTTAGTGTTGAAATGATTGGTAATTAGCGTAATGATAACCAATCTTGCGGCTTTAAAAACTCGTCATATAACTTAGCCTCAGCACTCTCTGCGTTAGGAGTGTAGTTATACTCCCAACGCGCTAACGGTGGCATAGACATTAATATAGATTCGGTGCGACCCCCCGTTTGCAAACCAAACAGAGTGCCTCTGTCCCAGACTAAATTAAACTCTACATAGCGGCCACGACGATAAAGCTGGAAGTCGCGTTGCTGCGCTGTGTATTCATCTTTTTTACGACGCTCTATAATAGGTAAGTAAGCCTCTAAAAAGCCATTACCGACTGCTTGCGTAAAGGCAAAGCTTTGCTCAAAGCCCAGTTCATTTAGGTCGTCAAAAAACAACCCACCTACACCGCGTGTTTCATCGCGATGCTTCAAATAAAAATATTCATCGCACCAGGTTTTATACTTTGGATACAACTCATCGCCAAATGGTGCACATAAGTCATGTGCTACTTGATGCCAATGTACTACATCATCAAATACAGGATAAAAAGGGGTTAAGTCAAAACCACCACCAAACCACCATATTGGTTGTTCGCCTTCTTTTTCGGCAATAAAAAAGCGCACATTGGCATGGCTGGTCGGTATATGTGGATTTTTTGGATGAATAACTAACGACACACCGCAAGCATTAAAGCTGCGCCCTGCAAGTTCGGGTCTGTGTGCGGTTGCAGATGCCGGCATAGAGGCACCAAATACATGCGAGTAGTTAACACCGCCTTGCTCAATAATATTACCATTAGTGATAACGCGTGTACGCCCGCCGCCGCCTTCGCTTCGCTGCCAGTTATCTTCTATAAACTTAGCTTTACCATCGGCTGCTTCAAGGCCTTGGCTAATAGTGTCTTGCAAAGCCATAAAGTAGGCTTTTACTTGCTCTAATAATTCACTTTGCATATTAACCTCTAAATACTTTGCCATTCATGGCATCTTTAATTGTACTTGGTTGCGTGTTACCACCGAGTGGCTCATCAACATAATAACCTACCTGCTCAGCAAACTGGCTTTTAGCCTCGGCAATGCTTAATACTGTATTTTGACCGCTTAAATTAGCGCTAGTTGATACCAGTGGCTTACCAAACTCTTGGCATAAGCGCTTTACGGTTGGATGGTTAGTCACCCTAACTGCAATGGTGTCAAACTGCCCAGTTAACCACTTTGGGGTGCTTTTAGATGCGGGCATAACCCAAGTAATGGCATTTGGCCAACTTGAAAAAATCTCGGCACGTTTATCCATTGGAATTTTGGCATCATCTACGTATTTTAATAACTGCCCGTAGTTATCGGCAATTAAAATAAGGCCTTTTTCGACCGGGCGCTGTTTAATAGCCAGTAGTCGCTCAACCGCTTGTTGATTATCAGGATCGCAACCTAAGCCATATACAGCTTCTGTAGGGTATAAAATCACTTCGCCTTGCGCTAAGCACGTTATAGCAGCAGATATAGTAGATAGATCTGACAAAATCGTCTCCAGGAGTTTTAAACGTTATTCAGTGGCTGCAAGTTTATGCATACAACTTTTTTGTGGGCATTGTAACACAGTGCTGTTAGCCATTTTTCTCTCAATCAGCAGTGGCCAGTTACATTTTGGGCACGATTGCTCAACCGGTTTATTATTCAGCGTATATTTACAGCTTGGGTAGCAATCGCATGAATAAAATATTTTACCAAATTTATTACTACGTGAAACTAAACGGCCTTTTTTACATTTAGGGCAACTAGGTAATGGCTCTTCATTTTGCTTTGCCTCGTTTTCATTGGCGATGTAATGACACTCTGGATACCCAGTACAACCAATAAACATACCGTAGCGGCCATTTTTTACCACCAACTGCTTACTACATTGTGGACATGCGGAATCTTCTAGCACTTTTATTTCACTGCTATCGTGGTGCGCCAGCGGTCGAATAAAGTCGCACTTGGGGTAGCTGGCACAGCCTAAAAATGGGCCTGATTTACTATTGCGGATCACTAGCTCTGAACCACATTGTGGGCATATCTCATATTCTTTTTCTAGGGCGTGCTTATTCGCCGAGAAAAGCGAATGGTCGATTTTACTCATGGTGATCCTAGTTGGTGAATTTTCGCCTAATATACCCAAAACACTTAAAGATACAATAGCTATACCTATTACATTAAATTAGCGGCCAATTATAGCGTAAAAAGTGTGGTGTAATAACAAGGCAAAGATTATGGCATATACTTGCTGTATAAATTACTTTTAAGAAAGTGCTTAAGCAATTTAATTTACTCGTATGCTCATATTTTAATTAAATAGGTATTAATAGGTATCTTGAATTTAGGTATTAGTGAAGTAAGTCGCCGGGCTGGTCAAATATAAGATCTTCCATTTGCTCACAAGCCACTTCTGCTCCGGGTACATTAAATAGCACCATTAACACTACCCACTTTAAATCGTCTAACCCTATAAAAGGTTTATCTAGCGCTGCTAAGCGGTCCATTACCATTTCACGGGTAACACCATTAGTAACGCCAATGCGTTCAACAAACATTAAAAAATTACGACACTGCACATCCAGCATTTTGCATTCATGGTCGGTAAATACTCTTATTGTTTGTGGCGAGTCAGTGATTAAATATGGTGATGTGTCACTATGCTGTAATTCGGCTAGCTGCTCTAACCAATCTAGTGCTTTAAATATTTCGGCTTGATTAAAACCAGCTCGTAATAATTCATCGGTCAATTCATTAGGTTCAATGAAGAGCCCAGCGTCGTTGTGAATATAGTTTTCAAAAAGATACATAAGCACCTCAAACATATCACCACCTCGCATTTAGCTTAAGTACTTAACCTGATGTAACCATCTAAAACTCGCTCTATTTGATCATCTAGCTCCAAGTCCAGCAATCTGGCTTGCACTTTATCAATTGGCCACTGAGCACGGCGAACAATGTCATCAACACTGGTTACCTCAAAGCCAATACTATTTAATACCTCACACTGGGAGTCTTTATTGGTTTGGGTTGACTGCTCTGTAGTTAAAAAACTACTTTGATAAGTAAAGCTCACCTCATCAAGAATATCACTTACATTTTCCACGAGCTTAGCACCTTGCTTAATTAAAAAATGACTCGCTTGGGCAAGTGGGTTTTTAATCGAGCCGGGAACAGCAAATACTTCTTTATTTTGCTCCAGCGCATAGCGTACGGTAATGAGCGAACCGCTTTTAATTTCAGCCTCAACAATAAGTACCCCCAGCGATAACCCCGATATAATACGATTACGACGCGGGAAGTTATGCGCATTCGCGGCAGTACCAGGTAAAAACTCACTTACAAGCAAGCCCTGCTCTAATACTTGATTTGTAAGTAGCTTATGCTGCTTAGGGTAGTAAATATCAACACCGGTACCCAGCACGGCAATGGTTTTTCCGCTGCCAGCTAAGGCCCCTTTATGCGCAGATCCGTCTATACCGCGGGCCATGCCTGAAGTAATAGTGATTCCAGCTAAGGTAAGTTGATATGCAAACTCAGCAGCTATTTCCAGCCCCGTGGGGGTGGCGTTACGGCTCCCAACTATGGCTATTTGTGGGCTAGTTAATAACGACACATCGCCTTTGCAAAAAAGCAATAAAGGCGCACTGGCTATTTGTTTTAAATCTTCGGGGTAAGCGGCATCAAAAATACTAATAACCGTTATATTATTGTGTAGGATTAACTGTTCATAATGCGTAATTTGCTGCCAATTAGTGTGCAACAAATTAGTAGCTTGATTAGCACTTAGTCCTAATTGCAGTAATTGCTGATGAGATAAGCCAAACAATGACTCAAGGGAATGGTTTTTAGATAGTGCTAAAAGGGTTTTAATACCCAACCCTTTACACATATAAAAGGCAAGCCAGTGGGCAAGCTTGCCAGATGACTGATCCATGCTCTCTCCTAGAGCACCGACTCGCTACTTAATGAATAACTGCAATATCTCCAACGCGAATTGGGTGCTGATTTTTAGTTATTAGCGCATAACTTACGTTGTCATACACCTTAAATACAATTAACTCACCTACTTTTTCTTTCGGCATTTTCCAAACCGTACTTCCATCATCGGGTTCAGCACCAAAAAACTCGTTAGCATTTGACATTAACTTTTCAAAGCGACTTGAGTCCTCGGTGTAGCGAGGGCCACGAGGACCATCTATAACGCTTGGTGATTGGCGTTCAATATCAAGTACATGACCCACTTCTACTTGCTGCTCTGATCCTAAGTTTAGCACCACTACATCCATAGTGCTAAATTCTCTAGAATCGCTTGGCGAAGCAATAACATAGCCCAATACAGCCTGGGGGGGACGATGCATATTAAAATACGCTGGTAGCATTTGCCCTTCCATTGCTGGAAGTAAAAAGTCACCTTGTTTTATTTCGCGCTTCACCGACTCAACTCTGACCGATGCAGGCTCACCATTAGCGGCATCACCTTTTCTAAAGGCACGAGCCATACCAACATAAGCAGCACGATTAGCAAGTACCCTTCCTGTTTCTGGGTCTAAATATGGCTTACCTTTATGATAAATTGCATAAGCTTGGTGTAATTTTAAATCGCCTTTAACGTATAAAATATGCCCTAACGTTTGTGTTTTCGTGTTCTCGTTTGCCCCTAAAATATAAGGTTTAGCTTTTATATCGTCGCTATTTATAGCTTGCTCGTAAGTTATATAAGGTCTGATCATTTCTAGTGGCAAGGTGGTAATTGCATTTTTGCCTTTAGGGGTAATTCGCCCCTGAGGAGACAGCTTTCGGTACGCTTTATTTATCACTAAACGTGGGTTTCCCTGCGCATCGTAGATTAATGCTAAGGCATCGCCGGGATAAATAAGATGAGGGTTATTAATTTGCGGGTTCATTTGCCACAACTCAGGCCATAGCCAAGGTTCGTTTAAATAAACCCCAGAAATATCCCAAAGTGTATCGCCTTTTTTCACAACATACTGTTTAGGCGCATCTTTTTTTATTTTTAGCACATCAGCATAAGTAGAGAATGCAGCACCTAATGCAACTATAATTGCAATTAATGGAGATTTCATTGGGCTTCCTTGTATTGTTTTTTCATTATTATTGACCAAAACCTGTTAAAGGGGAACGCGAATGGCTAAAATAAGAGCATACAATACCCTAAATTAAGCATAAGTGTAAAAGGTAACTATGGCTACGTTAGAAGTTTTAAGATTCCCAGATGAACGTTTACGTACAATAGCACAAGAAGTTGCACATGTTGACGACCAAGTCCGTGTGATTATAAAAGACATGCTAGAAACTATGTATGATGAAAATGGCATTGGTCTTGCTGCTACACAAGTTAATATTCATCAACGCATTGTAGTGATTGACGTATCAGAAGAGCGCAACGAACCGCTGGTATTAATTAATCCACAAATTATTAAAAAAGCCGGTACAACCGTAAGCGAAGAAGGCTGCCTTTCGGTGCCTAACTCTTACGCAAAAGTTGATCGCGCAGAAACGGTTACTGTTGCCGCGCTTAATGAGCAAGGTGAAGAATTTGTACTAGATGCAGATGAACTACTCGCTATTTGTATTCAACACGAACTAGATCACCTTCAAGGTAAACTGTTCATTGATTACTTATCGCCATTAAAGCGCCAACGTATTCGTAAAAAGCTTGAAAAAGAAGCCAAATTTGCAGAATAGTAATTAGCACCGTAACAAGCACCTTAGGAAAACTCAGTGACTCAACCATTACGCATTATATTTGCCGGTACGCCGGACTTTGCCGCACGTCATTTACAAGCGCTGATACAAAGCGAACACCAAATAGTGGGTGTATATAGTCAACCAGACCGCCCTGCTGGTCGTGGTAAAAAATTAAAAGCCAGTGAAGTGAAAGAACGCGCACTTGAGCACAACTTACCGGTTTTTCAGCCACAATCACTGAAAACAGAAGACGCCTTAAATGAGCTTACCAGTCTTAATGCCGACATCATGATTGTAGTGGCTTATGGCTTAATTTTACCTAAAGCCATTTTAGATGCGCCGCGATTAGGCTGTTTAAATGTGCATGGTTCTATTTTACCACGCTGGCGTGGTGCTGCCCCAATTCAACGTGCTATTTGGGCAGGTGATGAAGAAACCGGCGTCACCATAATGCAAATGGATGAGGGGTTAGATACCGGCGACATGTTGCATATAAGCCGCTGCCCTATTAGTGCCACCGAAACCAGTGCCAGTTTATATACTAAATTAGCTGACCTTGGCCCAGGTGCACTTATTGACACTATTAACAACTTAGCTAATGGTAAAATAACCCCTGAGCCACAAAATGATGCTGCGGCTAATTACGCTAAAAAGCTCTCAAAAGACGAAGCCAATATTGACTGGTCTATGAGCGCGGTGCAAATTGAGCGTAACATTCGCGCGTTTAATCCGTGGCCGGTATGCTTCACCCAAATGGGGGGGCAGCCTGTAAAAATTTATCAAGCACATGTTGTAGAGCAATCAAGCAACCAGCCTGATAATAACGGGCGCGTTCTATCGAGCGACAAGCATGGCGTTATTGTGGGTTGTGGCGAACATGCTTTATGTATTACGCAATTACAACCACAAGGTAAAAAACCAATGGCAATTAACGACTTTTTAAATGGTCGTAGTGACTGGGTTACTCCTGGCACAATATTAGGCGAAAATAATGAGTAATGTTCCAAACGTACGAGCGCTTGCCGCTGAAACTTTATATAACGTAGTTGATAAAGGCGCTTCGCTTAATCAAGAACTGCCATTTGCCAGCCAAGGCTTGCCACCTAAAGATAAAGCCCTGCTGCAGCAAATTTGCTATGGCGTTTTACGCTATTTACCTAGCCTTGAAAACTACTGCCAACATTTAGTTGAGGAGCCGTTAAAAGGTAAGCGTAGAATATTTCAATTTTTATTGTATGTGGGCATTTACCAACTACAACACATGCGTGTTCCGCCACATGCAGCAATTTCAGAAACTGTAAATGCACTACAACAATTGCGTGCTTTGGGTTTGAAAGGGCTTATTAATGCTATTCTACGTAGTTTTCAGCGCCAACAACTTGAGCTTGAAGAAAAAGCCAAACTTATTCCGGTGTGTTTATACAATCATCCAAACTGGTTTATCAAACAAGTTAAAGAAGCTTATCCTGATAGTTGGGAAGAGCTGCTTGCAGAAAATCAACAGCAAGCGCCTATGTGGCTGCGTGTAAATCAAGCGCAATACAGCACGCAAGAATACAGCGATATGCTAACAGCTAACGAAATTGAGCATACACTTAACCCCGATTTTATAGATGGGATAAAGTTAGCCAAGCCACGAGATGTGTTTTCATTACCCGAGTTTGATACCGGTGCTTGTTCTGTACAAGATGCTGCTGCACAGTTAGCAGCGCGTTTTTTAGATCCTAAAGATGACGACACTATTTTAGATGCCTGCGCCGCGCCGGGTGGCAAAACATGCCATATTTTAGAATTGGCTGATGCTGAGGTACTTGCCCTTGATAGCGATGCAACTCGCCTAGAGCGTGTTAAGCAAAACTTAACTCGTATAGGTTTAGGTGCCGACCTACAATGTGGTGATGCATCACAACCACACACTTGGTGGGATGAAAAACAGTTTGATCGTATTTTACTCGACGTACCTTGCTCGGCTACCGGTGTTATTCGCCGCCACCCCGATATAAAGTGGTTGCGTCGTGCATCAGACATTGCCGATTTAGCAGCATTACAAGGCGATATACTCGATAGTATTTGGCCGCTTCTAAAGCCAGGTGGCACCTTGGTATACGCTACTTGTTCAGTACTCCCCCAAGAAAACCAACAACAAGTTGCTAAGTTTTTAGCTAATAACAATGATGTTGAGCATATTCCTCTACATGATAAAGACACGCCCACTACACCTGGTTTGCAGTTGCTACCTGGTGAAAGCGATGGCTTTTATTACGCTAAACTAGTTAAAAAAATATAACCTATACAGCACACAACAATTAGCTATCTATCTTATTTTAGATAGCTAATACTTCATAGCAATAGGTACTTATAACACTGGTAAATAATGAAAATAATCATACTCGGAGCTGGCCAAGTAGGCGGCACGCTAGCTGAAAATTTAGTTGGTGAACAAAACGAAATAACGGTCGTTGATATTGACGGCAACCGCTTACGCGAGCTTCAAGATAAGTATGACCTACAAGGCGTTGCTGGTCACGGTGCTCACCCAGATGTACTTCGCAGAGCCGGCGCGGAAGACGCCGATATGATTATCGCGGTAACCAGTTCAGATGAAGTAAACATGGTTGCCTGCCAAGTCGCGTATAGTATTTTTAATACCCCGACTAAAATAGCCCGAATTCGTTCTGAGCAATATTTAAAGTATCGTGAAAAGCTGTTTCATAACGATGACTTACCGGTCGATCACTATATTGCTCCTGAGGCATTAGTAACTAAGTACATTCGCCGCTTAATAGACTACCCAGGCGCATTGCAAGTGCTGCAGTTTGCCGATGGCATGCTCTCTTTGGTTGCTGTAAAAGCTTACTATGGCGGTTTATTAGTAGGTTATGCGCTATCTACGCTTAAACAGCATATTCCCAATGTAGAAACTCGTGTAGCCGCTATTTATCGCCAAGGAAAAGCAATAAAACCTCTAGGCACAACAATTATTGAAGCCGATGATGAAGTGTTTTTTATAGCAGCCACTAAACACATCCGCGCCGTTATGAACGAACTCCAAAGGTTAGAGCGTTCATATAAAAACATTATGATTGCTGGTGGCGGTAATATAGGTGCAGGCCTAGCGCGCTCACTGGAAAAAAATCACAGTGTAAAATTAATTGAGCGCAGCAAAGAGCGCGCCGAGCAACTCTCTGAAATGCTCGACAACACGATTGTTTTTTGCGGTGATGCGTCAGACCAAGAGCTATTGTCAGAAGAGCATATTGATCAGGTTGATGTGTTTATTGCGGTAACCAACGATGATGAAGTAAATATAATGTCGGCCATGCTAGCAAAACGTATGGGCGCACAAAAAACCATGGTACTTATTCAACGCAGTGCATACGTTGACTTAGTACAAGGCGGCGATATTGATATTGCAATTTCACCACAAGAAGCCACTATTTCGGCATTACTTACTCATGTTCGCCGCGGCGATATTGTTAACGTATATTCACTGCGCAAAGGTGCAGCTGAAGCTATTGAAGCTGTTGCCCATGGTGATGAAAATACATCTAAAGTAGTTGGCCGAACTGTAAGAGATATAAAACTCCCAGCAGGTACTACTATTGGCGCTGTAGTACGTAACGACGACGTGCTTATTGCCCACGACGATACCATTATTATGTCGGGCGACCATGTCATCATGTTCTTAATTGATAAAAAGCACATTAATATTGTAGAAAAACTATTTCAGGTGAGCGCTATATTTTTATAGCAGCATATTGTTGCTACTTTAAACACAAAAAAGCAGCTTAGTTAAGCTGCTTTTTTAATATAAGGTACTAAATCTTTATTGTACTTTGGCAAACTCTTCTTTAGAAAGCTCGCCATTTCCGTCAGTATCTAGCTGATCAAATATTTTTACTAACTGTGTATTTGTCGCAGCTTCTTGCTGTGAAATAACACCATCGCCGTTGGTATCAAAAGAAGCAAAATCCACTGCTGCATAGGCTGCTGCTGAAGACGCTAAAACTAAAATCGCAAGTGATGTATTTAATACTTTCATAATAATCTCCTAAAAATGAGAGGTCCTTCTCAGAAATCCCTGACTGTGAAAAATAACCGAAAAAAAGTAATTAGTAGTTAGCAAACTCTGCTTTAGAAAGCTCACCGTTACCATCTGTATCTAACTCTGCAAATTGTGCGATTAAATCGGAATCTACCGACGCTTCACTTTGGCTAATTGCGCCATTACCATCTACATCAAGGGTATCAAAATCACTTGCTGCAAAAGCGGCAGATGACGATGCTAGAGCGATAAGTGCGAGTGCTTTATTTAACTGTTTCATAATTTAATCCTTTACTATGTTATTCAATGGTTTATCAAAAAATTAGATATGCTAAGGTTTATACTTTCCTTGTTATTCTTTTTCATAAGCTCCCTTGCTTACTTAGGTTGTCTTTGGCAACACAGAATTTTATCAACCTTGCATTTTGCTTATGCTTTAGAAAATTCTTCTTTTGATAACTCACCGTTTTGGTCAGTATCAAGCTCTGAGAAAATACTCATTAACTCTGCATCTACAGCGGCTTCGCTTTGACTAATTGCGCCATTACCATCTACATCAAGGGTATCAAAATCACTTGCTGCAAAAGCGGCTGATGACGATGCTAGAGCGATAAGTGCTAACGTTTTATTTAATGTTTTCATAATCAATCTTCCTTCAAAGTTTATGTTAACTGCGATTAAGTGTTTCACTTTAAATCACGTTTAATGCAATACAGCTTAACTATTACAACTTCGGTGCCAACATTTAAAATATCAATAATTTCAGTTGGTTAAAGGTAATATGTACTTAAAGGAGATAATTAACCGTCTGTTTTTGTTGCCCTTTTGCAACACACTTTAAACCCAAAAAATAAATCCCAATAAATTCAGTGTCTTATAAAAAGAAAAAACGCCACAGATTATAAATTCACACTGTAAGGAAACTGTTTAGCTGGGGTATTCAACTCGGTTATAGCTGAATAATTTTTGATATGAAAATAACCAATAGTTTAAATTCCTCTAAGCAATTGTTTTATATTGGTTATTTTGTTTTTATAAACACAGACATGCGTTATTTAAAATTAAATTTAATAAATCGCTACTTTGTTGCAAAATAGCGAAATGTACAGTTACTCGGTTTCTGATTCGAGTATTGAAGGGTCAATAAAGTGATCCCCCATAAAGCTTTTCATTTCTTCTTCGCTGGCTAATAGCTTTATTCCACAGTAAGCACCTTGAGCGTGTTCTTTCACGCTACAAATTTCTCCCTGAAAGTCTTTAACTTGCTTATTACTGCTATCGAGGATGATTGAGCATTGCATCCCTTTAATGTTTTCGGCCAAAGCTTTGTCTTTAAGATCAAACTTTATACCGGTTAGCGAAATATCTTTTATTACCCCATCGAGTATCCTGTCATCACTAAGTTTTAGCTTTGCCGATAATAAGGTAGGTATACGAGCTTGCGAGCGTAAGTCGAATAACTGCACTTGCTTTGGGTAATTAATAAAAAGTAATCGTGCGGGATGAGATACAACAGACATTATTTGCTGACGAAATGCGATGACCTGTCCACCACTCCCCTCTATTAATGCTCTTACTACCACCATTTCCCCATCGTGCAGGTAGTCGCTTGCTGTAGGCAGGCGCTTTGAGCTCGGATAGTTTAAAATAATAAATCGATTTTCGAGTAAACCTATAAACTCTGTTTTTACACGCTTGCTAGCCGTTGGTGTTAAAATTTCAAGATCAACCATGGCACCAGGCATTATTTGGTGTAGCTTTTCTAAGTTTGTTGTCGGCATTGTTGGCATATCCTTTTCCCTAATACTCTTTATAAACTAACAATTAAATTATCCGCGCCAAAATGTAGGCGTAAACAGCACTAATAAAGTAAATATTTCTAAACGGCCAAATACCATAGCAATAGTAAGCAACCATTTAGCACCATCACTAATAGATCCATAGTGCGATGCAACATCTCCTAAGCCCGGGCCAAGGTTATTTAAACACGCTGCAGTAGCAGAAAACGCTGTAATGTTATCCATACCGGTTCCCATCAGCGCTAACATAATAATTATAAACACCAATGCGTACGCTGAGAAAAACCCCCATACAGCTTCTACTACTTTATCTGGCAACGCCTTGCTGCCTAACTTAATAGAATATATAGCCCGAGGATGCACTAGCCTATTAAGCTCTCGCACGCCTTGTAAGTATAGTAAGAATACGCGCACCACCTTCATACCGCCACCGGTAGAGCCCGCACAGCCACCTATAAAGCTCGAAAATATAAGCAGTATTGGTAAAAATAATGGCCAAGCCGAAAAGTTATCAGTGGCAAACCCAGCCGTACTACTAATTGAAACAGCATGAAATAACGCTTGATCGAGTGTTTCATCGCCATTGGCATACACTTCATGAGACGAAAGCACGGTAAAGCAAATAACCACCAGCGCTAACTGAATACATAAAAACACTTTAAACTCAGGGTCGCGAATATAAACACTGATATTTCTACTTGCTACCGCAGCGTAATGCAGTGAAAAGTTAATGGCTGCAATAATTAAAAAGAACACACAAATAAAGTTAATTACGGGGCTATCGAAATGCCCCATAGAGGCATCATAAGTAGAAAACCCACCAATGGCGACCGTTGAGAATGCATGGCTTATTGCGTCAAACCAATCCATGCCTGCAATCCAATACGCTAAGGTACACGCAAGCGTAATTGACACATATATATACCAAAGGTGCTTTGCGGTGTCGGCAATTCGCGGGGTCATTTTAGAATCTTTTACCGGCCCTGGTATTTCGGCGCGATATAGCTGCATACCACCGACCCCTAGCATAGGTAAAATAGCAACCGCCAATACAATGATCCCCATACCGCCAAACCACTGTAATTGTTGGCGATAAAATAACACCGATTTAGGCAGGTACTCTATACCGGTTAGTACCGTTGCTCCGGTGGTGGTTAACCCCGAAAACGCTTCAAATACCGCATCAGCCAGTGATAGGTTTGGCTCTTGTAAAAATATCAGCGGTAAGGATGCAAACGCGCCAAGTACCAACCAAAACAACACAACAATTAAAAACCCTTCCCGCGCTTTTAAATCGCCATCTTCGTGGCGGTTAGGGTAATAAGCCATTAAGCCAATAGTGACACTAAAAATAAAAGCCAAAACAAAAGGAACACCACCACCGTCTTTATAAATTAAAGACACGATTGCCGGAGGCACCATGGTAATACTAAACAGTGCAACAAGTTGCCCAAGGATTTTTATAATGGTACGAAATTGCATTTAGCGTATCGCTTTTATTATTAGTAAGTTTAACGAGTAAGATATTGTCTTACTCTTTAATGGTTAACTCAACCGCGCCGTGGCTTAAATCAAAAATATCTTTAATTGCTTGCGTCGCTTGGCGGCTATCAATAGTAATAACCCATTCAATATTAGCAGTAAATTGCTTATCGATGTTAAGCACTTGATACTTCGTTTTTAATAGTTGCTCAATAACGCCTTGCATACTGTATTCACTACTACCAATTAGCTCAATACTTGGCACTTTATTTATCGTTGATAAGTTAGCTAATGCATTATTTAATGTGCCTCCATAAGCACGTACTAAACCGCCTGTACCTAGCTTTATACCACCAAAATAACGCGTAACCACAGCGGTAACTTCACCAAGCCCTGAGCCCATAAGCACATTTAACATGGGTTTACCGGCGGTGCCATTTGGCTCACCATCATCCGAAAACCCATACACATGGCTTCCTCCTGGTTTACCCGCTACGTGAGCCCAGCAATTATGCCGTGCATCGGCATACTTAGTTTCAATACTTTTTATAAACGCTTTAGCTGAACTTAAATCTGGGGTATGTGCAATATGCACAATAAAGGTGCTTTTTTTAATCTCTTCTTGATGAAAAGCATCTGCTGCTGGGTATTTATATTCTGACATTCGTTGATGAACCAAGTTATAAACCAAAAAATGGGGCCAACAGGCCCCTCTTTATAATACAGCTAGTCTAACGCGTGATTAATCTAGCGCTAAATTTCGTGTCATATTCTCAAGGCTATCTTCGTGTACTATGATGTTATCTTCAATACGAATACCACCATAAGGCTTAAACGACTCTACCTTTTGCCAATTAATAAACTGTTTATTATCGGTTTGTGCTAAATCGCCTAGCAAAGAGTCGATAAAGTATAGCCCAGGCTCAATAGTAAACACTTGGTTTTTTTCAATTATGCGAGTACAACGCAAAAATGGATGTCCCTCTGGAGCTGCTTGTTGTGCGCCCATTTCATCAGCCATAAAACCACCCATGTCGTGCACTTGTAAACCTAGGTGATGCCCTAAACCATGTGGGAAGAAGGTAGAGGTAATTTTACGTTCAACTATTTCCTCAGCCGGTAGCTTAACAATATCAAAGTCGCTAAGTATTTGTGCAACGCTATTGTGACACTCAACATGTAAATCACCATAAAGCATGCCGGGTTTTAACCCCGTACCTAACTCTATTTGCGCTGCAGTCATTGCTTGCACTAGCTCTGCAAATTCGCCTTGTTTTTTAAAGTCATACGTACGGGTAATATCTGCCGCATAGCCATTAAAATTAGCGCCTGCATCTATTAAAAATGAGTTGTGTTGCTGCGGTGCTTTTGCCTCAAAGTGCGTGTAGTGCAAAATGGCGCAGTTTTCGTTTAGCGCCACAATGTTGCCATAAGGCATTTCGTTTTCACTTTGGCGAGTTGCCATTAAGTAAGCTTGCTGAATATCAAACTCACTGCCACCATTAAAAAAGGTATCGCGGGCAGCTTTGTGGCCATCTACTGCAATACGGTTGGCGTTGCGTAAACATTCAAGCTCATATTGGGTTTTATAAGCGCGGTGGTAATGAAAGTAATTTAGTACCGGCTCAGGATTCATAACACTAAAGCCTAGTGCTTGTGCTACTTCTAAGTATTCGCCCACATAAGCGTAGTTAGCTTTATCGTAGGGCAATAGCTTTTCAACCTGATCGGGCTGTAATAACAATTCAATGTCAAAATACTCAGCCCAAAAATCGCGCGGCTCATCTGGCACTTTATGCCAAAAATCAACCGGACGATAAAAAATAAGTTTAGGCTTGTCGCTACCATTTACCACAATCCAGCAATGTGGATTGTCTAGTACAGGTAACCAAGCTTTAAAGTGTGGATTAACTTTAAACGGATAATACATATCATCTAAAAACTGACGCTTAGCTTGGCCCGAGTGAATAACTAATCCCTCTAACCCTTCACGTTCACAAATTGTACGAGTACGTTGTTGCAGTGTTGCAATATGTTCGGCGTATAAAACGGCTAATTTATCCATAATAAACCCATCTGTTGTATTTAACTTGCTTTGAGTCTACCACACACATAATCCATACCCAAAGCGCTCAAAATAAGGGCAGCATCTAACCTTATTAGCATCCCCTTACCTTTATTAATTATCCGCCCATTTTCATTTCGAGTAGCGGCGCCAGTATATTTCCCTCGCGGTGTAAACGCGTATGATAAACCTGCCTGTAGGCAAATACGTTTTTAACATAATCGCGAGTTTCTCTATACGGGATCAATTCAATCCATAGCTCTGCTGGAATAGCTTCATCTGGTAACCAGCGTTTAATACGATGATACCCTGCGTTATATGAAGCCGTTGCCAATATTTCATTGCCGTGGTTTTTCTTTTTTAAATACTGCAAATAGCGCGTACCTAATCTTATATTTGTTTGTGGTTGATATAAGCGGCGGCTCGACACACTGCCTTTATTTACGTAATCGGCAGTACTGGGCAATAACTGCATTAACCCTCGCGCATTTGCTGATGAACGTGCATCGGGGGCAAATGAGCTTTCACGGCGCGCAATGGCAATACTCCACGCCACGTCTATTTTACTGCGCTTACTGTAGCGCTCAAATACATCTTGAAACGCAAACGGAAAACGCTGCTCTACGTTATCCCACGCTTTTATTTTTGCCAGTGTAAAAATAGTGCTGTCATGCCAACCCAGCTCTGTGGAGAGTATTGAAGCAGCTAACTTTTCTTCGTCACTCGAGGTGTTTGTTAGGTAATTCCATTCGCGACGTGCCGAGGTAAAGCGCTCAAGCTCATAAAAAGCTTTCGCACGCTTGTAGCCCGGGGCATTTTTTACTTTATTAACAAGCGCCTGATCAACAACTAAAGGTTGGTTATTTAAATCAACCGGTAACCCTAATCGTGCCGCGGCTAAAAAACCATAATAATCGCGATTAGCTGCTACTGTTTTCCAAATAGCGTCTGCTTTTTGTTGCTCACCACGTTTTGCGTAGCTGTACGCTAACCAGTATTGCTGGCCAAGACTTAAGTTATCTTTACCAGTAAAAAAGGCTGCAATACCCTCCCAGTCTTGGGTTTTAAGCATATTACCGAGTTGCCACTGAATTAGTTTGCTGTCTTGGCGATCTTTTGGCACTTTGTTTAGCCAAAAGCTTGCTTGTTTATGTCCGCTGGAAGCAAGCGACAGTGCAAAGGTATAATACACATCTGCTTTAGCTGCATCGCTGTAAGTAAATATTTGCTCTAGCTTTTCCCATGCTTTTAAAGCAAGCTCTTTATCGCGCCAAATTAAACGCTTTACACCATAAAGAGCAATTTGCCCTTCTTTAACCGACTTATTTTTGTATCTGTATAATCCGGCTGCAGCACTTGGATCGCGGCGTACTTTTAAGTATAAATCAGCTAAGTAACCTTCATTACTGGGTAGTAATGTTTTTAAATAAGGTAATAGGCTTTGAGTACCGCCTTCTGCCGCCATAGTCACCCGCTGCCAAACAGCTTCTTTACTCATATAGCCTTTTTTACGCCATAACGAAAAAAGCCCATCGCACGCTTTAGGTTGCGACTTTCCTACCGTCCATAAATCAGTTACTTGGTTAAATATCGCTTTTTCTGGCGCACCTAAATCAAGTTGATAATCTAAATATGTACAAGTCAGTTCAGTATCAGAGGTTTTACGGTAATTGCGAATATACGCTGCTTTTTTATTATGCTTTTCTAAATAGCTTAACCATGCTTTACGCACTGGCCACTCTAGCGGCGTATGCTGATAAATAGTGAGGTAATCCTCTATTTCTGCTTGGTGTTTTATATCGGGATGTCGTTGCCAATATACTTTTTCAACATAAGGCTTTAATGGATGATCAAGATTACTTATAGCCATTTTAAAGTCTTGGTAATCACCATAGCGAACTTTTTTTTCAGCGTCTAAAAATGCATCGTTATCGATGTTTGCCTCAACGCAGTGAAGAGGGAAAATAAAAACCGCTGCCATAGCATTTAATAAATATTTTTTCATAATGCCTTCATAATAAAATTAAAATAATAAGCAAAAACTTTTGTTCCACCATAGCACCAAACAAGCTATATTTTAACCAACTGTTTTGTAACCAGGTTAAATTTTTCGTTGCATTTTTAATTCAAAGCAAGCACACTGATTAAATCGCAACTCATCGTACCAGTCTTAGTTCGTCAACTAGGGAGAATAATAATGTTATATAAAAGCGATTCCTTTGAAGTTAGCTTCATAAAGGAAAACATCGCCGAGTTTAAGTTTTGTGCTACAGGTTCTGTAAACACACTATCTCAGCAAACCCTTTCAGATTGCGCAACAGCATTAAAACAATTAGCTGCAAATACTGATATAAAAGGCATGATTTTTACCAGTGATAAAGAACACTTTATTATTGGTGCCGACGTATTCGAATTTTTACCTATATTTACTAGATCTGAAGCAGAACTAGTAACTTGGATAAAAGAAGCCACTGACGTTTTTGACGCTATCGAAGACTTACCATTCCCAACTCTAAGCGCTGTAAATGGCTTAGCACTTGGCGGTGGCTGTGAGTGGGTACTTGCTACCGATTATCGTGTAGCAAGCGAAACTGCACAAATGGGTCTTCCAGAAGTAACCCTTGGCATAATGCCTGGTTTTGGTGGCACAGTACGCTTACCGCGCATTATTGGTGCCGATAACGCCATGATGTGGATTACCTCAGGTTCTACTAACCGCGCAGCAGATGCCCTTAAAGTAGGTGCTTTTGACGCAGTAGTTAGTGCTGACAAACTTATAGAGTCAAGTGTATCAACACTTGAATTAGCAATTGCTGGCAAGCTCGATTGGCAAGCAAAACGCAATGTAAAGCTACAACCACTTAAATTAAATCGTGTTGAGCAAGGCATGAGCTTTGCAATGGCTGAAGGCATGGTAATGGCTAAAACTAAAGGCCACTATCCTGCACCTGTAATGGCTGTAAAAACCATTAAAGCAGCTGCTAACTGTACTCGTGATGAAGCAATGGCAATCGAAAATGCCAACTTTGCTAAATTAGCAGGCACGCCAGAAGTTGCCGCGCAAATTGGTATATTTCTAGCCGACCAGTACATTAAAGGTAAATCACGTAAACTTGCTAAACAAAGCGATGTAGAAATTAAACAAGCTGCAGTGTTAGGTGCTGGCATTATGGGCGGCGGTATTGCATACCAGTCTGCTTATAAAGGTACACCTATTATAATGAAAGATATCCAACAGGATGCACTTGACTTAGGTATGGGCGAAGCCTCTAAGTTACTTGGCCAAAAAGTTAAACGTGGCCATATGTCGATGGAAAAAATGCTTGGTACGCTAAGCAAAATTAAACCGACCCTTAATGATTCTGATCTACAAAGTGCCGATATTATTGTTGAAGCCGTAGTAGAGAACCCTAAAGTTAAGCAAGCAGTACTTGCAGAGCTTGAGAAGACCATGCCAGAGGGCACGGTACTTACCTCAAACACTTCGACTATTTGTATTGATTTGCTAGCAGAAGCGTTAGATAAACCAGAAAACTTCTGTGGTATGCACTTTTTTAACCCAGTACCAAAAATGCCGTTAGTAGAAATTATCCGTGGTGCAAAAACCTCTGATAAAACCATTAACGCCGTAGTTGATTACGCGCTTAAATTAGGCAAGTCTCCTATTGTTGTTAACGATTGCCCTGGCTTTTTTGTAAACCGTGTTTTATTCCCTTACTTTGCAGGTTTTAGTAAATTAGTAGTTGAAGGTGCTAACTTTGCAAAAGTAGATAAAGTAATGGAAAACGTATTTGGCTGGCCTATGGGTCCGGCTTACCTACTTGATGTTGTAGGTATTGATACTGCTTTTCATTGTACTGGCGTAATGGCCGATGGCTTCCCTGAGCGCATGGCGCGTGCAGATAAAGACCCAGTGACTATTTTTGCTAACGAAAAACGTTTTGGCCAAAAGAACAAAGCTGGTTTTTATAAGTACGAAACAGATCGTCGCGGTCGTCTTAAAAAATCGCATGACGAAACTGCAATTGAGCTACTTAAGCCAATTACTGAAGCAGAAAAAGCATTCGATAAACAAGAAATCATTGACCGTTGTATGATCCCAATGCTTAACGAAGTGCTACTTTGTTTACAAGAAGGCATTGTTGCATCACCACAAGAAGCTGATATGGCACTTGTTTACGGTGTTGGTTTCCCTCCATTTAGAGGCGGCGCGTTCCGTTACTTAGATCAAACCGGTTTAGCTAACTTTGTGGCAACTGCCGACAAATATGCTCACTTAGGTGCGATTTATCAAGTATCAGAGCAAACTCGTCAATGGGCCGAAGAAGGTCGTGTTTTCTATAAGGTGGAAGGTTAATATCATGAATAATCCAGTAATTGTAGATTGTATCCGCACACCTATGGGTCGTTCTAAAGGTGGCGTATTCAAAAATAAACGTGCCGAAGACTTAAGCGCACATTTAATGAAAGGCTTACTCGATCGCAACCCAGCAGTTGATCCAGCATCAATTGACGATATTTATTGGGGTTGTGTACAGCAAACATTAGAGCAAGGCTTTAACGTTGCACGTAACGCTGCATTACTTGCCGGTATTCCGCATAGCGTACCAGCAGTAACAGTTAACCGTTTATGTGGCTCGTCAATGCAAGCATTGCATGACGCAGCACGCGCAATAATGACTGGCGCTGGCGACACTTACCTAATTGGTGGTGTTGAGCACATGGGCCACGTACCTATGACTCACGGTAACGACTTTCACCCAGGTTTAGCAACAAGCATTGCACAAGCTGCTGGCTCTATGGGCTTAACAGCTGAATACCTAGCAACACTGCATGGCATTAGCCGTGAGCAGCAAGATGAATTTGCGTACCGCTCACATCAACGTGCTCAAGCTGCAACTGTTGAGGGACGTTTTCGCCGCGAAATTTTAGCAATGGAAGGTCACGCAGCAGATGGTTCACTTATCTTAGTTGAAGACGACGAAGTAATTCGTCCAGAAACAACGGTAGAAGGCCTATCAAAGCTGCGCCCAGTGTTTAATCCTGCATCGGGTACGGTAACAGCCGGAACTTCTTCTGCACTTTCTGACGGCGCATCTGCAATGTTAGTAATGAGCGAAGCAAAAGCAAAAGAACTTGGCTTACCAATTCGCGCACGCATTAAAGCAATGGCAGTAGCGGGTTGCGATCCATCAATCATGGGTTACGGCCCAGTACCAGCAAGCAAAAAAGCACTTGCACAAGCAGGTATTACAATTGATGACTTAGGCGTAGTTGAGCTTAACGAAGCCTTTGCAGCACAATCATTACCTGTAATGAAAGATTTAGGGTTAATGGATGTAGTTGACGAAAAAGTGAATTTAAACGGCGGCGCAATCGCACTTGGACACCCACTAGGCTGTTCGGGTTCGCGTATTAGCACATCGCTTATTCACTTAATGGAAGACAAAAATGTACGATACGGTTTAGCAACTATGTGTATTGGTTTAGGCCAAGGCATTGCCACTGTATTTGAACGTGTTCAAGACTAATTAGTTTAAACATGTAAAACCATCTTGGTGATTAAAAAGGCGAACTGATTTTATGCAGTTCGCCTTTTTTTATTGGTTTATTTTTAGTTGTTTTATATGGTTATATTGAAAAACTGGAATACTGTGATCGGGTGTATTATCTGTTATTGCCACGCTCTATTGATTAAACCCTTTGATTAAATATGGTGTGTAATTTAGATATGAGTAAAATAGTTAAATAACACTTTAAATTGCGCTAAACTCTACAACTTATAAAATGTAAAACCCTAATGTGCAGCAATCGCTTTAACTAAACAGGCAAATTTATTATGAGCTTTAATAACCCCGATCACCAATTAGATGCCATAGGCCTTCGCTGCCCAGAGCCAGTGATGATGGTACGCGCTGCTATTCGTAAAATGAATGATGGTGAAACGTTATTAATAACCGCTGATGACCCATCAACAACTCGCGACATTCCGAGCTTTTGTACGTTTATGGATCACACGCTGGTGGCTAAAGATGCAGAAGCAGCACCGTATAGATATGTAGTTAAGAAAGGGCTTTAAGAATAAGTACTAGGTCTAATCAAAATTATTTGTACCATATTTATTTAATAACCTATAAGTTTCATTTAAATCTGTTTTGACTTCTACATTTTCAGCTAAATTAAACAACAAGGTTTGGTTTAACTTAGCTAGCAGAAGTGAGGTGAAGAAGTAGAGCATTTCTTTACTAGCTTTCTTTCTTATGTCACTACTTTCATCTTCGGCTAACTGCATGTATGAATCAAAGCCAGAATGTGAATAGCCACATAAATATGAATATTGTATTTTAATACATTTAGGCAATGTCGTTTCTTCTAGTCTTCTATTTATGGGTTTAGCCTGCCAGCCTTTTGCTATGACATTCTTTATATAAACTTTATCCTTACCTAACTCTAACCCTTTACATTCTATCATTCTCTTTAGACTTTCAATTTCATCCACTTCTTCTTTGCTAATTTTTTTCTTAATCTGTCACTAGTAATTTTATCATGATTTAGTTTTTGCCTGCTTTTCAAACCAGAGTATTTATAAACCAAAAACCTAAACTTTAGCTCTCTTAAATCTTCTTTCCCTTCAAACCAAAATAATGACGTTAGAGTTGTGTATATTTCAATTACACTTCTCAGCAGCACCTTTGCTGAGGCATGGTCAATTTGAGTGCTATTCTCTATAGCTTCAAATGATGTTCCATTTAGAATTACTGAAATACTCTGACAATGATTAAGTAACTTTTTTATAGAAAGGTATTGTAGCTTCCCCTCCTCCGAGTCTTGGTAATATGAGTTGAATGTCTCTTGGAATAAGAAAACAGCCTCGTTAAGAACTCTTTGAAACTCACTTCGTGTTGCATACTCAAGTTGCATAATAAACTACCTTCTTGATCCTAGGCTCAATCCTAGAGCCTAAAACCTATTACCTAAAACCTTTATTTTTTAGTTATCGTCACTTGTGGCTTGTCGTAATTACTGTAATCAATACTTACTATGTAGGTGCCTTTTATTGCGGGCGTATAGCTAAAGTAATTATAAATAGTATTACAGTCGGCAACTGCAGGTTGGCCTAGTGTTAGTTTTTGCCCTGCTGGCTGAGTATCGCTGTAGCCACAGTTGTAACCTTCACTAAAGTCGGCATCGGCAATTTTAAATTCGTATACTTTACCAGGCGTTGAAAATTTAACTTCTGCTTGATACAGCGATCGCGCTACTTGGGTAAATTGGTACTGTGGCTCTGCATCCCATAAGGTAAAGTCGCCCCTTAAATACACGGTACGATCTAATTTTTGTTGTGGCAATACATCATCAAGCGTTATTTGCGTAGAACAAGCAGTTAAAAAACTAACAAGTGCTAAGGTTAAAATACGTTTTATTGGGCTTTTCATTCGAGATCCTTACTTTATATATGCAGGTTAATAATACACCAAAATTAAAACTAAAAAGCCAGCAAAACGCTGGCTTTTTACATTATCGAATAATGTTATTTTTGTAGTACAGAAATGTCTGCAATACCTAAAAACAATCCGCTTAACTGACTTAAAAGCGCCAGACGATTTTGCTTAACTGCTTCGTCGTCGGCCATAACCATCACGTTATCAAAAAAGCTATCAACACTTTGACGAATACCAGCCAATTGGCTTAATGCTTCTTGGTAATTGCCACTGGCGTAAAGTGGTGCAAGTTCAGTAGCAAATTTTGCTACTTGTGCCGCAAGTACTTTTTCAGCGTCGTCGGTTAGTAAACTTTCATCTACATTACCTTCGCTGGTAATGTCATTTTTAGCAAGTATATTACTTACGCGCTTATTAGCGGCTGCAAGCGCTTCTGCTGCGTCTAATGTGCGAAAATGGCTTACGGCTTTAACACGGCGATCAAAATCAACAGGTTTAGTCGGACGACGTGCAAGCACAGCTTGAATCACATCTACTTCTATTCCTTCGTCTTGATACCAAGCACGGAAACGCCCTAGCATAAACTCAAACACATCGGTTGATACATTAAGATTAGTTAGCTTATCGCCAAACAAGGTTTGCGATTTAGCAACTAGGTCTAAAATATCAAGCGGTAGCTCTTTTTCTACCATGATGCGCAATGCGCCAATAGCAGCACGGCGTAAAGCAAATGGGTCTTTGTCGCCTTTTGGCGCTTGCCCTATGCCAAAGATACCCACTAAGGTATCAAACTTATCGGCAATCGCTACTGCGCAACTAATTAAGTTGGTAGGTAAGCTGTCGCCTGCAAAGCGTGGCATATATTGCTCATTCTGCGCTAGTGCTACATCTTCAGCTTCGCCGTCAAAACGTGCGTAATGCATTCCCATAACACCTTGGATGTCGGTAAATTCCATCACCATTTCGGTCATTAAGTCAGTTTTACTCAATAAACCAGCACGTTGTGCTAGCTCTTTATCTGCACCAAGTTGCTGGGCAATATAACCGGCAAGCTCGCTAATACGCGCAGACTTGTCTTTAAGTGTACCTAACTGTTTTTGGAACAATACGCTATCGAGAGATTCTAAACGGCTTTCTAGTGTTTTCTTTTTATCGCTTTCAAAAAAGAATTGCGCATCGGCTAATCGAGGACGCACTACTTTTTCGTTACCCGAAATCACTACGCTAGGATCTTTACTTTCTATGTTAGACACAAACAAAAACTTATTTAAAAGTTTGCCGTTTTGATCTAAAAGCGGAAAGTATTTTTGATCGTCTTTCATCGTGTAAATAAGCGCTTCGGCCGGTACTGCCAAAAACTCTTCTTCAAATGTAGCCGTTAATGTTACTGGCCATTCTACCAGTGATGTTACTTCTTCAAGTAAATCTTCATCCATGGCTACAACCGCATTTATTGCTTTTGCTGCAGCTTCTATTTGCGCTCGAATTTGCGCTTTACGCTGCTCGTAATCGGCAATAACGTAGGCTGATTTTAAAACATCAAAAATATCATCAGCATGGTTAATGGTAATTTTTTCAGGATGATGAAAGCGATGTCCTTGAAGCTGGTTACTTACCTGCTTACCCAGCACTTCACCTGTTACTAACTCATCACCCAATAAAATAGTTACCGTATGCACTGGACGAATAAATTGTGTTTTATTCGCGCCCCAACGCATTGGCTTAGGAATAGGTAATTTAGCCAGCGCTTTATTAATAACGTCAACCATCAGCGTTTTAGTTTCTTGCCCTGCTACTTTAGCAAGGTGCAGCAACCACGCGCCTTTGTCGGTTTCAAGTGTTTGCGCATCTTTTACTTCAATACCACAACCACGTGCCCAACCCATTGCAGCTTTAGTAGGATTGCCGTCTGCATCAAACGCTGCCTTAATTGCTGGGCCGCGTTTTTCTACTTCTTTATCTTGTTGTTTTGCATCAAGCGCTATTACGCGAAGGCCTAAACGACGTGGTGATGCATACCAGCTTACGCCTTGATGCGCTAATTCTAATGTCTCTAGTTCTGCAGTTAAGTTTGCAGCAAATGCTTCTGCTAATTTACGCAGCGCTTTTGGTGGCAACTCTTCGGTGCCAATTTCTACTAATAAGTTTTGTGCTGACATGCCTACTTATCCTTACACAGCGGGAAACCAAGCGCTTCACGTTTATCATAATAACTTTGTGCACACGCTTTTGATAAAGCACGAACGCGTAGTATGTAACGTTGGCGTTCGGTTACCGAAATGGCGTGGCGCGCGTCTAATAAGTTAAATGCATGCGATGCCTTCATTACTTGCTCATAAGCCGGTAACGGTAAATTTGCTTCAATTAACTTTTGGCTCTCTGCTTCACATTTATCAAACTGAGCAAATAGATCTTCTACGTTGGCGTGCTCAAAGTTATAAGTAGATTGTTCTACTTCATTTTGATGAAACACATCGCCGTAAGTTACTCGCCCAAGCGGGCCATCAGCCCAAACTAGGTCGTAAATACTGTCTACGCCCTGAATATACATGGCTAAACGCTCTAGGCCGTAAGTGATTTCGCCAGTTACCGGTGAGCACTCAATGCCGCCCACTTGTTGAAAGTAGGTAAACTGGGTTACTTCCATGCCGTTTAACCAAATTTCCCAACCTAGGCCCCACGCACCTAAGGTAGGTGATTCCCAGTTGTCTTCAACAAAGCGCACTTCGTCTGTTAAGGTATCTATGCCTACGGCCGCTAAAGAGCCTAAATAAAGCTCTTGAATATTATCTGGCGAAGGCTTTAGCACAACCTGAAACTGGTAATAATGCTGTAAGCGGTTTGGGTTTTCGCCGTAACGGCCATCGGTAGGTCGTCGACACGGTTGTACGTATGCACTCGACATTGGCTCTGGGCCAATCGATTTTAAAAATGTTTGCGGGTGGAATGTCCCAGCGCCCACTTCCATATCAAGTGGTTGAATAATAACGCAGCCTTGCTGCGCCCAATAATCCTGTAAAGCCAGGATCAAACCTTGAAAGGTTTTAACGTCATATTTTTGCATATTTGGCTTTTTACTATCTGAGAAGTAGCGTGAAAATTACCCTCAGTATACCTTGTGCACACGCAGGTTTTAAGCAGTTTGTGCAATTGAAAAAATAAAAAAGGAGCCATTGGCTCCTTTTTTGTGAGTAGTATTACTAATTATACGTCTAGGTTAACTACGCGTAGCGCGTTCTGTTCTATAAACTCGCGACGAGGTTCTACTTGGTCACCCATTAGCGTTGCAAATAACTGATCAGCAGCTACTGCATCTTCAACGGTTACTTGTAGCATACGACGTGCATCGGGATCCATTGTAGTTTCCCACAGCTGACTTGGGTTCATTTCGCCCAACCCTTTATAGCGCTGTATATAGAGGCCACGCTTAGATTCAGCAATTAGCCACTCTAAAGCATCCACAAAGTTATCAACAGGTTGTGTTTTCTCACCGCGTTGAATATAAGCGCCTTCAGTAATGATATTTGCAATGTTTACACCAGTAACAGCAATGCGCTGATAATCGCGTGAAGCTATAAAATCATAATGAAGTACGTGCGCTTTATCTACACCGTGCTGACGAATTTTCACTACTGGGTAGTATAAATTGCGCTCAGTATCGTGCTCTGTTGCAGCTTGGAAAATAGTAGCATCTTCATCACGATCAATTAAGTCATCAACTAATTCTTTAGTCCATGCTATTACTTTAGCTTCATCTGAAAGATCTTCTTTTTTCAGTTCACTTTGGTAAATAAGACGGTTCATTACAGTATTAGGAAACTTACGTTTTAGACGCTCAATTACCTTAACGGTATTTTGATAATCGTGAACAATTTTTTCTAGTGCTTCGCCTTCAATACCGCTTGCATCTGTACTGGTGTACAAAGTTGCATTATTTAAAGCAAGTGTTGTTAGGTATTCAACTAGTGCTGGATCATCTTTAATATAACGCTCTTGCTTACCTTTTTTCACTTTATAAAGTGGTGGTTGTGCAATATAAATATATCCGCGCTCAACAATTTCAGGCATTTGGCGATAAAAGAACGTAAGTAATAAGGTACGAATGTGCGAACCATCCACGTCAGCATCCGTCATGATAATGATACGGTGATAGCGCAGTTTTTCAGGATTATATTCATCACGACCAATACCACAACCTAATGCCGTAATGAGTGTTGCTACTTCTTGTGATGAAAGCATTTTATCAAAACGTGCTTTTTCTACGTTTAATATTTTACCTTTAAGCGGAAGAATAGCTTGGTTTTTACGGTTACGTCCCTGCTTGGCTGATCCGCCAGCAGAGTCTCCTTCCACTATGTATAGTTCTGATTGTGCTGGATCTTTTTCTTGGCAATCGGCTAACTTACCAGGTAAACCGGCTAAGTCCATTGCACCTTTACGACGTGTCATTTCACGTGCTTTACGTGCAGCTTCACGCGCACGTGACGCATCTATTATCTTACCTACAACAATTTTGGCATCTGTTGGGTGTTCTAATAAAAACTCAGTGAATTTTTCAGCCATTGCTTGTTCAACCGCAGACTTAACTTCGCTCGAAACTAGCTTGTCTTTAGTTTGTGATGAAAACTTAGGATCTGGTACTTTAACACTTACAACAGCAGTTAAGCCTTCACGAGCGTCATCACCCGTTGCATTACTGGTTGTTTTAGCTTTTTTGTTAAAGCCTTCTTTTTCCATATAGTTGTTAAGTGTACGTGTTAGCGCAGATCTAAAACCGGCTAAGTGAGTACCACCATCACGTTGTGGGATGTTATTTGTAAAACAGTATATGTTTTCTTGATAAGCATCATTCCACTGCATTGACACTTCAACAACAATACCATCTTCTTCACGCGTATGCGTAAAGTGAAATACACCTTTATGTATAGGTGTTTTATTACGGTTTAAATACTCTACAAACGCTCTGATACCGCCTTCGTATTTAAAGTGATCACTTTTATTCTCTTCACGCTCATCATTTAAAATAATGCTTACGCCAGAGTTTAAAAATGAAAGCTCGCGTAAGCGCTTAGCTAAAATGTCGTAATGAAAATCTAAGTTAGTAAATGTTTGATCACTTGGCCAAAAACGTAACTCTGTACCAGTTGTGTCTGCGTCGCCAATTACGGCTAATGGCGCATCTGGTACACCATGAGAGTATGTTTGCTCATGAAGTTTACCTTCACGGCGAATTGTTAATTTAAGCTTTTCTGATAATGCGTTAACAACCGATACACCAACACCGTGTAAGCCACCTGAAACTTTATAAGAGTTATCATCAAACTTACCACCGGCATGCAGTACCGTCATGATTACTTCGGCTGCAGATACACCTTCTTCTTCATGAATTGAAGTTGGGATACCACGGCCGTTATCTCGTACAGATACCGAACCATCTAAGTGAATCGTTACAAAAATATCATCACAATGACCTGCTAAGGCTTCATCTATAGAGTTATCGACGACCTCAAACACCATATGGTGTAAGCCCGTGCCATCATCGGTGTCCCCTATATACATTCCAGGACGCTTTCTTACTGCGTCTAATCCTTTAAGTACTTTTATACTCGACGAGTCATAATTCTCAGACATGGTTAATCCCACTTATCTTGTTATTAGGTTGCCATGTTTCACGTGGAACATTTGCAGTTCTCGTTGCATGGGTTCCACCACAGCAGAAATACTTTCAGACAAAATTGAAGATATAAAAATTTGAGAACTGCAGTGAGCTAATAGTTGCCCCACTTTCTCTTTTGTATCTTCGCTTAACTCTGAAGGTAAATCATCTATTAGCAATATAGATTGCTTATCTGTCTCTGACTCAATTAAACTATTTTGCGTTACTTTTAACGCATAAAGTAATAGCTTTAATTGTCCACGAGAGAAAATATTCTCAACGCTACTGCCAGCGACACTAAAACTAAAATCAGCCTTATGAGGCCCTTTACTAGTAAAACCTTGGCGAGCATCTCGCTCAAAGTTTAACTCTAATGCATCGCTAAGAGATTCGCTCTCTTTCCAGCCGGCATTAAAGCTTATTTCTAAATCGCGTATTAGCGTTAATTCTGCACACATTTTATCAAAAAACTGCTGCTTAAACCTACTTATATACGCCATTCTTAATTTATTTATTTGCTCAGCCAGTCTAACAAATTCTTTGTCCCAAAACTTAATTTGGTCAAAATAATTCTTTGGCTTACTTTTTAGTAGCGCATTTCGTTGTTTTAACACTTTATTGAACGATTGCCATAAAAAGAAAAACTCATGTTCCACGTGGAACAAACCTAAATCTAAAAACTTTCTGCGCTCTTTAGGCCCACCAAAAAATAACGAGTAACTCTCTGGAGTAATTATTTGTACCGGCATAAGCTGTGCAAGTTCTGATATTTTTCGGCTCGCCTTACCTTGAATTTTTAAATTCGTTTCGCCCGCTTGGGTTTTACTAATACCAATAGGAATAGATAAGTCGTGTATAGCTTTGCGGCCATGAATTACAAACTGCTCTTGCTGATGCGCAATAATACTTTTATGCTTTGATGTTCTAAAAGATTTGCCGTGTGAAAGGTAATAAATAGCTTCTAAAAGGCTGGTTTTTCCGCTGCCGTTTTCACCATAAATTATATTAACGCCGTTAACTGGTTCTAGCGTCAGCGCCTCAATATTACGAAAATATTTGAGGCTCAAATGACTTAAGCTCATTGGGTACTTATAGTCTTATAAACGCATAGGCATAACTACGTACATTGCTTCTTCATCGCCTGCACCTTCAATTAGTGCGCTGCTGTTTGAATCGGCCAATGTAAACAGTACATCTTCTGTTTTTAATGTGTTTAATACATCAAGTACATAAGAAACGTTAAAGCCTATTTCTAGGTCGGCGCCTTCGTAACCAACCTCTACTACTTCCTCAGCTTGTTCTTGCTCAGGGTTATTAGCAGTGATTTTTAACAAACCATTAGATAAGTTTAAACGCACACCTCTAAACTTTTCGTTAGATAAAATAGAGACTCGCTGAAACGCACTACGTAACCATTCGCGATTAGCAGTAATGACTTTATCGCCACCACGAGGTAACACACGGCGGTAATCAGGAAAGCGTCCATCAACTAACTTACTAGTAAAGGTAAACTCTATATCGATAATACGAATATGATTAGCACCAAACTGAATAGTGACTAGTTCTTCGTCGGCTACCATAAGGCGCATAATTTCTTGCACCCCTTTACGAGGTATAATTAGCTGACGCTGCGTATTAAGCGATTGCTTTAATTGCTTTTGTGCAATAGCTAAGCGATGTCCATCAGTGGCCACTGTTTTAATGTCAGTATTGTCTACTTCAAACGACATACCATTTAAATAGTAACGTACGTCTTGATTCGCCATCGAAAAATGCGTGCTTTCTAGTAATTTTCGCAGCTCTAAACGCGTTAGTTGAAACTCAACTTCGCCATCCCACTGTTCTAAATTAGGAAAGTCTTCGGCGGCTAAGGTCGTTAACGAAAAACGACTTTTACCGCTGGTTAGTAATAACTGATGCTCTTGTAAGCTTAACGTTAGGTCTGAACCATCTGGTAGGCTTTTACAAATATCGAGTAATTTTTTAGCCGGTAATGTTAACTTAGTATCGGCAATATCATCACCTACAAACACGCTTGCAACGAGTTCAATTTCAAGGTCGGTACCTGTCATTGAAAGTTGCCCGTTTTCTACTGCTAACAATACGTTAGATAAAATTGGCAATGTATGCTTACGCTCAATAGCGCCCGATACTTGCACTAATGGCTTTAAAAACTGTTGTCTTGATATTGTTATTTGCATAATAAAGTCAGCCTTAAGATGACAATGTTCTTATTAAATTTTGGTAATCTTCTTTAATTTCGTGGCTTTCATCACGTAGTGATTTAACCTTACGACACGCATGCAATACAGTTGTATGATCGCGGCCACCAAAGGCGTCTCCAATCTCAGGTAAACTGTGATTGGTTAACTCTTTAGATAATGCCATAGCAACTTGTCGAGGCCTTGCTATAGAGCGACTACGGCGTTTAGACAGCAGATCAGAAATACGAATTCTGTAATACTCTGCCACAGTGCGCTGTATGTTATCTATGGTAACTAGCTTATCTTGTAAGGCAAGTAAATCGCGTAGCGCTTCTTTTACAAAGTCGATAGATATAGGACGACCGGTAAAGTTAGCATTGGCAATAACACGATTAAGCGCACCTTCTAGTTCGCGTACATTAGATCGTAATTTTTTAGCAATAAAAAAGGCGACTTCGTGCGGTAAATTAATTTTACTCTGCTGCGCTTTTTTCATCAATATAGCAACGCGTGTTTCAAGCTCAGGAGGCTCAATTGCAATAGTTAAACCCCAACCAAAACGCGATTTAAGTCTGTCTTCAACGCCTTCTATCTCTTTTGGATAACGATCAGAGGTTAAAATTATTTGCTGATTGCCTTCTAATAACGCATTAAAGGTATGAAAAAACTCTTCTTGTGAGCGCTCTTTGTTAGCAAAAAATTGAATGTCATCAATCATTAGCGCATCAACACTACGATAGTAACGCTTAAATTCTTCAATCGCGTTATTTTGCAGTGCTTTTACCATATCTTGTACAAAGCGCTCTGAATGCATATAAACTATTTTTGCATCTGGCTTATTAGCCAAAATACCATTACCTACAGCATGCAATAAATGCGTTTTACCTAAACCTGTACCACCGTATATAAATACAGGGTTAAAAGCGGCACCTGGATTATCTGCAACTTGTGTTGCTGCTGCTTTTGCTAACTGGTTTGATTTACCTTCAACAAAACTGTCAAAGGTATAATTTTCTTTTATATTCGATTTATATTCAGATTTTGGCGCTGGCTCTACAACAGGTTTTGGTTGTCGTGATTGTTGTTTGGCTTGTGTAGTTGGCGCCGATTGCGTTCCAGCAACAGATACAGGCTGTGCATTTAATAAAGGCTTACTGCCTACATCAAACCGTAGCTCTGGAGCTTCAACACCACAAATCTCTACTAATAATTCATTAATTCTATTTAGGTATTTTTCTCTTACCCAATCTAGTACAAAGCGATTAGGTGCATAAATCGTCAAGGTATCTTCGGTACTTTCTGCTTGTAGTGGTCGCACCCACATACTGAACTGCTGCGAAGGCAATTCATCTTGCAATACATATAAACAACTTTGCCAAACCGACAGATACACAGTCAAACTCCCAGAGATATAATTTTTATTCCCGCACATCATTAATGATTAAAAATCACCTCTGTAATGCGTTTAAATGGCCCAATAAGCGACCCAAGACCGGCTATTATGAAGACACTTTATCCACAAGTAAAAGACTGATTTTTATAAAATTGTTGATATCACGGTATAAAACACTTAACACAATGATTTAATACAAGTTTAATTTTAAAGCCTGAGCATAGATCATAACAAAATTAGCTCTGGATCGCGAAACAAATCTGCGATCTAATTTAGTTTTCCCCTGCTTTTATTCACTTTTTATACAGGGGCTGTGGAAAACTTCTTATTAATGATGATCCTAATAGATCACTCTTTATGATCTACATTAAATAGCTGGTATACTCTAAGGGTAGTGCGTAATTATGATTGACTTTAATACACTTCATCTATAATATCTCGCGCTCGCAATGGCACCTGTGCCAGGATCGCGACCTGCATAGGATGTTTTAACTTTAACCGATCGGAAGAGATTGTTATGAAAAGAACTTTTCAACCAAGCGTTTTAAAACGCAAACGTGCTCACGGTTTCCGTGCTCGCATGGCAACTGTAAATGGCCGTAAAGTATTAGCTCGTCGCCGCGCTAAAGGCCGTAAAGTTCTTTCTGCTTAATTTATAAGTGGAAGACTTTAACTTTGGCAGGGAGTTACGTCTGTTAACTCCCTCGCATTACTCTCGCATATTTAATGAACCCGCCCGGGCTGCAACTCCTTTCTTTACTCTTTTAGCTAAACCTAATGACCAAGATCAACCTCGGTTAGGACTTACTGTTGCTAAAAAACGAGTTAAAAAGGCATGTCAACGTAACCGTATTAAACGTTTAGCTCGCGAATGCTTTCGTTTAAATAAACACAACATCGACAATATAGATATTGTGCTTATGGTTAAAAGTGGTATTGATGAGCAGTCTAATGAAGAATTAACCAAACAACTGACCAAGTTGTGGCGTAAAATTAATGAGCGCTGCAAACCGGGTGCGCCCAAACCACCACCTTTTAAAAAGCGCCCTAATAAATCAGTTAAATCAAATAAACAGACCTAATAGCAATAGAATTACAGGGTTAATTAAGGTATCTTTAGCTCACCTTTTAATCATGCATTTGAAATCTCATATTGAGTCTTTAAATACATGGTATCTATTTACTAAACTTACGTAGGAGCATATATATCATGAGGTTACTTAAACCACTTGTTGCTTTGCCAACGTATTGTTTAGTTTTATTTATCCGCGGTTATCAAAAGTGGATTAGCCCGCTATTAGGTCCGCATTGTCGTTTTAATCCAACGTGCTCTAGTTACGCTATTCAAGCAATTAATTTGCATGGATCAGTAAAAGGCAGTTGGTTAGCAGTTAAACGCATATTAAAATGCCATCCTTTACATTCAGGTGGGAACGACCCCGTTCCTGAAAAATTAACCCATATTAACCACCAACACGAGAAATAAGAGCTGTTATGGAATCGCAACGCACGTTTTTATTCATTGGCCTGATGCTGGTGTCGTTTTTATTATTTCAAGAATGGAATACTGATTACAACACGCCAAAAGCCGATCCGAGTGCCACCACACAAACATTAAACCCAACATCATCAGAATCAGAAGATTATGTACCAACTTCATCTGACTCTGCGTTACCTGCCTCAGCAACTTTAGCAAAACGCTCTGTAATTGAAATTACAACAGATGTTTTCAAAGTTAAAATTGATACCCGAGGCGGTGATATTGTTGAAACTTACTTACTTCAATATGAAGAAACTAAAGGCAGTGAAACACCTTATATGCTGCTTGGTGAGTTTGATGGTAAACAATACTTTTCACAAAGTGGTTTAATTGGCTTAAATGGTCCTGATGCTTCTGCACAAGGTCGCCCAACTTACCACGTAGAGCAAAAGTCATACACTTTAACGGGTGATGAGCTTAGAGTGCCGCTACAGTTTACTGATAGTAATGGTGTTAACTTTACAAAAACCTATGTATTCAAAAAAGGTCAATATGATGTTGCTTTAGAATACACAATTAACAACACCACTAGCACGCCACTTCAAGTACAGCTTTACACACAAGTTAAGCGCACTGTACAAGACAAAGGCAGCATGGTTGATCAAAACTATTTAGGTGCAGCATACGGTACTGATGATGACCCGTACGAAAAGTACAGTTTTTCAGATATGGCTGACAAAAACCTAAATAAAATTACACTTGGTGGCTATGTTGCGTTTATTCAACATTACTTTGTAAGTGCTTGGGTTCCAATGCAGGATCAGTCAAATACACTTTATAGTTTAATTACTAAGAGTAATGCTGCCATCATTGGTGTTAAAGACGAAGCGGTTAATATTCAAGCTGGTAGTGAGCAAACACTTACTGCGACTTATTATATGGGCCCTAAAGAGTCTGATGTACTTGAAGCTATTCACCCAGATTTAGATTTAACCGTAGATTACGGTTGGTTATGGTTTATCTCACAACCTTTATTTGTATTGTTAAAGTGGTTACACAGTATTTTAGGTAACTGGGGTGTGGCTATTATTGCCATTACTATTATCGTTAAGTCGTTAATGTACCCACTGACTAAAGCGCAATATACTTCAATGGCTAAAATGCGTGCCCTTCAGCCTAAAATGGCAGCGCTTAAAGAAAAATTTGGTGACGACCGTCAAAAATTCGGCCAAGCCACAATGGAAATGTACAAAAAAGAAAAAGTGAACCCTATGGGTGGCTGTTTCCCTATTTTGCTACAAATGCCTATTTTCTTAGCCTTGTTCTACGTGTTCTTAGAATCAACAGAACTTCGCCACGCTGAATTTATTTTTTGGCTAACTGACCTTTCTGCGAAAGACCCATACTACGTGTTACCAATCTTATTTGGCGCCAGTATGTTTATTACGCAAAAATTACAGCCTATGACGGTTACCGATCCAATGCAGCAAAAAATGATGACCTTTATGCCGGTTATCTTCTCTGTGTTCTTCTTATGGTTCCCATCTGGTTTAGTTCTTTACTGGTTAGTGTCTAACCTTATTTCTATTGTCCAGATGCTCATCATCTACCGCGGCATGGAAAAGAAAGGTATTAAAGTAAGAGGCTAATTAAGCTCCTACTTATATAAAGGCGACTTCGGTCGCCTTTTTTATTACCTGTTTTTCACCACAGCTATTCGCTACAAATAAATCCATAGGTTACAATACCGCCATAAAGTTACTCATTGTTGGCAAATTAATAGCATGATCAATCAAGACACAATTGCAGCACAAGCAACAGCCCCCGGACGTGGTGGTGTTGGTATTATTCGCGTTTCAGGCAGCCTTGCTAAAAGTGTTGCCGAAAAAGTAGTAGGTAAAATACCTAAAGTTCGCTACGCCGATTATGTGCCATTTAAAAGCCTTGCTGGCGAGCAACTTGATCAAGGTATTGCCATTTACTTTGCCGGCCCTAACTCATTCACTGGTGAAGATGTACTTGAACTACAAGGCCACGGCGGTCCTGTAGTACTGGATATGTTACTTAAAGAAATTAGTAAAATAGAGGGCGTTCGTTTAGCAAAGCCTGGGGAGTTTTCTGAACGTGCATTTATGAATGACAAGCTTGATTTAACACAAGCAGAAGCCATCGCCGATTTAATTAATGCTACAAGCGAGCAAGCCGCTAAAAGCGCCCTACAGTCTCTCCAAGGTGAATTTTCTAAGCACATAGAAACACTTGTAGAAAAAGTAATTCACTTGCGTATGTACGTAGAAGCCGCAATTGATTTTCCCGATGAAGAAATCGATTTTTTATCTGACGGTAAAGTTTCTGGCGATTTAGATGCCATTATTGCCCAGCTCAATACGGTAACCGATCAAGCTAAGCAAGGCAGCATAATGCGCGAAGGTATGCGGGTTGTTATTGCCGGTCGCCCTAATGCGGGTAAATCAAGCTTATTAAATGCCCTTGCTGGGCGCGAAGCCGCTATTGTAACCGAAATTGCCGGCACTACACGTGACGTACTACGTGAACATATACATATAGATGGCATGCCACTGCATATTATAGACACAGCAGGTCTGCGTGAAAGCCCTGATTTAGTAGAACAAATAGGTATTGAGCGCGCATGGGATGAAATAAACCAAGCCGACCGAGTGCTGTTTATGCTTGATGGAACCGACACTATTGATACTGATCCCCATAAAATTTGGCCAGAATTTATGGCTAAATTACCCGTTGGATTAGGGGTTACAGTGATTAGAAATAAAGCCGATTTATCGGGCGATGTTGTTGGTATGGAGCAAAATCAGCAATACCCGGTCATCAGTTTAAGTGCTAAAAATGCCGACGGTATTGAGCTGGTTCGCGAGCATTTAAAAGCCTGTATTGGTTTTGATGGTGCAACAGAAGGCGGCTTTATGGCACGTCGTCGCCACCTTGATGCGCTTGAGCATGCAGCGTACCACTTAGATACAGGTAAAGCTCAGTTAGAAATGCATATAGCGGGCGAAATACTCGCCGAAGAATTGCGTTTAACCCAGCAATATCTAAACGAAATTACCGGTGAATTCACCTCAGATGACCTACTTGGAAAAATATTTAGCTCGTTTTGTATTGGTAAATAAGTTGCCAAATATATTTTAAAGAGCCCTAGAGGCTCTTTTTTATTGTCAAAATCCCCTGCTTTCACTACCTATTTCCTCCCTAAAAACAGCTTTATTGCGCTAATATTAATGCCTGATAAGAGCTGGCCAGTCTTTATTTGTTAGAGTAATGTCGTTATTAACTAAAAATAATGCCACTTTAATAGCTATAAAACGGCTAATTTATAGCATTAATGCAGTCTGTTTTTTACAAAACAGACTGCTATTTTAACTGCAGTGGATCAATTTTACGGTGGCTATTATGGTAATACTTCCTATTAAAATAGCCTTAATTAAGCTTAAGAACTGCAATATATGTTTATAATTCATTCAATATAGGAGCCTATTTTAGGCTTTTATTGACTCTAAATTACGCATATTTATAAAATTGAGTAGAGCAACACAACACCAAGTAAGCATGAATTATATTTTTGGTCGGCCAAGTTAGCTAAAATTAATGATGATCTGCGCTGAAAAAATAAATAATCTCAGATCAGTTATCCACAATTAGCCTTTATTACCTTTTATAGAGACTTAAATTTCCGTATTTAACTAAGTAAATATCCTAGATCCGCCATTAAAACTAACTATTTACTGTTAATTGACTCATTTAATAAAAAGATCAGCTTTATTTGATCTCATTTAAATTTATTTTATGATCTAAATAGCACTTATCAACAGGCATTCTATCCACATTATGATCAGGGTATATATTATTGCTTAATAAGCTCTATTTAAGCATTTTCATATTCTTTAAATCAATAACTTAGCGATCAATCATAAATAAAAAAGTGGCTTTAAACAGAGCTTTCCCCACTGTTATCAACAACTTGATCAGAAGATTACATTTAAAGATTATTTGTTAAACCCTATTTAATCAACAACTTGAGTCGTTATAAATAACCAAGGCTAAAATTACAGCTAAAATAGTTATACAAAAAAGCACTCTTAACTTTACTGTTATACAAACTCAGTTATTATGAGCGGTAATTAAAAGCTATGTGATCACAAAAATTAATGAGTGCAGTAAATATTATTATTGGCAGCCAAATGGGATCCGCTGAATATGTTGCAGAACAATTAGCTGATCAACTTAATGCTCAAGGTATTAGTACGCAACTACATGAACAGCCTGTATTTAACGATATAGATCAGCAAAATACTATTTGGTTAATATGTACATCTACTTATGGTGCAGGGGATTACCCTGAAAATCTGATTAGCTTTATTGACGATTTAACACAAGCTGATGATTTATCTAATATAAAATACTCAGTCATTGGTTTAGGCGATACCAGTTACGATACTTATAACCTTGCTGGGCGCAATATAGATGAGTTATTAGCACAAAAAGGTGCACTTAGAGTAGCCGAACGCTTAGAGCTTAATATTCTTGATGAAGCGCTACCAGAGGATACTGCACTGGCCTGGCTTGACTCTTGGCTAGCTAAAACAGGCTTAAATTAATAGATCAAGCTAAAAAACCAAATTAAAGTTACCCACAATTTACTAATAATTTAATAGTTTTTGTGGATAAACACTGATTAAACTGCATTTATAGCTATGCTTATCCATTGGATAAGATCCGGTTGATATTGCCCTGTGCATAAAGTGCCTTTTTGATCAGAGCTTATTCGCTGGATGATCCGATCATGTTCACAACTTTAGATCTGATCTAATCGCATGTTTTAAATAAAGATCTAAACCTTATCAACAGAAAAGTGCTTCAGTAGTAGTAATAGTAATAAAAGATCTCTTTAAAAGATCCTTTATATTATTAGAGATCACACACTTAGATCTTGACCGCTGTTAATCATTTATCTTCTGCTAAATTCTAGGTAGAATACGCTCCCTTTTGAAGTTTACTGGTTTGATTTAAGTAGGATCCCATTAATGATTTTTCACGAAAATTTTGACGTTATCGTAGTAGGTGGTGGACATGCTGGCACTGAAGCCGCATTGGCAGCCGCACGTATGGGGATGAATACCCTGCTGCTAACTCACAATATGGATACCCTTGGTCAAATGTCATGTAACCCAGCAATTGGTGGCATTGGCAAAGGTCACTTAGTTAAAGAAATTGACGCTCTAGGTGGTGCAATGGCACAGGCCATTGACAAAGGCGGGATCCAATTTCGCACACTTAATTCTTCAAAAGGCCCAGCCGTTCGTGCAACCCGAGCACAGGCTGATCGCGCTTTGTACAAAGCGGCAATTCAAACAACATTGCAAAACCAAGATAACTTAAAGATTTTTCAACAATCGTGTGATGATCTTATTGTTGAAAACGATCGTGTTACTGGTGTGGTTACCCAAATGGGTTTACGTTTTAGTGCTCCAAGTGTTGTGCTAACCGTAGGTACTTTTTTAGGTGGCCAAATACATATAGGTTTAGAAAACTTTAAAGGTGGTCGTGCAGGCGATCCTCCTTCAATTGCATTGGCTGATCGTTTACGTGAATTACCTTTTAGAGTGGATCGTTTAAAAACCGGTACTCCACCACGTATTGATGCCCGTACTGTTGATTTTAGTAAAATGCAAGAACAAGCAGGTGATACGCCTATACCGGTATTTTCATTTATGGGTAAACCAAGTGATCACCCACAACAAATACCGTGTTACATCACCTTTACTAATGAAAAGACCCATGATGTTATTCGTAAAAACTTACATCGCTCGCCAATGTATGGTGGTGTTATTGAAGGCATAGGCCCGCGCTACTGCCCTTCTATTGAAGATAAAATTGTTCGTTTTGCTGATAAAGACAAACATCAAATTTTTGTTGAGCCAGAAGGTTTAACATCATATGAGTTATACCCAAATGGTATTTCGACCAGTTTACCGTTTGATGTGCAAATTGAAATTGTGCAATCTATTACTGGCTTTGAAAACGCTCATATTTGTCGTCCTGGTTATGCTATTGAATATGACTTTTTTGATCCGCGCGATTTAAAACGTTCATTAGAAACTAAATTTATTGATGGCTTATTTTTTGCGGGCCAAATAAATGGTACTACCGGTTATGAAGAAGCGGGTGCTCAAGGTTTAATTGCAGGTATGAATGCTGCTTTAAAAGTTCAGGGTAAAGAGTCTTGGACTCCACGTCGTGACGAAGCTTATGTGGGTGTACTTATTGACGACTTAACTACTTTGGGAACGAAAGAACCTTATCGTATGTTTACTAGCCGTGCTGAATACCGTTTATTATTACGTGAAGATAATGCCGATATTCGTTTAACTGAAAAAGGCCGCGAATTAGGCTTAGTGAATGACGAACGTTGGCAGGCATATAACGAAAAAATGGAAGTGATCGCTAAAGAGAAACAGCGTATTAAAGATACCTGGATCCACAAAGATCATACTATGATAGATCAAGTTAATGCATTGCTAAAAACGCCATTAACGCGTGAAGCTAGTTTAGAGGAATTATTACGTCGTCCTGAAATTCGTTATAACGATCTAATGGCAATTGACGGCTTAGGATCTGAATTTACTAATCAAGCCGCGCTTGAACAAGTTGAGATCCATACAAAGTACGCAGGTTATATTGTGCGCCAGCAAGATGAGATCAATAAACAGTTACGCCATGAGCAAACAATTTTACCAAAAGAGTTTGATTATAAAACCGTATCGGGTTTATCAAATGAGGTTGTTGCTAAGCTGATTGATGCTCGTCCAGACACTATTGGTCAAGCTTCGCGTATTTCTGGTATCACCCCAGCGGCGATTTCGTTATTATTGGTGTATCTGAAGAAGCAAGGCTTGTTACGCAAATCAGCATAACGGCGAGGGTACCTAGTGTTACAGCAACAATTAACTACATTGTTAGCGCAAACTAATATTGCGCTAACCGAAAAACAACAGCAACAGCTGGTTCGTTACGTTGAGTTATTAACTAAGTGGAACAAAGCTTATAATTTAACCTCAGTACGCTTACCTGAAGAAATGATGGTTAAGCACATAATGGACAGCTTAGTTGTTGCACCTCATTTACCCGGTCATCATTATATTGATGTAGGAACTGGCCCTGGCTTACCTGGTATTGTATTAGCGATTGCATTACCTAACACTCATTTTGTGTTACTTGATAGTTTAGGTAAACGTGTACGTTTTTTAATGCATGTTAAACATGAGCTAGGACTTGATAACGTCACTCCGGTGCAGTCAAGAGTTGAAGAATATCAGCCAAGTGTTAAATTAGATGGTGTACTCAGTCGCGCATTTGCTTCATTGCAAGATATGGTTGACTGGTGTGGACACTTAATTGATCATTCAGGAAAATTTATTGCCCTTAAAGGTGTGTTCCCTAGCGAAGAGCTAGAGTCATTACCGACTGGCGTTAAGTTTGAGCAAAAAATTGCATTAGAAGTACCTAATTTAGATGCACAACGACATTTAATTATTCTTTCTAAAGACTAGGGATCAGAGACACTGTGGCAAAAGTCATCGCATTAGCAAATCAAAAAGGTGGTGTAGGTAAAACTACAACCGCTGTTAACCTCGCTGCATCTATGGCTGCAACAAAACGAAAAGTGTTGTTAATTGATCTCGATCCGCAAGGTAATGCCACTATGGGTAGTGGCGTAGATAAGTATGGCGACGTGCCAACTATTTACGATTTGCTGATAGAAAACAAGCCAATTGAAGAGGTTATAATTAAAGAAACCTCTGGTGAATATCATATGATTGCTGCAAATGGTGATGTAACCGCTGCAGAAGTAAAATTAATGGAATTATTTGCCCGCGAAGTACGTTTGCGTAATGCGCTGGAAAAAATTCAAGACCAATATGAATTCATTTTTATCGACTGCCCTCCTTCTTTAAATATGTTAACAGTAAATGCCATGGCTGCAGCCGACTCTATTTTAGTCCCTATGCAATGTGAATATTATGCGTTAGAAGGTTTAACCGCATTAATGGACACCATTACGCAACTTGCCAAGTTAGTTAATCCTAAGCTACAAATTGAAGGCATACTTCGTACTATGTACGACCCGCGTAATCGATTAGCTAATGATGTATCAGAACAATTAAAACAACATTTTGGCGATAAAGTTTACCGCACAGTGATCCCGCGTAATGTTCGCTTAGCCGAGGCACCAAGTTTTGGTGCACCAGCGATGTATTATGACCGGGCATCAAGTGGTGCTAAAGCATATTTAGCACTGGCTGGTGAAATGTTACGCAGAAAAGAAAAAACAACGCCAGTTGTCGCCTAACTTTGAGGTAAAAAAATAATATGTCTGCTAAAAAAAGAGGTTTAGGCCGAGGACTCGATGCGCTGTTAAGTTCATCAAAACCTGCACCAACAAGTAGCAATGAGCAAAATTCGTCAAATACAACTGACATTATGCACAATGTAACGCAATCTCAACAAAGCGAATTACAAAAATTACCGATCGAATTTTTACACTCGGGTAAATATCAACCGCGTAAAGATATGTCGGAAGAAGCATTAGAAGAGTTAGCAAGTTCAATTCGTGCACAAGGCATTATTCAGCCAATTGTAGTGCGCCCTATTGCTCAAAATAGCTATGAAATTATTGCCGGTGAACGTCGTTGGCGTGCAGCACAAATAGCTAAGCTTGATACTGTACCTTGTATTATTAAAGATGTACCCGATGAAGCTGCGGTTGCTATTGCTTTAATAGAAAATATTCAGCGTGAAGATTTAAATGCCATGGAAGAAGCGGTTGCTTTAAACCGTTTACTAAATGAGTTTGAATTAACCCATCAACAAGTAGCCGATGCCGTTGGTAAATCTCGTACTACAGTGACTAATTTATTGCGTTTAAATAATTTAAATAATGACGTAAAAACATTGTTAGAACACGGCGATATTGAAATGGGCCACGCTCGTTGTTTATTAGCGCTTGAGGGAGATACGCAATCTGATGCGGCGCGTTTAGCTGTGGCTAAAGCACTTACAGTGCGAGAAACCGAAAAGCTTGTACGTTCAATTTTAGAGCCTGTAGCCGCTAAAGAAGCAACAGAAAAAGATCCAGATGTTAAACAGTTAGAGCAACAACTCGCTGAAAACATAGGTGCCAAAGTAGAAATAAACTATAACAAAAAAGGCAAAGGTAAGTTGGTTATTTCTTACACAAACCTTGATGAATTAGATGGCATTTTAAATCGTATCAACCAAGACTATTCCCAGCATTAATAAATAACATGTCTAAAATGAGACAATTGTCGTTATTTTACACCACAATACAGCTACTCAAGTTGCAAAACTGGCAGGATTAAGTATAATTTCGCCAGTTTTCATACCCTGACAATTAGAACGCCATTAAGGTTAACTAAACGTGACGAATAAGTTAGCAAGACCGTATAGGCTTGCCGCATTGAAATTAATTCTTCTGCAGGGAGTAGTAGCGTTAGTTACTACAGTAATTATTTTTTTAGGTTGGGGAATAAATGCCGGGCTATCAGCATTTGCTGGAGGCACCGTAGCAGTACTCCCCCACTTAGTATTTGCCCTCTACGCATTCAGATATATGGGTGCGAGTAAAGCAAATCAAGCGTATGCCTCGTTAAAACGCGGCAACGGACTAAAATTTATGCTAACAATCATATTGTTCGCGCTAATACTAAAGCTTTACCCGGTAGTGTTACTGCCTTTTTTTAGTGCTTATGTGTTGGTGTTGTTTACTGGATTGTTTGCACCCGTTTTTTTTAAACATTAACTTTGGGATATAACATGGCTGCAGAAGAAGTTACTCTATCTAGCCATATTCAGCACCACTTGACCAATGCGAAGATGTGTTCGACCGATGCCGGTTTAGCCTTCAATAAAGCATGTGCGGATAGTGGATTCTGGACATGGCATGTGGATACCCTCGCATGGTCTATCGGATTAGGTCTAATATTTTTATGGATCTTCCGTAGTGCCGCAAAAAAATCAACACTTGGTGTACCAGGAAAATTTCAGTGTTTTATTGAAATTATCGTTGAGTTCGTTGGCGACAACGTACGCGATACCTTCCACGGTAAAAGTAAGCTTATTGCGCCATTAGCCCTAACGATATTCGTTTGGGTGTTCTTAATGAACTTAATGGACTTAATCCCGGTTGACTTTTTACCATCATTTGCAGGTTTCGTTGGTGAAACAGCATTCGGTATGGACTCACACGACGTGTACATGAAAATTGTACCGACTACCGATATTAATATGACCTCTGCACTTGCGCTGGGTGTATTTATTTTAATGGTTGGTTTTGCAATAAAAATCAAAGGCATTGGCGGCTTTATTAAAGAACTAACGCTTCACCCGTTTAGCTCTAATAACGTGTTTGTGCAAATTTTATTGATTCCTTTCAACTTGTTACTTGAGCTTATCGCATTGGTTTCTAAGCCATTTTCGTTAGCACTACGTTTATTTGGTAACTTGTATGCAGGTGAATTGATTTTCATCTTGATTGGCGCAATTGGTTTTATGCAGTTACCACTGCACTTTGTATGGGCAGTATTCCATATCTTAGTTATTACACTGCAAGCATTCTTATTTATGATGCTGACCATTGTTTACCTAAGCATGGCAAGTTCAGATAATCACTAATTTATAATCTTTACCTTTAATATTTAACTTTAATTACAATTGAAACTTTGGAGAAAAAAATGGAACTAGTATTAGGTCTTAAGTACATCGCAGTAGCTTTACTAATTGGCTTCGGTGCAATCGGTACAGCAGTTGGTTTTGGTAACATGGGCGGTAAATTCCTTGAAGCATGTGCGCGTCAACCTGAGCTTGCACCTTCGCTACAAGTTAAAATGTTTATCCTTGCTGGTCTAATCGATGCTGTAGCAATGATTGGTGTTGGTATCGCTATGGTATTGTTGTTCGTACTTTAATTTTATTTTTTGAACAGCTTACTATTTAAGGAGGAGCGGTTGTGAATTTAAACGCCACTCTTATCGGTGAATTGATTGCGTTTACGGTGTTCGTACTTTTTTGTATGAAGTTCGTATGGCCACCACTAAACGGTGCAATTGAAGCTCGCCAGAAAAAAATCGAAGATGGTTTAGCTGCCTCTGATAGAGCCGAAAAAGACTTAGAACTAGCGCAAAAGAAAGCTGCAGAACAGCTTAAAGATGCCAAAGTTCAAGCGGCTGATATCATAGACCAAGCTAAAAAGCGTGCTGTGCTAATTGTTGACGAAGAGACAGTTCGTGGTCAACAAGAGCGTGAAAAAATCATTGCTCAAGGGCACTCTGAAATTGAATCAGAGCGTAACCGTGTGACAGAAGAGCTACGTAAGCAAGTAGCAACTCTGGCAGTGGTTGGCGCACAGAGAATTTTAGAGCGTGAAATTAATCAAGCTGCACATAGTGACATCGTTGAAAAACTTGTCGCTGAGCTGTAACTAGGAGGGTATGAGCATGTCTGAATTGACTACTATCGCTCGCCCATACGCTAAAGCGGCTTTTGAACTTGCCGTTGAAAAAGGCACTATTGAAAGTTGGAACGAGATGTTATTTTTTGCTGGCCACGTTGCTAGCAATGAAAAAGCATCTGCGCTTCTAGCGGGTATGCCTACTGCTACTACACAAGCTGAATTATTTATTCAAATTTGTGCTGAGCAGCTCAACGAACAAGGTCAGAACCTAGTTAAGGTGATGGCTGAAAATGGACGTTTGATCGCACTACCAGCAGTTGCACAGTTATTTGCTAAATTTAAAGCAGAATACGACAAAGAAATCGACGTTGATGTGATTTCGGCAACCCCTCTTGTTGCAGCGCAACAAGAGTCATTGGTAGCGGCACTTGAAAAACGTTTCGCACGCAAAGTTAAGCTGAATTGTAGTGAAGACGCAGCAGTAGTTGGAGGCCTTATTATTAAGGCGGGTGACACTGTAATCGACGGCTCTATTCGCGGTAAATTAAACCGCTTAGCCACAACACTACAATCGTAATTGGGAAAAAGAGCATGCAACTTAATTCCACTGAAATTTCAGATCTGATCAAACAACGTATTGAGCAGTTCGAAGTTGTAAGTGAAGCTCGTAACGAAGGTACTATTGTATCTGTTACAGACGGTATCATCCGCATCCACGGTCTAGCTGACTGTATGCAAGGTGAGATGATTGAGCTTCCAGGCAACCGTTATGCTATCGCACTAAACCTTGAGCGCGACTCAATTGGTGCAGTAGTAATGGGTCCGTACGCGGATCTTACTGAAGGCGTAAAAGTATATACAACTGGTCGTATTTTAGAAGTGCCTGTTGGTCCTGGTCTACTTGGTCGTGTTGTTAACACACTAGGTGCTCCGATCGATGGTAAAGGCGCGCTAGATAATGACGGGTTTGAACCTGTAGAAAAAATTGCACCAGGTGTAATCGAGCGTAAATCTGTAGATGAGCCAGTACAAACTGGTTATAAATCTATCGATGCGATGATTCCAGTTGGTCGTGGTCAACGTGAACTTATCATTGGTGACCGCCAAACAGGTAAAACTGCACTAGCAATCGATGCAATCATCAATCAAAAAGGCACAGGCGTTAAGTGTGTGTACGTTGCGATTGGTCAAAAAGCATCTACTATTGCTAACGTAGTTCGCAAATTAGAAGAGCACGGTGCATTAGCAAATACTATCGTAGTTGTTGCATCTGCTTCTGAATCAGCGGCACTTCAGTACTTAGCACCGTTCGCGGGCTGTACTATGGGTGAATACTTCCGTGACCGCGGTGAAAACGCTTTAATCGTATATGATGATTTGTCTAAGCAAGCAGTTGCTTATCGTCAAATTTCATTACTACTTAAGCGCCCACCAGGTCGTGAAGCATACCCAGGTGACGTATTCTATCTTCACTCTCGTCTTTTAGAACGTGCTTCGCGTGTAAACGCTGAATACGTTGAAAAGTTCACTAATGGTGAAGTGAAAGGTACAACTGGTTCATTGACGGCATTGCCAATCATTGAAACTCAAGGCGGCGACGTTTCTGCGTTCGTACCGACTAACGTTATCTCTATCACCGATGGTCAAATTTTCTTAGAAACTGACCTATTCAACTCAGGTATCCGTCCGGCAGTAAACGCTGGTATTTCGGTATCGCGTGTTGGTGGTGCTGCACAAACTAAAATCGTTAAGAAACTAGGTGGCGGTATTCGTCTAGCCCTAGCTCAGTACCGTGAATTAGCTGCGTTCTCGCAGTTCGCGTCTGACCTTGATGATGCAACTCGTGCTCAACTTGAGCATGGTGAGCGTGTAACAGAGCTAATGAAGCAGAAACAGTACGCGCCAATGTCTGTTGCTGAAATGTCTTTGTCGTTATTTGCTGCTGAAAAAGGTTTCCTTCAAGATATCGAGATCGCTAAGATCATGGATTTTGAAGCGGCTTTACTTTCGTATGCAAATAGCACATACGCAGAGCTTGTGGCTCAAATCAATGAAACTGGTAACTACAACGCCGAGATCGAAGCGCAACTTAAAGAACTTCTAACGAAGTTCAAGTCTACGCAAACTTGGTAATATAGTTATTAATGGTGCGCTTTAGGAAACTAAAGCACACCTTGATTCGGAGAGAGAGTCATGGCCAGCGGAAAAGAGATTAAAAGCAAGATCGGTAGTATTAAAAATACTCAAAAGATCACTAGCGCAATGGAAATGGTTGCTGCGTCTAAAATGAAAAGGGCGCAAGAACGCGTTGCTACAAGCCGTCCATACGCTGCAAAATTACGCACAGTGATTGGTCGTGTTGCTCAGGCAAATCTTGATTTTACCCACCCTTTTTTAGAAGAGCGTGAAGTAAAACGAGTTGGTTATATTGTTATCTCTACAGACCGTGGTCTGTGTGGCGGTTTAAACTCAAATGAGTTTAAAAAAGTTGCACTAGATATTAAAGCATGGAAAGAAAAAGGTGTAAGCGCAGAGTTTGCAACTTTAGGCAGTAAAGCTGCTGGTTTCTTCCAACGCTTTGGTGGTCAAGTCCTTGCTAAAAAAGCAGGCTTAGGAGATAAACCTTCAATTCAGGATATAATTGGTCCTGTAAAAGTAATGCTTGATGCATTCTCTGAAGGTAAAATTGACCGTTTATTCTTGGTATACAACAAGTTTGTAAATACCATGAAGCAAGAGCCAACAGTAGATCAGTTACTCCCTTTGCCAAAAGCTGAAGAAGAAGTATCTGCCCACACATGGGATTACTTGTATGAGCCAAACCCAGACGCTATTTTAGAAGCGTTGTTAGTACGGTTTGTTGAGTCTCAAGTATACCAAGGTGTAGTTGAAAATGCTGCATCTGAGCAGGCTGCCCGCATGGTTGCAATGAAAGCTGCAACAGACAATGCCGGCGACCTTATGGATGAGTTACAGCTTATTTATAACAAAGCTCGCCAAGCAGCAATCACACAAGAAATTAGTGAGATTTGTTCTGGTTCAGCAGCAGTTTAATGCTTCAGGCAAAGATTAACGAGAGGAATAGACATGAGTTTAGGTAAGGTCGTCCAAATTATCGGTGCCGTTGTGGATATTGAATTTCCACAAAACAACGTGCCAGCCGTATATGACGCGCTAAGAGTAACAGATGGCGATTTAACTGGGTTGACTCTAGAAGTTCAACAACAGTTAGGTGGCGGTGTGGTACGTACTATCGCTATGGGTACTACAGACGGTTTGCGTCGTGGTGCTTCGGTAATGAATACAGGTGAGTCGATTCAAGTTCCAGTTGGTAAAGCAACACTTGGTCGTATCATGAACGTACTTGGTGAGCCAATCGATGAAGCTGGCCCAATCGGCGAAGAAGACCGTATGTCTATTCACCGTGCAGCGCCTACTTACGAAGAGCAATCAAGTTCAGTTGAGCTTTTAGAAACTGGTATCAAGGTTATCGACCTTGTATGTCCATTCGCTAAAGGTGGTAAAGTTGGTTTATTCGGTGGTGCCGGTGTTGGTAAAACCGTAAACATGATGGAACTTATCCGTAACATCGCAATCGAGCACAGCGGCTACTCAGTATTCGCCGGTGTTGGTGAGCGTACACGTGAAGGTAACGATTTCTACCATGAGATGAACGATTCAAACGTACTTGATAAAGTATCGCTTGTATACGGTCAGATGAACGAGCCTCCAGGTAACCGTTTACGCGTAGCGTTAACAGGTCTTACTATGGCTGAAAAGTTCCGTGACGAAGGTCGCGATGTACTTTTCTTCGTAGATAACATCTACCGTTACACACTTGCTGGTACAGAAGTATCTGCACTTCTTGGTCGTATGCCATCAGCGGTAGGCTACCAGCCTACACTTGCTGAAGAAATGGGTGTATTACAAGAGCGTATTGCTTCTACTAAGACGGGTTCAATCACTTCAATCCAAGCGGTATACGTACCTGCGGATGATTTAACGGATCCATCTCCAGCAACTACCTTTGCTCACTTAGACGCAACTGTAGTACTTTCGCGTGATATCGCGTCACTTGGTATCTACCCAGCGGTAGACCCACTTGATTCATCTTCACGTCAACTTGACCCACAAGTAATTGGTCAAGAGCACTACGATACAGCACGTGGCGTTCAAACAGTTCTTCAGCGTTATAAAGAACTTAAAGACATCATTGCAATCCTAGGTATGGACGAGCTTTCTGACGAAGATAAGCAACTTGTATCTCGTGCACGTAAAATCCAACGTTTCCTATCTCAGCCATTCTTCGTGGCAGAGGTGTTTACAGGCGCGTCTGGTAAATACGTATCACTAAAAGATACAATTTCTGGCTTTAAAGGCATCTTAAACGGTGAATTTGATGACATGCCAGAGCAAGCGTTCTACATGGTTGGCTCTATCGAAGAAGCTCAAGAAAAAGCCAAAAGCATGTAACTTAGGAGGGGAGTATGGCAGCTATGACTGTACATCTTGATGTAGTAAGCGCAGAGCAGAGTTTGTTCTCTGGCCGTGTTGAATCGATTCAAGTTACTGGTAGTGAAGGTGAGTTAGGCGTTAATGCTGGTCACGCTCCACTACTTACTGCCCTTAAACCTGGTATGGTACGTTTAGTTAAGCAATTTGGTGAAGAAGAGTTCATCTACATTGCTGGCGGTACATTAGAAGTACAACCTAATCTAGTGACTGTTCTTGCTGATACAGCTGTTCGTGGTGAAGACCTTGACGAGCAAGCTGCAGAAGCTGCTAAACGTGACGCTGAAGCTCAAATGGCGAAAGGTGCATCTGCTGAACTTGATTATAATCAAGCCGCAGTGCAACTAGCTGAAGCAATTGCTCAGCTACGCATTATTCAGCAATTACGTAAAAAGTAAGCCTATCTGGTTTTTAAAAGCCCACATAACGTGGGCTTTTTTGTGCCTGTAATATAAATCAGCAATGTTATAAAAATTATAAATTTACTTTTTGTGCTCACTATTTATCCCTTGTTACTTATATCCATCACTAATCCCCGTTACAATAACGCCATTGAAGTGTCTGAGTGTTTCAGCCAAGATTCAGTAGTCAGTAATTAAGCTACTGAGTATTTGCACATGATGTGATTTACATAATCTACTGTGCACCAGTACGCGCTTATTTAGCTAAAACAACGAAAAAAGGAAATTGTTTTAATGTCTCTAACAACGGTTATTCTTGCAGCGGGTAAAGGTACTCGCATGCGCTCAGCGCTACCTAAAGTTCTTCATAAAGTGGCTGGCAAACCTATGGTGCAGCACGTTATTGATAACGCAAAAGCACTAGGTGCAACTACTACTAACTTAGTTTACGGTCATGGTGGCGAACTATTACAACAACAACTGGCCAACAACAACGTAAATTGGGTACTCCAAGCTGAGCAGTTAGGTACGGGTCATGCAGTAGCGCAAGCCAACTCTCATGTTAATGACGATGATACAGTGCTGATTTTATACGGTGACGTGCCTTTAACTAAGCAATCAACGCTTGAACGTTTATTAGCTGCGACACCTAAACATGGTTTAGCGGTATTAACCGTAAATTTAGCCAATCCAAATGGTTACGGACGTATGCTACGTGTTGATGGCAAGTTAGTGGGTATTGTTGAGCAAAAAGATGCCAGCCCAGAGCAATTACTTATTAGCGAAGTAAATACCGGTATTATGGCCGTTAATGGTCGATTGCTAAAAAGCTGGTTAGGCAACTTATCTAACAATAATGCACAAGGCGAATATTACCTAACCGACATAGTGGCAATGGCGCATAGCGAAGGTGTCGAAATTACATCAGCTCAGCCAGATCACCCAATGGAAGTAGAAGGCGCTAATAATCGTATACAACTAGCTGGCCTTGAACGTGCGTACCAAGCATGGCAAGCACAAGAATTAATGCTTAATGGGGCAACACTTGCCGATCCTGCCCGTATAGATGTTCGCGGAACAGTCACCACCGGTGAAGATGTACTAATAGATATAAACGTGATTTTTGAAGGCAAAGTGACTATAGGTCATAACGTTGAAATTGGACCAAACTGTGTGCTCAAAAACTGCAGCATTGGCGATAACGTTATAATAAAAGCTAATACACTCATAGAAGATGCAACAGTTGCTGCTAAATGTACGCTTGGTCCCTATGCCCGCCTTCGCCCAGGTGCAATTATGGAAGAAGACTCACATGTTGGTAACTTCGTCGAAATGAAAAAAACCCGTTTAGGTAAAGGCTCTAAAGCTAATCACTTAAGTTACCTAGGTGATGCTGAAATTGGCGAAAAGGTTAATATTGGCGCGGGTACTATTACCTGTAACTATGACGGCGTTAATAAAGCAAAAACCATTATTGGCAACAATGCCTTTATTGGTTCTAACTCATCGCTTGTTGCACCCGTAAATATTGGTGCAATGGCAACAATTGGTGCAGGCTCTGTTATTACGAATACAGTAGCAGATGAGCAACTAGCTATTGCTCGAGGCAAACAGCGTAATTTAGATGGCTGGAAACGCCCAGTTAAAAAATAACGACTTATATTTAGTTAAAAAGTATAAGTAGATAGAAGCGAGTTATTAACTCGCTTTTTTATTGTCTGAACGATATGAGCCCCCTACTCTACATCAGATATTTAACTGAGTATTTTGCTAAACCTTAAAAGGTGCAAAGTACCGGCTCTTAATTTATTTAGAGCTACTCAGTAAAGTACTATAACTAAGCCGCATTTAATTATTTAAACATAACATTTAAACTAAACAACCTACCTTCTACCTAGCGTAACTATAACTTCCCTATTACTGCCATTTATTTGGTGCTTTTTTAAGCTTAAACTTCATTGCAAGCCTTTGTTTGTATGTCTTTTATACAATATTCATTTAATTGTCATAAAGCGGAAATAAAGTGTTGACCCTCACTCGTTTATCCCTATAATGCGACCCCACTGAGAAGGGAAACGCCAAAGCATAGCAAGGCAGCAACTACTCAGAGAGTTAAATAAAACTTCGGTTTTAAATCTTCCAAAAAGAAAGTTTAAAACTAAGTATTGACTCGAAAAATAAAGGATGTATTATACGCATCCCTTGANTTGACTCGAAAAATAAAGGATGTATTATACGCATCCCTTGAGACGCTAAAGCGACTCAAAACGTTCTTTAACAATATAAAGCAATCATCTGTGTGGGCACTCGTACAGATTGAGTTCTAACAGCCAAACTACTTATTCTTTATGGGTAATTAGCGAGGCAAACAAATTAGAGTCTCAATTGAAAACTGAGTGACCAACAGAAGTAACTTATTTATAAGTTGCTTCGGCACAGTCAATTCAATATCGAAAGATATTAAAAATAAATTCAGAATTCATTGAGCTGTCGAAAGACATAAAACTTTTTAATTGAAGAGTTTGATCATGGCTCAGATTGAACGCTGGCGGCAGGCCTAACACATGCAAGTCGAGCGGTAACA
>NZ_JADYWN010000023.1:0-57540 GCF_015864805.1 Pseudoalteromonas sp. NZS127 | reverse complement strand
GCTGAGAAGCTATTTATCGACTTGCAGAAAACAATATGTATCTGCAAGCCTAGCCCTTGAGTTATTATTCAAAAATCAGCTGCCTGATATATTCATTTCAGATGAGGCTGAATAGTTACAAAATAATAACGTTTAATGTTTAGCTTGGAGAAACAAGTGAGTGATGACTCAATACTAAAATTGTGGCAGGTTTTAAATAAACTCAGTTTAGCTATTTTATTATACGACAATAAAAATAATACTTATTGTGTTAATACTGCGGCGCAAATTTTATTTGATTTAAAGCATTGCGACAATTTAGATAGCACTGCATTTAATGCTGTCACCCTCCTGAGCGTGCATAATAATAAACATATTGCTATTGAGTCATTATTCGATTCAAAAACTAGCACTAATATACAGCTAAAAAAACAACAACAAAGCATACCGTTAAATATCGCCCTTACCCAATTATCTGATTCTGCTTCTATGTTGTGTTTAGAGCCTTTAAAAAGCGATGTAATTGAGCTCTATAATTTTGATCGGGTTATTTCTGAAATATCAACAGACTTAATCGACATACAAAATGATGATATAGATTTGCATATTAATTTTGCGTTAAAAGCCATTGGCACTGCATTTGCTGCCGATCGTAGTTATTTATTTGAATTTAATACCGACAACGAAACCATTACTAACACCCACGAATGGGTGAATGAAGGCATTGAACCTTTCAAACAAAGATTACAAAATGTGCCAAAAACCGAGCTACCCTACTTTTTTGAAGTAATGAACGCTACGCATTTGTTTCAGGTAAACGATGTTTTAAAATTACCTCAAGCAGCAAACGCTGAAAAAGTTGAGTTTCAGATACAAAAAATACAATCTGTTTTATGCATAGGGCTCCTTTTTGATAAAGAGCTTATTGGTTTTATAGGCTGTGACTGTGTTAATTTTAAGCGCGCATGGACACACATTGATCTGATCAGAATAAAATTAGTGGGCGAAATAATTGCCAACGCATTAAAAAATATAGATTACAAAAAAAAGCTGCAACTAGCCCAGCAACAACTTATTACTGCTAATCAAAAATTAAGTTTATTAGTTAATACCGATGGTTTAACTAATATTGCCAATCGCCGCTGTTTTGATGAAACACTTAAAAGTGAAATACAACGTTGTGCTCGTAATAAGCATTCACTTAGCTTAATTATGTGCGATATAGACTTTTTTAAACGCTATAACGACAATTATGGCCACCAAAAAGGCGATGACGCACTTAAGCAAGTTGCTAAAACACTAAATAAACTTTGCAGGCGCGAAGGTGATTTAGCTGCGCGTTATGGTGGGGAAGAATTTGCAATTATTTTGCCTTCGCTTAACGCAGCAGAGTGCCATCAATTTGCATTATTATTACAACAAAAAATAGCGCTGCTAAACATAGTACATAGCGACTCTAGTGTTGCAAAAACACTCACACTTAGCGTGGGCTTTTATAGCACATATCCAACTAAAAACACCCGCCCCGAAACAATTATTAATAATGCTGATGCAGCCTTATATGAAGCTAAAGAAACGGGCCGTAATAAAATTTGTCAGTTTTTTGAAAGTAATTGAATATCACCTTACTAGGGTCTGTTGACCCTTGCGGATTAAAATTTGTTCAAACTAGGGGCGATTTAATCACGGCGCGAGGTTTGTAACCTAGTGGGCTAAGTGAAAACCGAGTAACAAAGAGTCAATCGCCCCTAGGCAGAACCCTTCGGGNACAAAGAGTCAATCGCCCCTAGGCAGAACCCTTCGGGCAGCGCATGTTTGGCATTGATGCTACGTTATCGCCTATTTATGGGGAATAACCACACCACATAGGCTCTGCCTTGCCTAAATACCAAACACACTGCTGTAAATTTAACCTTGAAAGATCAACAGACCCTGACTATTTTATAGTGAAACCACATCAGTAATGTTACTCTAGCAACGTTGAAATTATAAACAACACTAACAATTCAACTTGTTAACTCTTTATTATTAGAAGGAATATTTACATGGACCCGATTGCACAAGTGCTCAATACAATATTTACCGTTGAAGCATTTTTACTCATTTTTGTTTTAGTACTGCTAAAAAGTAGTGTCAAATTTGTACCACAAAACCGCGCTTGGTTAATAGAACGCTTTGGTAAGTATCAATCAACTAAAGAAGCAGGTCTAAACTTTATCATCCCATTTATTGATCGTATTGCTGCAGATCGCAGTTTAAAAGAACAAGCACAAGACGTGCCTTCACAGTCGGCAATCACTAAAGATAATATTTCGCTTACTGTAGATGGTGTTTTGTATTTCCGTGTGCTTGACCCATATAAAGCAACCTACGGCGTTGATGATTACATATTTGCTGTAACTCAGCTTTCGCAAACAACCATGCGTTCTGAGCTTGGTAAAATGGAATTAGATAAAACTTTTGAAGAGCGTGACGTACTGAACACTAATATTGTAACTTCTATCAACCAAGCGGCAGAGCCTTGGGGCATTCAAGTATTACGTTACGAAATAAAAGATATTGTGCCACCACAATCTGTAATGGAAGCGATGGAAGCACAGATGAAAGCAGAGCGAGTTAAACGCGCACAAATACTTGAATCTGAAGGTGACCGTCAAGCCAATATCAATGTGGCCGAAGGGCGTAAACAAGCACAGGTATTAGGTGCTGAAGGTGAAAAGGCAGAACAAATTTTACGCGCAGAAGGTGAAGCTAAAGCAATTATTGCAGTTGCCGAAGCACAAGCCGAAGCCCTGCGTAAAGTGGGTGAAGCTGCCGATACAGAGCAAGGCCAAAAAGCAATCCAACTTGATTTAGCAACTAAAGCAATAGCTGCAAAAGAAGCCATTGCCAGAGAGTCATCAATTGTATTGCTTCCTGATAATGCCACCGATGCAAGCTCAATGGTTGCACAAGGTATGGCCATTATTAATAGCTTAAATAAAAAGCGTCAAGGCTAATAACTAAATAAAGGAGTCGGTATGGAATTTATTACCCAAAATTTACCACAAACCTTAATGGTACTTGGGGTTCTTGCGCTGATCATAGAAGTAGCCGTATTGGGGCTCTCTACCTTTATATTGTTATTTTTTGGCTTATCGTTATTTATAACCGGGCTGCTCATGAGTATGGGAATATTAGCCGACTCTATGACCACTGCGCTTTGGAGTAATACTCTAATAACAGCTGCAATTTCTATATTGCTTTGGAAGCCCCTAAAGCGGATGCAAAATAATGTTGAGCGTAAACCAGTTAATAGCGACTTTGCAGAGCTGACTTTTGTACTTAACCAAGATGTGACTATTGAAGGGTTAAGTACTCATCAGTATTCTGGCATTAGCTGGCAACTTAAAAGCAAACAGCCCATTAGCGCCGGTACGCAAGTTAAAGTAACTAAAAAAGAAGTTGGTGTAATGTGGGTTCAAAGCATTTAAAAACCTACAGCAATTATATTTTTCTAAACCGTTAAAATAACAATAAACGGGCAATTAAACACTGCCCGTTTATTTTGTTGAGTATTTATAATAAATAATCGCCTACCTCCTCCCTCGCACTTTGCTAACTAAGTTGATAGCATTAAAAAATGATGTAAGGAATATATCGTTATGACAAATCAACATAAACACACTTTGGTTGTTGAAGGGGGGGCAATGCGCGGTATTTTTGCAGCCGGTGTACTTGATGAGTTTTTAAAACAAAACTATCAACCATTTGCACGTTATTTTGGCGTATCTGCAGGGGCTACAAATGTAGCCGCCTATTTATGCAAGCAACCAATGCGCAATTACAAAGTGATCACCGACTATTCATGTCGTCCTGAGTTTATTAATCTTGCGCGCTTTATAAAGGGTGGCCATTTATTTGATTTAGACTGGCTATGGCAAGAAACCATTCGTGAAATACGGCTAAACACCGAAGTGTTTGCGCAAAACCCGGCAGACTTTTATATTGTTACTACGGCTATCGAATCGGGTAAAGCCCATTACTTAAAAGCCACCAGCACCGATATGGTCGAGCAATTAAAAGCGTCTTGTGCTATTCCTATTGCGTATCGCGACTATCCAATAATTAATAATATAGCCATGACCGATGGCGGCGTAGCCGACTCTATTCCCGTTATAAAAGCGTATGAAATGGGTGCACGTGAAATAACCGTTATTTTATCTCAGCCTTTGGGTTATCGTAAAAGGCCAAGTAAAGCACCATGGTTAACTAAACAAATATATAAAAACTACCCGGCACTTATTAACACAACCCTCACCAGAGCCGATGTTTATAACCACAGTATTGATTTTATTAATAACCCACCCGCTGATTGCCGGGTAAATATTATAGCGCCACCAGTTAATTTTAAAGTGGGCCGTACCACTAAAAAGCTTGCAACCCTTAACACTGGCTACCAAATGGGTGTAGACGCCGCAAAAGCATTTTTAGCTTAATTCAAAACTAACTTTGTATTATTTAAAATTACTGCCCTTTATTTTAAATAAACATTAAAACACTTTAGATATTGTTAATAAGCTCTTATCCTATGGCGGAATTTTGATAAGTGAGTTATGTATTGTTTCTCATGAAATATTATGAGCATTAGCAACTCCCATTGTATTTTTTATTAAGTATTTAGGAACACATTGAACGTGGACATTTTTAACGCAATTATTTTAGGTATTATTGAAGGTATTACTGAGTTTTTACCTATTTCGTCAACCGGGCATATTATTGTAGCAGCGCAATGGTTGGGTATAGAAGCAACGGCTACTAATCAAGCATTCGGCGTAATTATTCAATTAGCCGCCATTTTAGCGGTACTAGCCAACTATAAAGATAAGTTCACTCCAAAACATCTTAACTTATGGATAAAAGTAGCCATCGCATTTATTCCGTTAGGCATTATTGCTTTCATTTTTAGTGACGTAATAAAAGCACTATTTAACGTACCTGTTGTGGGAGTAATGTTTATTGTTGGTGGCGTGATTTTTTTACTGCTAGAGCGCAATTATAAAGAACAAAACTGCACCACTACCGATGTTACTCAAGTGACTTATAAGCAAGCAATATGGATTGGTATAGCCCAAGTATTTGCACTTATTCCTGGTACAAGCCGTGCGGGTAGCTCTATTGTAGGTGCTATGTTGTGTGGCTTAAACCGCAAAGCCAGTGCTGAATTTTCATTTTTACTTGGTTTACCTGTACTTGCTGCAGCGTCTGGGTATGATTTGCTAAAGCATTATGACTTATTTACTTTTGACGATTTAACCGCCCTTGCTGTAGGTTTTGTTACCTCTTTTATAGTGGCCTATTTTACAATTAAATTATTTATCCGCTTTTTAGAAAACTTTACTTTTGTAAGTTTTGGTATTTACCGCATTGTATTTGGTGTTATTTTATTAACCATAGCTTACGTTTAAAACATATTTAAGAGAGAAAATAATGAACGAAAAAATAAATCAAGAAGCACTCCACGCACTTAAAATAGCATTTACCTACATGCCTAAAGCAATCGAGGTGACTAAATACGAGTACGGCGAGCGTTATCAAACCGTACTTGATCATATTGAAGCCGTGCGCGAAACACTCCTTATTAACGATGTAGATCCTGAGGAAGTAGGCGGCGATATAAATCCAGAGTACACACCAAATTCAACCTATTAAATAATCATAAATTGCGTTAGCTTATTTACTATTATTAAATTAGGGTCTGTTGACCTTTGCGGGTTAATATTTGTTCAAACTAGGGACAATTTAATCGCGGCGCGAGGTTTGTAACCTAGTGGGCTAAGTAAAAATCGAGCAACAAAGAGTTAATTGCCCCAAGGCAGAACCCTTCGGGCAGCGCCTGTTTGGCATTAATGCTGCGTTATTGCCAATTTATGTGGAATAACCACACCACGTAGGCTCTGCCTTGCCTAATTACCAAACAGACTGCTGCAAATTTAACCTTGAAAGATCAACAAACCCTAGTATATTTAACTAACACTCTAAAAAGTAAGGATCTATTATGAATAACAAAGTGATTGGTATTGTGCTTATTATTATTGGCGTTGCGTTGGCTATTTGGGGGTATGATGTTTATGAAGCAGCTGGCTCACAAGTTAGCCGCGCGCTAAGTGGCGACACGCCAATAGAAGCATGGGCCGGTATGATCGGTGGAGCTGTGTGTATAATAGTCGGCATTACCAGGGTTAAGTAACATACAGCTTATAAACGCTGCATGTTAAAAAAACAAAAATAATCAGTGTTTATTTAACCCCTAAATTAAATATTAAAAAAAGCCGCCTTTGGAGAAGGGCGGCTTGGGTGAACAAACAGCTATGGGTGTATTTTTGCTGTTATATCAAGAGACGTTTTTTAACTAACCTGATGCAGATTAACTAAATTAAGCTTGCTCTGTTTCATCGCTGTGGCGAATTAAGTAATCAAACGCACCTAAACTGGCTGTTGCACCACTGCCCATAGCAATTATTATTTGCTTAAATGGCGTATTGGTTGCATCCCCCGCGCCATAAACGCCTGGGAGTGATGTTGCGCCTTTGGCATCAATTAAAATCTCACCAAATTTGCTCAGTTCAAGCTCGCTGTCTTTTAGCCATTCTGTATTTGGTATTAAACCAATTTGTACAAATATGCCCGCAAGAGTGAGTTGCTTACTGTCGCCACTTACGCGGTCGGTGTAAGTTAAACCGGTTACTTTTTTGCCATCGCCGAGTACTTCGGTTGTTTGTGCACTTTTAATAATAGTAATATTAGCCATACTGCTAGCTTTGCGAATAAGTACTTCGTCGGCACGTAATGTATCGGCAAATTCAAGTACCGTTACATGTTCTACAATATTGGCTAAATCAATCGCGGCTTCTATACCTGAATTACCGCCACCAATTACCGCAACCGGTTTGCCTTTAAATAAGGGCCCATCGCAATGTGGGCAATATGCCACACCGTGGCCACGATATTGTTGCTCGCCAGTCACGTTCATTTCGCGCCAGCGTGCGCCTGTTGCCAGTACCAGCGACTTGGCACTCAGTACCGCGCCGTTTTCTAGAGTAATTTCGTAACCATTATTATTGCGACTAAGCTTAGCTGCGCGTTGATTATGCATTACATCTACATCGTATTCTTTAACGTGCTCTTCTAGTTGTGCTACCAGTTTTGGCCCTTCGGTGGCTTTAATCGAAATAAAGTTTTCGATTGCTAAAGTATCGGCTACTTGTCCGCCAAATCTATCTGCAACAATACCGGTGTTTAACCCTTTTCGTGCTGAGTAAATAGCAGCCGATGCACCCGCAGGCCCACCACCAATAACTAACACGTCAAACTTTTCTTTTTTACTTAACGACTCAGCTTGGCGCTGTGCACCTTTGCTATCTACTTTATTGAGTATGTCGGTTAAGCTTAGTGCACCTTGGCTAAATGGTTCGCCATTTAAATAAACAGCCGGTACAGCTAAAATGTTGCGCTCTTCTACTTCGCCTTGAAATAACGCGCCATCTATCATGGTGGCTTTAATTTTATTATTAGTTGCTGCCATTGTATTTAAAGCCTGCACTACTTGTGGGCAGGTTTGACAACTTAAGCTTATATACACTTCAAAATTAAGCGCTTGGTCGAGCGACTTTATTTGTTCAATGTCCTCGGCTTTTGCTTTACTGGCATGTCCGCCAGTGTGCAACAGCGCTAACACTAAACTAGTGAATTCGTGGCCCATAGGTACACCCGCAAAGGTAATATGGGTGTTTTTAATAGGTGAATGTACAACCATTGACGGACGACGCGCGCTTGTGTCTGGGTTGTTTATTACCGTAAATTTATCGCTTAGTGAGGCTAAATCGTTTGCTAAGCTTGCTACTTCTGTTGATTTTTTGCTGTCGTCCAAGGCGATAAGCAGCTCAACAGGTTGAGTAAGCGATTCAAAATGGCTTTTTAATTGATTTTTTATGTTGTTATCTAACATGGCTTAACCCTTTTAGGAAAATTTAAACAGCAAGCCTCCCATGCCAAATAATGCATGTGCTTAAACAAGTATATTGATATAGGAGGCACCAACAAACGGATGTTCGTTGATTTAAGGGCAGTTACCTGCCCTTACTTGGTAAATCGAGTACTTAGATTTTACCAACTAGGTCTAGTGAAGGTGCAAGTGTGTCTTCACCTGGCTGCCAAGATGCAGGGCAAACTTCACCGTCGTGCGTTGCAATGTATTGTGCTGCTTGTACTTTACGAACGAGTTCTTTAGCGCTACGGCCAATACCTAAATCGTGAGTTTCGATAATTTTAATTTCGCCTTCTGGGTTCATTACAAATGTTCCGCGAAGTGCTAAGCCTTCTTCTTCAATCATTACACCAAAGCTACGTGTAATACGCCCTGTTGGGTCGCCAATCATAGGGTAAGTAATTTTACCTATTGTGTCTGACGTGTCGTGCCATGCTTTGTGAGTAAAATGAGTATCGGTAGATACTGAATAAACTTCTACGCCCATTTCTTGTAATTGTGCGTAATAATCTGCCATGTCGCCAAGTTCAGTTGGACATACAAAAGTGAAATCAGCTGGGTAAAAGAAGAAAATAGACCATTTACCAAGTACGTCTTTTTCAGATAATTCTACAAAGTCGCCGTTGTGGTAAGCGGTTGCATTGAATGGTTGTAATTTTGTGTTGATTAATGAAGTGCTCATGGTATTTCCTCATTTATGTTTAATGTATTTAAAAAGTAATCAACGCTATCGTTTTAAACGACCTTCTGCGTTGGCTTGATTAATACTATAAGACTAATGAAGATTTAAATAAAATTGATTGTTTAGATTGATTCAATCAGTTTTTAAGATGGTGGTTTGGCAAATTACTTTTATACGCAATTTTTTAAGGTAGCTATTAGTAATACTGTTACAATAGCCGCGCTAAATACTCACCATATAAACGAGGCGTGCTGTTATGGAAAAATTTATTAACCACATACAACTAGGCTACTTGGGCTTGCTCCCATTTTTAGGCTGTGTTGGTTGGCCACTAATGTTTGGCAGTAACAGTGTAAACTTAGAGTTTTTTACTTTTTACAGCATTGCTATTTTAGCCTTTATGGCGGGTAACTTATGGCGCGCTGGTGAGCAAAGTTACAGTAATGCTATAAAAGCAGTTATTGTAGTTATACCTGTACCGTTTTTATCATTTTTACCAGTTGAATGGGCGCTTGCGTGGTTAGCGGTAAGCTTTTGGTTGGTGCTTATTTTTGAAAAAGCCTCACCGCAATGGCAAAGTTACCATAAAGATTATCAAAAAATGCGTTTTGTACTTACCTCTGTCGTGTTTGTATGCCATATATTTACTATTGGTATGAGCATTTACCCTAACTAATTTAAACTATTGCGCTTAAGGGCACACCATGATTGACCAATTGCGCCAGCAACTTAATACGCTTGGCGAAAACTACGTAGAAAAAAAAGCGGTATTTAAAATTAAAGTTATTCCATTTTTTTGTGCCATTAGTATAAAAAAAGATCATAAAAGTGAAGGCCGTCTGAGCTTTTATTCTAATCAACTCATTGAAATACTTATGGTGGTATTATTTGTTTTGTTTGGCTTATCTATTTACGACATAGACGCTGGCTTTACCCATGGCCCTATTCATATTATGTTCGCAATTTTAATTACCTTTAACCTTATACTTAAGCAAGTGGCCATTGAAGGGTTAAAAACACGTTTAGCCATGCTGCGTTTATATGAGCAACAAGCGCTAAATAATAACGCCGACGTTATCATTGCAAATAGCGATAAAAATACTAAATAACCTGATCTCAAGCAGCTATTTTCAGCGCTAACTGCGTTGAATTTACTTGCAATAGGCCAGCTATTGACGCGTAAATTCGCCTTGTTTTCACTGAAAACCTCTGGCTAGAGAAAATTAAATATAAATATGATTCAATACGTTAGTAAATCTCTTAACCAGAGTCCAGCTTAAATAACTTATGTACCTAAATCCCAAATGGAAAATACTCACTGTGGGCGATGGCGATTTATCGTTTTCTAACGCGCTGCATCAGCACCTAAAGCCGAGCTTATTGGTTGCCTCTACGTTTGATGACGCAGCCACTATTGAGCATAAATACCAAGACAATGCACTAAGCACTTTAAAAACCAATAAAGTAACCGTACTTAATAGCTTTGATGTTACAAAACCCCATTGCTGGCAAAACCTAAACGTTAACTTACATAGCTTTGATGTGGTTATTTTTCAATTTCCGCTTGTTCCTGCCTTTGTGGGCCGCGAAGCGTTTGAAAACAATACTCAACAAACCAGTATGAACGTATTTAATCGTGCTTTACTGCACCAATTTATAAAATACGCTAACGAGTATGCGCTTAACCCCAATGGCCCAATGCTGTGCTATATCACTTCAAAAGACGTAAAGCCTTATCGGGAGTGGAATATAGAAGGCAGTTTAAATGCACATTTAAACGCTGAGTATTTAGGGCAAATGCCGTTTGATATTAGCCGCTTTGCTGGTTATAAAATTCGCAATGTTGACCGTGATAAACACGTAAAAGACACCAGCGGTATTACCTATGTATTTAGCCCAAAACAGCATAGCGAGTTAAGCTGTCATCTTACTTTGCCGCATTATTTAACCCCAAATCACTGCCCACTTTGTCGTGTTGGCCCTTATATGGCAACCGAGGACGAAAACAAACACTTAAATGCCAAAAAGCATCAGCAAATGCTGCGCCTAGAACACGACTGGCAACAATGGCTTAATGCCTTTTATGCTTAACGCTTAATTTAAGGATTAGCCTGCTTAATTAAATCGGCCGCTTTTTCAGCAATAGCAATAACCGCAGCATTGGTGTTACCGGTTATTATGCTGGGCATAATTGAGGCGTCTACTACACGTAGCCCTTGTATAGCGTAAACTCGCAGCTCATTGTCAACCACTGCAAGTGGATCATTACCCATTTTACAGGTGCCTACTGGATGGTATTCGGTATCGGCCGTTTGACGAATAAATTCAATCAATTGCTCATCGTTATTTATATCAAGCGGGTAAACCATGTCACCACGAATGGCATCAAATGCACTGCTTTGCATTATTTGTAGTGTTTTTTTAAGGCCCTGTAACATCACTTTTATATCGTCGGGATGGCTTAAATAATTAGGATCGATTAGCGGCGCGCTGCGCGGATCACTATCGGCTAACTTAACAGCACCGCGGCTTTTAGGGCGCATAATACTACTATGAATACTGTAACCATGGCCGGTGTGTAATTTTCGGCTGTGATCATCCACTAAACCCAGCACAAACTCTAGCTGTACGTCTGGCGCAGGGGAGTCATCAAATAACTTAATAAATGCATGCGACTCTGCAAAGTTAGTAGTTAAGCACCCTTGGCGCTTACTAAACCAATCTATACAGCCTTTTAACACCCTAGCAGCCCCTGGGATACTCAAGCCAAACGTGCCTTTACTGGTTTTTGCTCTATACAAAGGCACCACTGTAAGGTGGTCGTGTAAGTTAGCCCCCACCCCTTCTAATGGTACTATCACCTTAATATTATGTGCGTGTAAATGGTTGCTGGGGCCAACTCCTGAAAGCATTAATAGTTGCGGCGAATTAATTGCCCCGGCACTGAGGATCACTTCGTTATTGGCGTATAAATTAACCACCTGTTTATTACGTTCAATTTGTACACCTTGCGCCATATTATTGTTTATTATTACTTTATTTACATGGCTATTGGTTAATACGGTTAAGTTTGCACGTTTTAAATGAGGAGTTAAGTACGCTTTAGCTGCGCTGCAACGCTCTCCATTATGTTGCGTAACCTGTGAAAGCCTAGCACCTTGCTGCTCGGTTGCATTTATATCGTTATTTAAACTCACCCCTTGCTCAACGCAGGCATTTAAAAAACATTGATTTACTGGGCTTGACTCATTCAATTCTTGTACGTGAAGTGGCCCTTGTGTGCCATGTAACTCACTATTGGTAAATGTTTTATTGTTTTCGGCTTTTATAAAGTAGGGTAATAAACTGTCATAATCCCAGCCACTATTGCCATTGGCCGCCCACTGATCGTAATCGTATTTATTGCCTCTAATATACACCATGGCATTAATAGAGCTTGAGCCACCCAATACCTTACCTCGTGGCATAAAACCACAGCGATTATTCAGCTCTTTTTGCGCTACTGTATTGTAATGCCAGCTATTAATACCATAAGGCACACTTGCAGCAACCCCTGCAGGCATTTGTACAAAAGCAGTATTATCGCTAGAGCCTGCTTCAATTAAGCACACACTTACATTGGCATTTTCTGATAGCCGCGAGGCAATAACACACCCTGCACTGCCCGCGCCTACTACAATGTAGTCAAATGTTGTATTCATAGCATGCCTTTTATAATTTTCACAAATTGCCCATAACCATAATATTGCATAGATAAAAACATAAAAACTTGATATTTTTAGACACTCAACAGCAAAGGTTAACTATGAGCAGCTTAATAAGAGCCACGTCTTTACAAGGTATTGATACGCTAATTTTAGAATTTGGCGCAAATGTAACTGCCATTATGCAAGCGTGTAATATTAACGTTGATTTTACTCAGCTCGAAAACCAATATGTAAGCTATCGTTGCTATGCAGCATTATTAGAATACTGCGCACAACAATTTAATTGCCCCAGCTTTGGCTTAAAGCTCGCCAGCCGACAAAGTTTTGATATTTTGGGTTATATTTCTATTGCCGCTAAAAGCGGTACCTATTTAAGTGATGCACTCGATTGGGTGGTTAAATACTTACATTTGCACAGCCCTGCTCTTCGGCTTACGGCTCATCCATTAGAGGACGATAAAAGCTTATTTTTATCGTTCGAAATTAACCTCAACCCGCTACCTAACATTAACCAAGTTACCGAACTAACGATTGGCTTAGCAATGGGAGCGATTAAAAAGCTTAGTAATAACCAATGCAAACCTATCACAGTTTTTTTACCACAAAAGCTCACCACCAGTAAGTATGCTTATAACAGCTATTTTGACTGTAAAGTAATAGAGCACCGTAACAGCGCGGGTATTGTGATTGCGAAACAAGACTTAAGCATAGCACTTGAACAAGGGGAGCTGACAAACGTAGAGGCTGCACGAAACTTTTTAGCTAAAAATAGTCAATACAACAGCCCATTACCCATTCAAGTAAGCGCGTTAATGCGCCCCATGCTGCCTATTTATCAGTGCTCTAATCACACGATTGCTGCGGCGCTTAATATGCATCCACGTACTTTGCATCGCAAACTAGCTAAGCATAATACCAGCTTTGTAAAACTCAAAGATGCCACGCGCCGTGCACTTGCACAGCACTACCTAACACAAGGGCAACTTACTATATCAACCATATCAGAATTATTGGGTTATCAAGAACAAGCCACATTAAGCACCAGTGTTAAACGCTGGTTTGGCTGTTCTCCTCGCGCATTTAGAACAAATAATTGTTAAACTGCGTATCACTTTTTATGAATTTATAGAGTTGAGTATGAACTTTGTTATTGTCGGTACTAATTTTATTAGCGATACCTTATTAAAAGCAGCCAACACCTTAATCGATTTTAATTTATATGGTGTGTGCTCGCGCGCAACAACGAGCGGCGAAGCCTTTTTAGCTAAACACCCAAAAAATACTCAAGCAAAAATATTTACTTCAATAGAGCAAGTTTGCCAAGACGAGCACGTAGATGCCGTTTATATTGCTGCACCAAATAGCTTACATCAGTTATATGCAGTGCAATGCTTAGCAGCAGCTAAACATGTACTGGGAGAAAAACCAGCAGCGGCCAATAGTGCCGAACTAGCCGCTATTATAGCAACCGCTAAAAAGCATCAATGCTTATACATGGAAGCCATGATGACCACGCATTTACCCAACTTTGCACTGTTGCAACAGGCCATGCTAAAAATTGGTACGCCGCGTAAGTTTATTGGACAATATAGTCAATATTCGTCGCGCTACGATAAATATAAAAATGGCGAGCGCCCAAATACCTTTTTACCTCAATTTGCTAATGGTGCTTTGGTTGATTTAGGCATTTATCCGCTGTATTTATTAATAGCACTGTGGGGCGCACCAAATAGTGTACACGCAAGTGGTGTACTCCTTGATACAGGTGTAGATGGCGCAGGCGATGTACTCTTAAATTATCACGATAAACAAGCGGTGATCAGCTACTCAAAAATATCGCAAGGCGATAATATTACCGAAATACAAGGCGAACTTGGCCGCATTCGGATTGAAGCAGTGTCGCAACTCAAAAAAGTAGAGTTTATTGCTAACAACGGTGAACGTGAACTACTTTCGCAGCCTTTTGACGAGCATTTTATGAAATATGAAGTTGATCATTTTATGCAAATGGTGACACAAAAAGCGCCGCAATCGGATATTAATACACACCAGCTTAGTGTTGATGTAATGCATGTACTTGATACCGCTCGCGCGCAATTAGGTGTTGTATACCCAAACGATAAAGCGTTTGAGACAAATTAAACCTTTGCTATAGTGCCTATTAGCCGCTTTATAATATGAGTGTTAGTTTAATAGCTAACACTCATACGTTTTTAACTACTTTTTAGCTTGTGAAGCAACGAGCTTAACAGTCGCAACAACATATGTTTTCTTTAACAATAACAAAGCGTAAGTTGCTTAATATGTTGTTTATCGAATAAGTTTACCTCGAGTATCAAAAACAGGTAGAATGCGCCAAATTTAATAGTGATATACAAGGAAAATAATGCATTCATCTACGAAAGAACTCTTACTCGCTGTTTTTTGTATATTGCTCGCTATGGTAACTATCCAATCTGGTGCGTCGCTTGCCAAGCAACTCTTTCCTATTGTAGGCCCTGAAGGGACTACTGCACTGCGTTTAGGTTTTTCTGCCACTATTTTATGCCTGATTTTTAAACCGTGGAAACACTTACCTGCCGCAGGCCAACGATTTCCTATTTTAATTTACGGCCTGAGCCTCGGCGGTATGAACATTTTGTTTTATTACGCCATAGAGCGTATTCCACTGGGTATTGGCGTTGCACTTGAATTTACCGGCCCATTAGCAGTTGCATTATTTTCATCGCGCCGTAAGCGTGATCTATTTTGGGTAGGCTGTGCTATTGCGGGCATTTTATTATTACTGCCTGATATGAAAGGCCAAGAAAGCCTAGATCCGGTTGGCGTTATATTGGCGCTTGCCGCTGGTGCATGTTGGGCAGGTTATATTCTTTTTGGTAAAAAAACCGGTAATCAAGGCTCTGGTGGTGCAACTGTGGCTATGGGTATGACTATTTCGGCCATTGTACTTGTGCCCTATGGCGGAATTTTGCAAGCCTCTTCATTCAGTTGGGATATTATTCCGTTAGGTATTGCTATTGCAGTACTCTCAAGCGCCCTGCCGTATACCCTAGAAATGATCACTTTGCGTAATATGTCGTCGCAAGGCTTTAGTATTATGATGAGTTTAGAGCCCGCAATTGCAGCATTAGCCGGATTACTCATATTAGGCGAACTATTGTCTATTTGGCAGTGGCTGGCAATATTACTGGTAATTATTGCCTCTGTTGGCAGTTCAACTTCAAAACCACAAAGCAGCAGTTAAACTATCCTCATTAAGCGATTAGGGCGTATTAACCTTAGGGATTAAAATTTGTTCAATTTAGAGGCAATTTAATCCCGGCGCGAAATTTGTTATCTAATGGGCTCAATAACTGCCCCGGCTTTATTTTACTGGCTTACATCCATGCAGGAAAAGTTACTTCCCCCTAGATAGAAGCCTTCGGGCAGCACATGTTTGGCATTTATGCGTCGTTACCGCCTGCTTCTGGGGAATAACCACATTACATAGGCTCTGCCTAGCCTAAAAAACAAACGCACTGCTGTAAATTCAACCTCAAAAGATAAATACGCCCTACCCCCTAGTGACTTTAATTTTTTAATGAAAACGGCCATATTTTTTGTCTCATTTCTGCTTGTTACTTTAACCCTCAGCTTGCATTTAAATGCATAACGGTTTTGCTCATCCGTGTAATGTCACTCGCTACTCACATCTTGTTATAAAATTTTACTACTGTTTAGCTTTTAACAACTAAGCAGCAAGAGCTTACTGAATGCTTTTTAAGCAAGTAATTGTTGCTAGTGGTTATTTATTAATCTAAATAAACTTGGGTATAATATTTATTCTATAAAAGTGAATTATAATTCATATTTTTATTCCCAGATGTATTCCACCCTGATAAACTAAAACCCTTACTTACTCATTATAACTAATTGCACTAGGATCACTTTTTATGTTTAAACCAAGCCTGTTAACCTTGGCTATTTCAAGCACACTTTCAAGTGTGGTTTTATTCTCTAATACCGCTTCAGCTCAAGAACAAGTGGTTACAAAAAACAAATCACTTGAAGTTATAGAGGTTACGGCAACACGACGCAGCGGCTCTGTACAAGCAGCACCACTTAATATAACCGCGCTTGACGCTGATGTAATGAAAGATCAAAACATTAGTGAACTTGCCGATGTAGCACGCTGGGTTCCTGGTTTAACAATTACTGATCAAGGTGGCCGCGAAGGTTCACCTATTATTGTACGTGGTTTAAATACTAACTCATCGGGTCCAGCGTCAGATGGCGGCACTGTAGCAACTTATATCAACGAAATTCCGGTAAGTGTTGATATGCGCCTCGTTGATATTGAGCGCGTAGAAGTACTTATTGGGCCACAAGGTACATTATATGGCGCAGGTACATTAGGCGGCGCCATTCGTTACATGCTAAAAGCGCCAGAGCTTGATTTTACCTCAGGCGAAGTTTACGGTGATGTTTTCCAAACCCAAGAAAGTGACTCAGTAGGCGGTGAAGGCGGCTTTATTTTCAACTTACCAATTATTGAAGATAAACTTGCTATACGTACTAGCTTAAACCTATATAAAGATCCGGGTTTTGTAGATTACAATTATGTTGTTCGTGAGCCGGGAGTATCGCTTAGCGATCCTGATTGGAGCAATACTGATGCCGTTAACAACAACCTTAAACAAGTAAAAGATGCCAACGGCGAAACCACCACTACAGGGCGTATATCAGTTCGTTATAAAGCGAGTGAGTCTTTTGAAGGTACGCTTAACTATTTTTATCAAAAACAGGACAGCGAAGGTCGTTCAATTGTTCATAGCAACAGCTTAAATGCAAACAATGGCTTAAGCGATATAATTGGTAAGTACGAGTCAGCGTATCGTTACGAAGAGCCACGCGTGAAAGAAGATCAATTACTTAGCCTAGAACTCAAAGCAGACTTAGGCTTTGCAGAGTTAGTATCGGCTACCGGTATATCAAGCTTTGAAGCCGAAGGTCAACGCGACCAAACCGATTTACTGATCCGTCTTGATTATGGCTACGAAGAATTTCCAGCATTTTCAACATTTACCCGCGAAACTGATGAAGTAGACACCTTTACCCAAGAGCTGCGTTTAGTATCACAAAGTGATAGCGATTTGAGTTGGATAGTAGGTGGTTTTTATAATAAAAAAGACACAGATGCTTCAAGCAGAGAATTTACACCAGGCTTTGATCAGTTTGCGGTTGATAACTTTGGCGCAACTCAACTTAGACCTGATGCACTAGAGTACCTAGAAATAACGAGCAGCAAAGTAACAGAGTCAGCTCTTTTTGGTGAAGTGGGTTATCAAGTAACCGACAAACTAGATATAACGCTTGGTGTGCGTTTTTACGAATACGATGTAAAGTCTAAAGCTGCTTTTGACTTTCCGCTGGACGACACTTTGAAAGGTGAGAGAGGCCCTAACGATATCGCTATTAACTTTGAAGAAAATGCAGCAAGTGATAACGGTAATTTATTAAAATTTAACGCTAAGTATCAATTTAATGACACCGTAATGGGCTATGTAACGGTAAGTGAAGGCTTTAGAATTGGTGGTTCAAATGGCTTGGTTCCGTGCCCTGATCTACTTCCTGAGGATCAACAAACAGGCTGTGGTAAACCAGATGAAATGCTATTTGATGCCGATATAACGACCAATTACGAGCTTGGCTTTAAAAGTACATGGTTTAGAAGTCAGTTACACTTTAACGCTGCACTCTTTAACGTAGATTGGGACAATGCACAAATTACTGGGGCAACCGCAGTGGGGCAACTGCCTTACCTTTCAAACGCTGGCAGTGCTAACGCAAAAGGCATTGAAATTGCTACTCGCGCTATTTTATCAGACTCATTTAGCGCCTACGCAACATACGCTTACACTAAAGCTGAGCTAACATCAGATGCACCATTTTTGTTTAACGCTGACGGGAGTGATGGCGCTGCAGATGGCGATCGCCTACCTGGTTCGCCAGAGCATCAGTTTTCATTAGGTATTAATTACCAAACTGACGTGTTTAACGACAAAACATTAGATATAAACTACGGCTTAACTGCGCAAAGTGACGTTATTTCCAAAGTTGGTTTACGTGATAACGGTGAAGTACTACCAGGTTACAGCTTAAGTAATATTTCAGCTAAGTTAACAGCAGATGCGTGGTCAACTACATTGTATGTTGATAATATGTTTAATAAATATGCTGTTACATCGGTACGTCGCTCAGATGCCGATATTACAAGTGCTAATGGCGCAGAAATACAACGTAACTATGGCCATTACATTAACCGCCCTCTTACGGTAGGCATTAAATTTAACTACAAGTTTGAAATATAATTTAAATTACATTTAAACTGTACTTAATCTATGTCAAAAAGGCTCAAATTTATTTGAGCCTTTTTATTTATACGAGCTAACTATAACTATGCCCCCTAGCCTAAAACAGTTACATCAAAGTGCCATAAATTACTTAAACCAAGGTGATGTGCAACAAGCGCATAAAGCTTTAGTTGAACTTGTTACCCAAAAACCAGACTTTGCAGACGGCTATTTTTTACTAGCTATGGTAAACCTACAAGTGGGGCAAATCTACAAAGCCATTCAGCTGATTGAAAAAGCGCAAGGTTTGCAAGAAAATGTTGAATACACAGCGCAACTGGCAAAATGTTACGCACTTACAGGGCAACTACAAAAAGCCAAAGCAACCGCATTAAGTGTTGCACTTAGCAAAATAACCAAAGCGCTGGATGCAGACACTTTAGGCGTTGCACTCACACAAGCGGGTTTACACGAACAAGCGATAAATTACTTTGAATACGCGTTAACACTGGCAAATAACAAACAAACTCCGCAAGCACAGTTCTTTTATAACTTTGGTGTTTGCGCTAAGTTTTTAGGCCTTTTTGAGCAAGCTCAAAATGCGTTTGAAAATGCTATTACTCTAAAACCATTACACCACCAAAGCCACTTTGCATTGAGCGATTTAACTAAGGCAAGTGCGCAAACTAACCATATTGAACGCTTAAAAACGGTTGCTGAACAGGTTACTCACCCCGATGCAAAACTACATATTGGCCATGCTCTAGCAAAAGAATATCAAGATATTGGCGCATTTTCGGATGCCTTTTTAGCACTGCAACAAGGTAAAGCCGATAAACTTAAAAACAGCCCATTTGATAACGAGGGATCAGCGGCTTTATTTGCACATATTAAAAAATTAAGCCTTGAACATAACAAGCCAAACGCCTCAGGTAACCCAAGCAACGAGCCTATTTTTGTTTTAGGTATGCCGCGCTCTGGCACCACCTTAGTAGAGCGTATTTTATCAAGCCACAGCGACGTGCAATCAGCAGGGGAGCTGCAAGACTTTGGCTTGTGTGTTAAAAAAATAAGCAAAACCACCTCGCCGCACGTGCTTGATAACCAAACCTTGAGTAGCGCCTATCAAATTAACTTTGAGCAACTTGGCACTCATTACTTAAATGCTACCCGTGTAGTTACAGGTAATAGTAAACACTTTATTGATAAACTCCCCTTTAACTTTTTTTATATTGATTTAATAACCAAAGCATTACCTAATGCAAAAATAATTTGCCTGCTGCGCGACCCAATGGACACCTGTATTGGTAACTATCGCCAACTATTTAGTATTAATAACCCTTATTACGCTTATTCGTTAGATTTACTTGATACCGCTAAATTTTATAGCCGTTTTTATAAACTCATGCAGCATTTTCAAAGTTTGCATAAAAATACAATAAAATTAGTTCAGTACGAGGAGTTAGTAGCGCAGCCCGAAGTGCAAATTAAAGATTTAGTTAAGTTTTGTGAGTTAGCGTGGCAACCGCAGTGTATTGATTTTCATTTAAATACAGCGCCGGTTTCTACCGCCAGTAAAGTGCAGGTTCGTCAACCGCTCAACAACAAAGCTATTGGCCGCTGGCGTGCATTTAAACCACATACAAATGAAATACAGCAGTACTTTAAAGCGCAGGGAATAGGAGTGAAATAACTGCTAAATTACTCAAGGTGAAAGGGAAAGCGTTAAAACAAAAAAACATTTTGCTTTATACAGGCTCAGGCCGCGATTAAGTTAACCTTTGTTTTATTGAATTTAACTGCAACGGTTTGATGTCTAGCTACTAAACGCTAGACATCAGCTTAATTTAATTAAGTTTAAGCATCTTCGTCAACGTCTCGAATACGGTCTAAGCGCTCCAGCTCTTCTTCACGAGCGGCTTCAATTTCTTCAAGTATTGCATCAACATCAGCGGCTTCGCTGTTATCTTCAAATTCACCTGTTAAAGTGGAGTTAGCCGTTAAGTTAGCCTCAGAAAACAATGCCCACATTTCTTTGGCGTATTGAGTTTGCAATAAAGCTGGGGCATATTCGCCGTAATAACGGCGCATATTATTAACATCGCGAGCAAACATTGCTTCGGCGCTATTATTCGCTGCAGCATTAACCGCTTGCGGTAAGTCAATAATTACCGGGCCTTTGCTGTCAACCAACACATTAAATTCTGATAAGTCGCCGTGGATGATACCCGCACACAACATTAATTTAATGTAATGCATCATTAAGCTATGCTGCCTAATCGCCTCTTCTTCACTAAGAGCTACATTACCTAACTGCGGTGCAACGTCGCCGCTGTCATCGCACACAAGCTCCATTAGCAACACACCATCAATACAGCCGTAGGTGTCGGGTACACGTACACCGGCACTCGCTAAACGTGATAGCGCATCAACTTCGGCATTTTGCCAAATCTCTTCTTCTAATTGGCGACCATAACTTGAGCGTTTACCCATAGCACGCGCTTGGCGCCCACCACGAACTTTACGGCCTTCTTGATATTGTGCGGCTTTTTTAAAACTACGTTTACTGGCTTCTTTATAAACTTTAGCGCAGCGAATATGATCGCCACACTGCACTACAAAAACATCGGCTTCTTTACCGCTCATAAGCCTGCTGAGTACGTCATCAATTAAACCATCATCAACTAGCGGTTGTAGGCGTTTAGGAATTTTCACAGATTTTCTGCTAAATAAAAGGCGCTAATAACGTTTATTTTATTAACTTGGTTATGGTTGTCTAGGTGGTTCAAACGAGGTGTTACCTTTGCAGATTAAGTGCGATTATAGAGTAGTAGCAAGCAGTAATAACATTTAAGTGTAAACTAAGCAGCTACATATATGTGGCTAGAATAAGCGACTCAAGCGTAAAAGCCAACCGCATTTTATAATATTTCAGCTTTTTTAAACAAACTTTAATACTGGCTGCATTTACTGCAATAAAATTTATGCCTAACTACAATAAATAATGGCTATTTAGTGTATGCAGTAACGCCAAAACGAGATTTTATTGCTGCAAAGACTTATGCGTTACTTGATATTTTAAAAAAGCACTTCGCTGAAGTCACCTTAGGCACTAAGCACCACTTATAACAATTAGCATTGTTGTTATATATAACAAATGATAACAACCAGTTAAAAGTAAAAACGAAAAGAGTTTAAATTTTATTCGACTCTAGTATTGAGTTAAATTAGATAATGTTTACAATATCAATAAGGTGCTGCTTAATTAATATAAAATAAATTTCTCGTTTTTATTAACGCTATGCGCTCAGACACATTAACTATTATTTAGGAACTTTTCTGAGTGACTCCAGCACAACATTCAGCATTATTTGCAGCCCAACAACAGATTATAGAGCAGATCGCATTGGGTGTAGATATACACCTGTGCCTGCATAATATCTGCGAGCAAATTGAAGCAATTATTGACTCTAAAAATGCTAAAAGCTCGATTTTAACTCTAGAGGGCAACCAACTTCGCCACGGTGCTGCGCCTAAACTTCCCCCTGAATATTGCCAAGCAATAGACGGTGTTACAATTGGAGATAATGTAGGCTCATGTGGCACTGCAGTGTACACAGAGCAACAAGTTATTGTTAGTAACATAGCTACTAGCCCACTTTGGGCTAATTATAAAACTATTGCATTAGCACATGGTTTGCAAGCGTGTTGGTCTACTCCTATTTTTTCCTCAGACAACAAAGTGCTCGGTAGTTTTGCCGTTTATTACACCCATCCAAACGCACCAACCGCATTAGATTTAAAGCTTATTGAACGCTTTACTCATTTATCGGGCCTAGCAATAGAAAAAGCGCGCTCTGTCGCAAGAGAAAAAGCACTTAGTTTAGAGCTACAACGTTCTAACGATAAATTAAAAGCATTTATTGAGGTGATCCCCGATTTAGGAATCATTTTTGATGAACAAGCGCGGTATATTGAAAGTTATGGTGCTAGCAACGAGTTGCAATGTAATAGCTTAAGTAATGAGCAACGCATAAGTTCGCTACCATTAGGTGATCCTAATAAAGTAATCTCTATCATTACTAAAACACTGAAAACAGAGCAAGTACAACTGTACGAGTACGAACTTAACTGTATGGGTAACCGACATATTTTTGAAGCTAGAACGTCAATTATTAATAACTACCTACTTGATGAGCCAAATAAAAAACATGTTTTATGGATGATACGCGACATTACCGAGCGTAAACTTGCTGAAGAGCAAGTTAAAGAGTTGGTATTTTACGACCCATTAACCACATTGCCTAATCGCCGCATGCTAACTGACACGCTTGAATTGATGATCAGCGAATCTAAAAAGCAGCTTTCATTTGGCACTCTATTATTTTTAGATTTAAATGACTTTAAGCGCATTAATGATTCATTAGGCCATGTTATCGGTGACGAGGTTTTACTAGAAGTTGCTATGCGGTTAAAAACCGTTATTAAAAATGCAGGTATTATTGCGCGAATTGGTGGCGATGAATTTGTAATTTTACCTAAGCACCTAAGTAGTAATAAAAACAATGCACAAAGCCAGGCAATAGTGTGTGCCAAGCAAATACTCGACTGCTTCAAAAACCCATTTAAAATAAACAACTGTAGTTATAAAATTACCGTCAGTATTGGCATTAGTTTTATTGAAGGCCCAGACACAACAAGCAACGATGTATTAAAGCGGGCCGATACAGCTATGTATAGCGCCAAAAAATTTGGCGGCCATCGTTTTGCGTTTTACGATCCGGCACTGCAACACGAATTAGACTTACGTTTACAGCTAGAAAGCGACATTATAACTGCAATAAAAGAAAAGCAGTTTGCGGCTTACTTTCAGCCGCAACTTGATTGCCAAGGTAATATTATAGCCGCTGAGGCATTAATTCGCTGGATACACCCTATAAAAGGCATTATATCACCCTACTACTTTATTCCTGTTGCGGAACAATCTGGTCTGATTGATCAATTGCAAAGCACTGTATTGTTTGACGCCTGCATGTTAATTAAAACGCTAGAGCAAACACAGCAACTTCATGATTCATTTTGTGTTGCTATTAATATTAGCGCCTGCCAATTTATAACACATTCCTTATACAACAATATTGTTAGTATTGTAGATGCGTTTGGTATATCTCCTACAAGATTTAAACTGGAGATAACCGAAAGCATTTTACTGGATGACATGGCTGAAAATATTGCACAAATGCAGCAGCTCAAAGCTAAAGGGTTTAGGTTTTCGATTGATGATTTTGGCACTGGTTATTCATCGTTAGCCTATATACACACTTACCCCGTTGATGAGCTAAAAATAGATAAAAGCTTTATTGATAAAATACATGAAGGTAATAGAGGGTCTGCCATTGTAAGTACTATAACCTCACTTGCGCACAACCTTGGCTTTAATGTTATTGCCGAAGGCGTTGAAACCGCAGAGCAAGCTAAAACACTCGCACAACTTAATATTACCGGTATGCAAGGCTATTATATGGCTTATCCTATGCCCGCAGCTGAGTTTATTTCTTGGTTAAAACAACAGCTTAACAGTTAGTAACAGCAAAGAATAAGAAGCGCAGCGCCCCCCCCTTAACCTCTTTATAAATAATTTACTTAAAACTATGTTTGCAAATGTATTTTAGGCTTTTTGAACCTCAAAGTGGTTAAAGTGAACTACCCATCGACGCCACTTCGTGTCGATCAATGGGTTTTCTCGGAGTTTTTTGGATAAAATAACGTGTCTGGTTTTATTTCTAACTGAAACTTACTGTGACACGTTAAAATTTTATTCTGATTTATTAGCTATTTTTTGTAAATTCTCGTGAATTTTGAATAAAACGATAAGTAGTTCACACCAAATTCTAGCGCCAATTACACCACCAACAATAATACCAAGCCCAGCCCAAAAACCACCACCGTACTGCACAAACATAGTGGTTACACCAGAAATTACAGCACCTAGTAACATTAACCAATATACAAAAGTAATGATTTTAGGTGTCAGCATAGATTCAAAGAAAAAAATATCTTTCATTTTTTAGTCCTTTTTAAAATAGTCAGTAAATTTTTATTTCACAAAAAATGAGCGCTTACTAGCCCTCATAGTTATTATCTAGCTAGCCTTAATAAAGCTAACTGGCTGTATATTTAATTAAAGCTAATTACGCTATTAAATTAAAAATTAGGTGTCGCAGTTACTTATTTAAATTATCGAGTTCTTTTTCTAAGTCTTTCATTGCTTTTTGCGCTTTGAACTCTTCGTAAAGCGCTTCGCGTGAACCGGGATCTAAACGTTTACCTGATTTAGCCACTAGGTTATTAAAGGTATCTTGTGTGTTGCTCATTACTACTAAGGTACAAAGTTGTTTTTTACCATCTAAACGTGCAAATGCTACTTCTTGAGGTATAGCGCCAACAAGACTTTGCTCTGCAACTTGTTTACTTACTTGCTCAAATGTACCACCTACATTTAGCTCATCATTACTTTGCGCTTTACGTTGATATAGACGGTCCATAACACTTGCTTTTACTTGTATTTGCTGCGATAAATCTGCACGCGCTGCTGCAATTGCCTGCGCTCTGTCTGTAGACATACTGCCCGACCAAGGTACACATGACGAAGAAGCTAAACCTTTATCTGATACAGGTAGAAGTACCCAATTTGGTACTGAATCATTTTTAGCAAGCGGTGCTGATTGCGTTTTCTCTGTACTTGAACACGCACCTAACGCCAAAGCGGCGATTACTGGTAATAACTTTTTCATATTTAAATTCCTTTCAATTGTGCTTGATAATATGCGGTGCGTTTAACCACCTTTTGTAAATAATTACGGGTTTCTTGTGCAGGTAAGTTATTCACCATATAGGCATAAATCTTATCTGCCGACATTGCATTAGCAGCAATACTTGCCTGATTTAGTGAGTTTGAGCCGCTGAGAGTTTTAGCTACATTGCCTGGGCCAGTATTATATGCGGCTATGCTCATATACAGTCTTGATTGCTCGTTACGTACATTTTTAAAATAGCGATTACTTAAAATATGCAGATAAGTACTCCCTGCTTCTACGTTATTATCTGCCTTAAATAAATACTCAGGGCTAAGCAATAACGGCTTACCTTGCAAGAAGTTACTTACATCTTTACCCGCAGAGGTAGGCACTATTTGCATTAAACCAAATGCAGGGATAGGTGAGCGTGCCAGTGGGTTAAAGCTCGACTCAGTATGTATTATGGCTAACAATAAGGCTGGCTCTAAGTTATAACGCGCAGCTTGTACTTTTACCTCTGGCAAATAACGCTTTGCTTGGTTTGAAAGCGTATTAGCAGGCAATTTGTAGCTAATTGTCACCCTATCTTTTTGCTTAGTTATTACAGGAGCCTTTGCAGCTAATACCTCTTGTACAATTTCTGTAGAGAGCACTGTTTGCTCAGCTACTTTTTTAGATTGAGTAGCGGTTAGTGGTTTACTTTGCTCAACCTTGTTATTTAAGGGCTTGCCTGTTGAGATAATGCTTTTACTGTTAAGTGTGTTATTTGCTGTAATATAAATTGGATCTTTGGCAAGCGTTTTATCTACGGTTACCTGTGAGAGCTCGTTTAACTGCTCTTTTGCATATTCAACTGCTTGCTCATCGCTTTTGCTACTTAATAACTCAACAACCACTTCACCGCTTTCAAAGTTTACACTGGTGCGTTTATTTAAATCGTCACTATATTTGACCCACACTTTTGAGCTAGGTAGGTTTGGGTCTTGCCATTTCGCAGTTATTTGTTTTAAATAAGCACTCTCAGCATCACGCCAGGCACTCACAAACGCTTCAAACTCTTGCTTTTGTTGTTGTTCGTACTGACTAAACTCACTTTGACGCTGCTTTAAAAAAGCCTCAAATTCGGCTTCATCACTTGTTTTGGCTAGGCTATTTAAGCTTAAAGTAAGGCATGCAATAGTACTTAACCTTAGTAAGTATTTACTTTTCAAGTACACTTTTTATATCCTTATAAATTAAAAGTAGCTGCTTAAATCATCTGCGCTTTGCTGCTCATATTCAGCCTCTGCGGCTAAACCTAAACGTTTACAATCAATACTTTCACACTGTTGCATTAATGAAATGACTTGTTGGTAGCGCATGTCTTTAAACCATACTTGCGCCACAGACACTTTCGCGTCATCAAGTTTAAGTTCATCGGCTACTAAGTATTTATCTAGGTAAGCTAGGCGCTCGCTTTGCGGTGATTGGTCGGCAACAAGTGCAACGGCATCAGATATAGTCGATGGGTGAGCCATTGCTATTTTAAGTAATGCACGCAAGTTATTTTTATCTTGCTGTTTGCCTACTTGCCATGCTGCTCTAATTGCTAAACCTGCCTCGTTTATGTCTGCAGCAGCAGGGGTAACAATACCTGTACAGGTTAGCCATTCTTGCTGTTTTTCTTGCTTATACCCCGTAACCTCAGCTTCAATAAAACTCACCGATTCTGGTAAGGTAATATTAAGCTTATTAGCTAAGGTACTTTTTATAATACTGCGCTCAGGCAGGGTCAATGCATTACGACATGCCTGCTCAAGCGCATTTTTTGCACTCGATTTTAACGCCTTAACTCGGGCGTATTGACCATTAGCCTGACTTTTAAAAAAAGCAGTTTGCTGTTCAATTGTTTGCTCTGAGTCGAAGGTGGCCGAAGCCACCAACGAAAGCGCTAAAATAGATGCTAGCATTAAAGCTCCTCTTCACTCGCTACTTTACCCGAAGCACCTTGTGGATTAGCCGCTTTTTCGTTTAAACCACCCACCGCTTTAATTTTATGACCTGAACGACTCATACCATTTACTGTATTGCCGTTATTGCCTGTCATTTCTTTAGCTGCTTGACGTGCCGTTGCTTCTAAGCTTGGCGCATAAACAGCAACGCTGTACTGCCAAAAGCCGTCATCGCTTGCAAAGCTTTTTACACTCACACCTGGTGGTAATTTACCTTTAGACAATGTTGCATATTCATCAGACACTTTTAATTGGTTTAAAAATGTATTTCTATCCTCTTCTAGCACTTTTACTTGCTGTGGATCATTTAGGTTAGGATCGTCGTATTCAAACTGCTGGGTACCTTCCATTTGCTTTTCGTCAAAGCTACCTTCCCAATATACTTTCTCTCCTTGCATAGTGGCTAAAAGCGCTGAGCGTGCACGCGTTTGCGATTGTGATTTAGCAGCGCCTTTTAATTTACGTGCCACTTTATTATTTTTATTACCACGTATTATTGCCGAACCATAACCTAGTACTATTACTTCTCCGCTATCGGCGTTAGTTAACACTTTTGCGCCAACCGGCGGTAAAACACCTGATTTAACATCACTAATTACTTGTTGAAAAATAGCATTTGGCTCTGTAGTCACAGCAACTGCACCTCGGTTACCTTTTATTTGCGAGCGTGTTTTAGGTGTCGATATTAAACTAACGCGTACTCCTTTTTCTTCATTGTTATCGTACACGTCATAAGTAACAAAACCTGCTAAAGAACCCGATACCGACTCCTTACACGCTTCCATCATATTTGTTTGCTCGTTTGCAACACCCTCAACACCGGTATCTATTACATCCATTGTTGCACTTACTACATTGCTACATTGGTGCTCAACACCTTTCATGTTTTCTATTAATTGCTTTTTAGCAATTAAATAAGCCTGATTATAAGCGCCTCGTTTTGAAAGCAATGTCGCATTCATGTTGTCATAAGTGTTATAGCTAGCACTACCAATTGATAAAATACCAGTACCACTGCCTACTTGAATCATTTTTATGCCGTCTTCATCGTCATCAATCAGCGCTTGATGGGCAACAGCTACCGCTACATTAGTATCTTTTGCAACCACTACATCGCCCGACACTTGGGCTTGATCTGCGTTAGCTACTTGTGCACCAGGGCGAGCTGGGATCATGTCTGTTAAACTAAATTCTTCAGCTGCAATTGCAGGCATAGCTAAAACCATTGCTAATGTTAATATTTTCAATTTCATCATCTGTCCTTATTTGTACCTGAGTGTAAAGTCGTTTTCGATTGTAATTTTAGAAAGTGTTTTTGCGGTAATCGTTGCTAATGCTTGATCAAGTGCATGGGCAAGCTCACCGGTATTACCTTTGTATCTAAGGCTTGCAACTGTATAGTCACTGCGCTTATCGATAGCTACGTCGCTTACACCACCTAAAGTGCTTAATACAGCATGCAATTTTTCTGGTTGCGTTAATTTATTACTTGGCAACAGAACTTCTCTTACTAATCCGCCTCTTGCAACAACTTGAGTAAACGCAGTATTAAGCGTACTGTGCAGTGCTTTTGACTGCGATTCACTGGCTAAATGTACTGCCATTAAATCTTTTTCTACGTAAGGGTCATCAGGCAAAGACATAAATGAAGGATCGTTTTTCCAATTCCCATAAATGTTGCCAGCTAAATCTCGCACATTAACACTTAAGCGAAGTTGACGATTATTACCACGTTTAATAACATCAGATTGTGCATAAATCACTAAACTCGCCGCACCACCTACTTCAATACCTTGCTCACTCAACCAAACTTTTAACTCTGTTTTTAATTGCTCAGGAGCGATTACTTGTACTCTAGGTGAGCCAATCATACTCAACAATTGCGATGCCTGCTGAATTAGCGGTGCTTTTTCGACTACCGCCATTATCGTAATTTCTACGCCACCATTTTTTAGCTGCTTACTTTGGAGCGTTTGCCACTCTTTAACCAACCCTTCGCTATGACTAGAAAGCTGCTGACCAATCAACTCCTGCATATTGGTTGACTCATTACCGTCAACAATATTCATACTCATGCTTGATGATTGCGTGTGTTGCTGCGTAAGCCAAACCCCCACCACCTGAGATACAGCTCTTTGTAGTGCATCTTGCTCAGCATTAATTAATGCTGTTTTACCTTCTTTTTTCCAGCCTTGACCTATTACTGTCACGCTTATATCTTGGGTCGCTTGTTGCCAGCTTTGCTCTTGTATTTCACCTAATTCTTGTGGGTTAAGGCTTACCGTCATGCAAGTGTCGTTACCACTGAGTGCTGGCGCTGAGTAATTTAAAGGAACTGCACCTGCATTTAAACCTTCGATCATAGTAGTGCGTTGCTGCTCATATAAACTGGCGGCATCATCTGTTAAATTGGTTGTTAAATGCTGCTGTGCGCTTTGCGTTGTCAGGCTTTTATTACCTTTAATAAAACTTATAAGCTCAGCACTGGCCTGCGCTTTTGCACCAGAAATAGCAGTGCTACCACGCCCATAAGCACACGCCTGGGTTTGTAATGTTCCATCCGCTAAAACATCCACTTGTGCTTGTACGCTTAAGGAGCATAACGCTAATAAGCAAAGCTTTTTGATCATGTACGGTTCTCCAAAAATCCAGCTGGTGTGCCTACCGAAACTGCAAATATTTTTGCACCTTTTGCTGGGCGATAAATACCATTTTTAGCTTTACCTTTAACGTCATCTGCAATATCAGAATCTTTCCAGCGGATAATTTCGCCTTGAGCACTGTTACTAGAAGGCATGACACTCGCAACGCCAATTGGCTCCACAAAACCCGCTTCATAACTAAAAACAATCATAGTTTCGTTAGGTAATACCCCGGCATTTTGGCCACGATCAAGGCTAATTTTATTTCCTTTAATACCTAACACTTGTGCTGTTGCAGGCATTTCACTGAGCATACGGGTAAGTAAAATATCAATACCGCGCGAGCCCATATCATTGATTACTGCATTTACATGGGCACTATCATCAAATCGAAAACCAGCAACATAACGATTATTTACTCGGTGAAACTTCAATTCTGAGCGTTCGCGCACGTCTTCTGACTTAACGCGGATTTTTCCAAGGTTAGGGTGCGATAGTTTTTCCCGTGTTTGAGGGTTAATCACCCCAGTGGTAAGCTCTAGCGTGTAATTGGCCCAATCGCTGTAACCCCCTTCGGTTTTTAGTGTTCTGAGTGAATCTATTTTTACAATAAAATCTGGCATTAATGCCCTTACTTCAGCTCTTTTAGCGGCCGCATTTGTACCCTGTTGCTCTAAAAATATTTGCTGTTCTTTGGAAATTGTATCGTCATCGCGAGTAATAATTCTAAAGCGGCTAATACCGGCAAACTGGTTTTCGAGCATAAAGAGTAAATTTTCATTATCGAACTCACGCATTGCATCTACACCAATGCCACTGCCAGCTACTTGAGCTAAGTCAAAATACATACGTACTATGGGCTTTTTCAGTGGGCAGCTTTCGGCCTCATTATTAACATCAAAGGTGCAACGCTCTAGCCCTTGAGTATCAAAATAGGCAGGAATGGTAATATCGTGATCTTTAAAGTCGTAGGCACTTTTAGCAACAACCGCATTCGATGCACGATTACTTACTTTTTCTACTTGCGTACTGCTGCCAGGCTTTGTTTGACAACCAGCTAATAAGGCAAGTGTTAATGCTGACAGAGTTAATTTTTTTACTAATTTCATTATTATTCCTAAATATCAAACAGCCATTGGCTAGCAGGCGCTTTAAGTTGTTGCACTAAGTTTTGAATCACTTTTTGTTTGGCATTTTCACGCGTAGCGGCACTTTCTTGGGCATTTAAATCGTGTTGCAATAACACTTTAAAAGGGCTAGTGCTGCGTGTTAGTGCTAGTGATAAAATGGCTTTTGCAGAGTGTTTAGTTGTAGTTTGCGCGTATTGCCAACGTAATTGTGGACGAAGCCATAGTTGTGTGTCGCCGCTGTGAGGTAATGCGTCGTTTAAAGCAGATTTAATTTCGTGTGCGCTGATTGCACCAATCACATCGCACGCAACTGCATTAAGTGCAATTGACTGTTCGGTTAATAAATTATTCAGTGTTGATTTAATCAACAACTCAGAACCTGATAAATGCTCCAAAACTGCTAACTTTTTTATCGCTTGGTTTAGTAAACCACTATTTTGCAGTGCCCAAATAAAACGTTGCTCAGCATTTTTTTCTGGAGGGGTAATTCGCGATAGTACCGATAAATCAGATTTTAACGTTTTTACTATAACCGACTTTTTAACACCCATTTTTAAAGCAAATAAGTTGTTTTGTGCAACTGCATTTAACTGCTCAATCCCCGTTAATGTAAACGGTAAACTATTGAGTGTTGTTGCTTGCTCAAAATAGCTGGCTAATTTATTGTTTTGCTTGCTCAACAACTGTGTTTGCTGGGTGCTTACATCAACACTGAGTTGGGTTACAATCTCGGCTAAAGCCGCTTGCTTTGCAGCTAAGCGGCTCTCACCAATACCCACCGCAGTAATGTATTCATCACTTTGTTGCGATTGAACTACCCAAACAGGCCAGCTTTGCGCTGAGCTTGTACAAGCAAATGCCAATAAAAAGGCAAAAATGCTTGTTTTCATTAACCTTTCGCTTCTAGCTCTAGCTGTAGCTCATTAATTGATGAAATAGTCGCTTGCTCTAATTCAATAATTTCATTCGCTTCTAATGCTAACGAAAGCTGATCTTTTGCTTTTAACAATGCCACACCAATATCTTTTGGATTTTCTGCTTCATCTTCCTCACCAGCAAACATACCCATCATACTACTGCCAGCACTGAGCGCTAATGCCATCGCTACTTCATTTTTATATTGAGATAAAATATAAGCAGACTTTGCAATTTCAACGGTTAAGTCGGTAGCAAGTGCGACGTTTTGTTGATATATACTTTCGTTTGCTTGGTTATAGGCAGCAATTTTATGACCAATTTTTTCATCTTTATTTTTTGCACCCGCATCAAATTCAGTTATAGCTATTTGTAACTCTTCAGGTGTTGCATCTTTGTATGCATATAAAAAAGCTTGAACATCACGATGATTATCAGTAGACGTACGGTACTGACCCATTACTTTATATTGGCGCTCAAGCACCATAGCCGATGCATTTAGAAATTCATTGATGCCTGGCACAATGTCTACCGGGTGTTGGTAACCAAGTGTATCCATGCGTGTAGATAACTCAGCAACAACAGCGTTACGATCTAAGTCACCAGAAGTATCAGCTGTAGACACACAGCCAGCAAAAAGAGGAGCAAAAATAAGCGCAGAAAGGATAGTTTTTTTCATGTGGCAATTCCCTGTACATTTAAAAGGCAAGAAAGCATGTAGCTAAGCCGTTGACTTAATTCATTCTTCCTTGAATATTTTGTTAGAATTACCGAATTTGTTACAAATTGCAATACAGAAAATTAAGAAACTTTTATTGTTTGTAATTAAAATAGCAACAAATGTAACCACAGCAAGGCGTTCAGCTGAGGTTAATACTTTCAGCTCATTTTTACATAATCAATGTTTTTTACCCATTTTAGGAGCTAATAACAAAAGAAAACTACTTTTTTAATATTGTAATGCCGAGTAATTAATCTATTAAAGCACTACCCTAAAGCCAGCCATACACCAACGGCGACCATTAAACTGCCCGCAATGCGATTCATCCACTGGATGTTATTACCGCGCGTTAAAAATAATCGTAAGCTTTTTCCACCTGTTGCATAAGCCAACATACTTAAAAATTCGGTAACCATTATTACACTTAACAACACTAAAAGTTGCGGGGCTACGTCATGTTCAATGTTTATAAATGGTGGTAGTAATGAGATCATAAACGCCCAGCCTTTTGGATTGGCAATTGCAGTTACAAAGCCTTGCGTAAACAGTGACTGGCGACTTACAGCTGTAGCATTGCTGGTATTTACCGACATTTTTCCTTTAGATCGCCACATGTTTATACCAATGTAAATTAAGTATGCACCGCCTACCCACTTTAAAATAGCAAACGCCTCTGGATAATTAAGCATAATACTCGCCACGCCTAGCACTGCAGCAACTGCAACACTAGCAACGCCGAGTAGCTCGCCAAGCATCATCCACAAAGTGCGCCGCACGCCAATACTCATGCCTAGCGTCATGGCTAATGTCATACACATACCTGGGGTGATCGAAACAAAAAAGAAGGTGGGAATAAATACCGCGAGTACTGTTATATCAATCATTTAAAACTCGTAATGGGTTAAAGACAAAGTTGTAATAGGTTCTAGGCGAAAGGGTAAAGGAAAAAGAGCTAAGGTGAAAGATAAATGATATGTAATATGACCATTTGTACTCGCTCACCTTGAGCCAATTTTTGGTAAGGTAACCTCCCCCTTAAACAAAGTATCAGCCCAAAATAAATTTTACCTATTAGTAAAACATCTTCCCACTTGAAAGCCCTGAACAGCAAGGCTTTCGCGTTATTTATCCTTTATTATGAAAAACAAAAAGCGTCTGAATTTGGAAATTTTATACACTCATATATGGCAAAAGTCTGAGATGATAAAGTGCAAAAATACATTTTGTTGCTCTAAAGTGCGGCGTACATACGCTCACTTTGCATTGGGAAGGTGCCGTGAGATTTAGAGTGGATCTTCTTGCTCTCACAGCATAAACACGTACTTTACTACTGGCTCGGTGTTGGCTCTGCCACTTGCTCCGTTGTTACCTTTTCCGGCTCGGCAGAGTCATTAAGTAAGTACTTATCTAACCACTGTTCTTGCTCCCACAATACATGCAGTAAACTTTTACGGGCTCGATAGCCATGTGCTTCATGAGGTAGCATAACTAAACGCGCTTCTTTACCTAAGCCTTTTAACGCGGCGTACATACGCTCACTTTGCATTAGGAAGGTGCCGTGAGATTTAGAGTGGATCTTCTTGCTCTCACAGCGTAAACACGTACTTTATTACTGGCTCGGTGTTGGCTCTGCCACTTGCTCAGTTGTTACCTTTTCCGGCTCAGCCTCTTCATCCATTAACAGGTATTTGTTTAGCCACTGTTCTTGCTCCCACAAGACATGCAGTAAGCTTTTACGAGCACGATAACCATGTGCTTCATGGGGTAGCATAACTAAACGCGCTTCTTTACCTAAGCCTTTTAATGCGGCGTACATACGCTCACTTTGCATTGGGAAAGTGCCGTGAGATTTAGAGTGGATCTTCTTGCTCTCACAGCATAAACACGTACTTTACTACTGGCTCGGTGTTGGCTCTGCCACTTGCTCAGTCGTTACCTTTACCGGCTCAGCTGAATCATTTAGTAAGTACTTATCTAACCACTGTTCTTGCTCCCACAAGACATGCAGTAAGCTTTTACGGGCTCGATAACCATGTGCTTCATGAGGTAGCATAACTAAACGCGCTTCTTTACCTAAGCCTTTTAACGCGGCGTACATACGCTCACTTTGCATTGGAAAAGTTCCAGAATTCGGATCTTCTTGCCCGTGAATCATCAACATTGGCTCGTTAATTTTTTCGGCATGAAAAAAGGGCGACATGTTTGCGTACACATCTTGGGCTTGCCAAAAGTCGCGCTCTTCGCCTTGAAAGCCAAACGGCGTTAAGGTGCGATTATACGCGCCACTGCGGGCAATACCGGTTTTAAACAAGTCACTATGCGCTAATAAGTTAGCCACCATAAATGCACCATATGAATGCCCTGCTATGGCAATATTGTTTTTATCAGCAATTCCTTTTTTAACCAATACATCTACGGCAGCTTGTGCGCTGGCCACTAGTTGCTTTCTAAAGTTATCATTTGGTTCACTGCCCTCAATACCTACAATAGGCATTTTAGGATCGTCAAACACCGCAATACCTTTAGCTAAGTAAGGCATTGGGCCCCAGTAACCAATAGAGGTAAACTCATAAGGCGATTCACGCACTTGAGAAGCGACTGCTTTGTCTTTATATTCAAGCGGGTATGCCCACATTAATACAGGTAATGGACCTTGAGATTTATCATAACCTGGTGGTAAATAAAGTGTGCCTGAAAGCTCAACACCGTCATCTCGGGTATAACGTAATTGCTCTTTTGTTACGCCTTTAAATGCAGGGTAAGGGTGCTCAAAATTAGTAATTTGAGTTAAATTTTGTTTATTTAAATCACGAATAAAAAAGTTAGGTTGCTCTGCTTTAGACTCTCTAATAGTAATAAAACGCTTACCTTCGTCATCAAGTAACGCACGAACACGCTCATAATAAGGTGCCGCTGATTGCCACAAACGTTTGCTGCTATTCGTTTTTACATCGTATTGATCTAAAAACGGCACATTACCTTGCTCTGATGCGCCATTACCGCGTAAAAATAGATAGCGTCCGCCAACCACTTTTATTACCTTGCTGCCTAAATCATTGCGCTCATATAGTGCTCTACCAGGGTCTTTGTAGGCATCGTTGTAACTACGCTCTGAAAATAATATGCGGTTTTTATCAGCATCACGTGGGGCAATAATATAAGTACGCACTTGGCGGTCACTAAAGCGCCAATCGCTGAGCATAGCAATATTATCGTTACCCCATTCTATACCCGAATAACGACGCTCTACTTTAGCAAACAGTTTAGGCTCGCGCTTAAACGGTGCACGTAAGCTGTAAATAAAGTCGTGATATTCAACATCGGTTTTCATATCACCACCATCTTGCGCTTCAGCCCAAATAACCTCTGCACCTTGATCGCCTCGCCACTCAAAGTCACGTCTGCCAGTACGTACACTGTCGTAGCCTTGTGGAATATTATCGGCTAATGGTTGTTTTGCCAGCTCAACTAGTGAAAAACCACGCATTCCCCATATTTGCCATGTTGTAGCAAAGCGGTTGTATGGAACTTGATACGAAAATGGCTCGTTTATGCTTGCCACTAATATATTGGTTGAGTCGGGTGATACTGAAAATGACTTAAGCAACGCAGGGCGGCCAATCGGTTGCGCATGTCCATCAAGCGTTATATAGGCGAGTTGCCCTTGGCCATAAAACTTAAACTGCGCCTCATCAAACGGACCGGTTAATAAGTTTTGATAAGTACGTGCAGGGGCTTTTTCGCCGCTACTTTGCTGAATAACAGGCACAGTACTTTGACTATCATTTTGTAACCTGGTTTTTCCTAAATTCACGGCTAAATTTGCAACCAAGGCACTGCTATCGGGTAGCCATTCATAAGGGGATGCAGTAAGGACAGAGTTTAGCGCAATTGAGTTTAGCTCATTAGCTTGTTTTGTTTTTACATTGTATAACCATAAACGCGCATCATTTTTTTGCTCAACCACGAAGGCTAAGTACTCACTATTTGATGACCACTTTGGCGCGCGAATAATACCTTGTGGCAAGTTATTAATATTAATAACCGTACCACTTTGTACGTGTTTAATTTGCATCGCACTGTATTTTGCACTTACGCGTGAGCGTGAAAAGTTTGCCGGGTTGAGTTTAATGCCCGCCAGTTTAAGCTCCTCTTTTGCCAACTCATCTAGCGACACAACACGTTTGCGCTCAAACAATGCCAGCCATTGGCCATCGTCTGACAAACTACTGGTGGGCGATAACTTAGCATCTACTAATGCAGCAAGTTCAGCCGATGGCGTTTGATATCCTTGCTCTGCATAGCTCATTGGCAGTAATGCAATACAGCCAATAAAGGCAACTAACAGCCTAAAAGCGTTCATGTTTTGTCCTTTAGTAATTATTTAGTTTAATAAAGCTATCTAAACATGTTTTGCCGCATTCATAAAGCATTAAGGTTATACAAAATAGCGTAAATGATTTATCGCCACCCTAACTTAAGCTACACTACAGCGCTATTTATAAAGTGCTGTACACCTAAAAAACAATGCTGATGAATAAAGTAAATGCAGTCATATTTTTTAATATTACCCATTAATAAAAAATGACTTTATAAGCATTGAACTTGTGTAGAACTAGTGCGCTAAATTTACTGTACTACTACCGTTATTATTGTAATAACCATCACAAAAAATAAGCTTACCTGTTTCTATATGGGTAAATTTAAACTTACTAAAAAGAGATCCTAGCCAATGAAAAAAGTGCTGGTAATTGGCTACGTATGGCCAGAGCCCAACTCATCTGCTGCAGGCACGCACATGATGTCGTTATTAAATGCCTTTAGAGCCCAAAACTGGCAAGTAGAGTTTGCAACGCCGGCACTGCGCACCGAGCACATGATCAACCTTGACGACTTTGGTATTAGTAGCCAGAGCATTGCGCTTAACTGCGAAAGTTTTGACGATTACGTTAAAGCATATGCTCCCGATATCGTTATGTTTGACCGTTTTATGATGGAAGAACAGTTTGGTTGGCGCGTTGATAAGCATTGCCCGAATGCGCTGAAAATTTTAGATACTGAAGATCTACAATGTTTGCGTAATGCCCGCCACGAAGCCCACAAAGGCGAGCGAGAATTTACCACTAACGACTTGCATTCAGACATAGCAAAACGCGAAATTGCAGCCATCTTACGTTGCGATTTAAGCCTTATTATTTCTAGCTATGAAATGAGTTTACTTAATGATGTATTTAAAATAGAGCCTAGCTTATTACACCATTTACCTTTTATGGTCGATTTAAACACATTGCCCACCAGCACTAAAACCTTTGAGCAGCGCCAACACTTTATGACCATAGGTAACTTTAGGCACGCGCCAAACTGGGATGCTGTGCTTTATTTACAACAAATTTGGCCTCTTATTCGCAAGCAACTGCCTAAAGCTGAGCTGCATATATATGGATCGTACCCGCCGCCAAAAGCAACTGCACTTAACAACCCTAAATCGGGGTTTTTAATTAAAGGCTGGGCCGATAATGCGTTTGAGGTAATGCAAAGCGCACGAGTATGTTTAGCACCACTGCGTTTTGGCGCAGGTATTAAAGGTAAATTACTTGAAGCCATGATTATGCAAACCCCAAGTGTTACCACTAATATTGGCAGTGAAGGTATGCATAATGAGTTACCTTGGCCTGGAAAAATAGCAAACACCGCCGAAGATTTTGCAAATGCAGCCGTTGAAATGTACAACAATCAAAGTGAATTTGAACAAGCACAACAAGATGGCAATACACTACTTAATACGCTGTATGACAAAGCCCAGTTAAGCGCTGCGTTAATTCAAAAAGTCGATTCAATAAGTAGCGATTTAAATGCCCATCGCGAAAAAAACTTTACAGGCCAAATGCTCAAACATCATACAATGCGCAGCACACAATACATGTCGCAATGGATAGCTGAAAAAAATAAAAAATTAGATTAAAAATGACTAGACACACACCAATTAGTGTTTAAAATCGCGCCCATTAAACGTGGGCAAATTTTTAATACCAATCTACCTTAAACGGTACAATTCAGCGAGAATTAAAATGAGCTTAGCCAAGGCGCTTGAATGATAAAATAGTGGTTCTATTTTGAGTTCGAGGAACGCAGTATAAGCTCATTTAAAACTCGCCCAAGGGAGCTCACCAGTGACATTTCTTCTTCGTTGGCAACTTTTGAAAGGGAACCACCCTTCCTACATGTTGCCCACTTGAATCAAAAGCCACTGGATGAACTCTGAATTAGCACTTTTTATGGCAGATTAGTATTTTTTGTCTATATTTTTAGCTTAGTTATTTAACCGTTGGCTTAAAAGCATTTGAAAAACGCAACCTTTACAGAAAAACGCAAATTTATCGTTAAATTAGGTAAAATGCTGCACAAATATGGTACGCCCGCATACCGCTTAGAAGCGCATTTAATGGAAGTTGCGACCTACTTAGACCTTAAATCGTCGTTTGTTATGTCGCCTACCTCTGTTACCTTTGTTATTTGGACCGACGGCCACGAAGACGAGTATACCCATGTTGCACGGGTAGATCCTGGCGATCACGACCTAGGCTCACTTGCCGACACCGACGACTTAGTTAATCAAATGCTTGATGGCAAGTTAACCTTGCACGAAGTGGACGAACAGCTAGACATTATTTTTGTTGCTCCTAACTCTTACAATAAACTCACTACGGGCATTGCGTTTGCCACATCTGGTGGTGCGTTTGCTATGTTAATGGGCACCAGTTGGTTTGATGTAGCTTGGTCTGCGTTGCTCTCATCTCTTGTATACTTGTTTGTGCTTTGGTCGGGGCGTTCTAAACGTGTCGCCCACATGCTTGAGCCTTTGGTAGCAATTGTATCGTCAATCGTTGCCTGTGCTATTAGTGTTTATTTTGCCCCAGAGATCAATATACGTTTAGTGGTACTGTCGTCCATCATTGTATTTATTCCGGGTTTAGCATTAGCCCTAGGATTAGCAGAACTTGCAGCAAGGCACTTAGTGTCGGGTACAGCACGGGTGATGGACTCATTCATGTTGCTGTTTAAACTCTACTTTGGTGGTTTTATTGGCATAGGTATTGGTTTTGCATTATTTGGACAGGCCGACTTTGTGCAACCTGCGCCACTGCCAGCGTGGACGCCTTGGCTTGCTATATTTTTGCTGTGTAGCAGCCTAATAGTCATATTTAGAACCAAGCTTAAACATGCCGTGTGGTCTATCGCATCTGGTTTTATTGCTTATGGCACCAGTATTGGCTCTGCTATGTATCTCGATTACACCTTAGGGACCTTTGTTGGCGCATTAGCCGTTGGCATATTTAGTAACTTATTTAATCGCGTGGCCAACGCCCCCGCTTCTATTGTTGCTATGCAAGGCTTAATTGTATTAGTGCCGGGTAGCAAAACCTATATTGGCTTAAACTCGCTTATTGAAGGTCAAGACTTTGTTTATGCAGAACATATAGGCCAGCAAACGTTTTTAATTTTTATGTCGCTAGTAGCTGGGTTAATTTTTGCCAACGTAGCACTGCCACCTAAAAAGAGTTTGTAACGCGCTTTTCTCACCTATCCATTAATTAAAATATACGCCAACATTTGTGATAAAAGTTGGCGTCATTACTTTTATCACCGCTTTATCCATTAACCTTTATAAACAGTGTGTTAATCGCATTTTTTAGCCTATTACATCAGCCTTGCTATACTGCCAAGTTAACGTGTATATAAAGGAAAGTTTAATGTTAAAACTTAGCTTAGTGCTTGCAATGGGATTATCTAGCTCATTGGTAAGTGCTTCAACAGTATTAACGGTTGAAGATATCCCAAAAATTCAATCAGTTATTCAAACCAGTATTAGTCCAGATGGCGATAATGTCGCTTTTACTCGTTCGGTGCCGCGTGAGCTGTACGTTGATGAAAATGGCACTAACTACCGTGAGCTGTATGTGGTTAACGACAAAGGTGTAGAGCGCCCTTTTATTACCGGTTCGGTTAGTATTAGCAGCATTCAATGGTCTAACAACAGTAAAACCATCTACTTTTTAGCAAAATTAAAAGATGACAAATTTACCGCGCTTTATCAAATTCCGGTTGATGGCGGCCAAGCACATAAAGTACTGTCATTAAAAGATACCTCTATTTCAAGCTACGCACTAAGCCCTGACAATAAACACCTCGCTATTTTGGCAATGCCAGCAGCTGATAAATCTGATAAAGAGCTTAAAAAATTAGGCTTTATGGCAGAGGTATACGAACAAGGTTTAAAAAACAAACAGCTGTTTATTGCTGATTTAAAACAAACCGATAAGCCACTTTCACCTGCCGCGCTCAATGTAGCTAACTATGTTAGTGATGTTAACTGGGCTGCCGATGGCAAAAAGCTACTGGTTAAAACTCAGCCTACTGCGTTAATTGATGATAAGTACACAAGATCACAATGGCACTTGTTTGATATAGCAAGTAATCAAGTAACTATGTCGTTTGCCACAAAGGGTAAGCTTGGTACAGCAGAGCTTTCTCATGATGGTCGTTATATCGCAATTTTAGGCGCACAAGATAAACACGATCCTGCTACTGGTCGCTTATTTTTAGCCGATACAAAAAGCGGTAAAGTAGATGAGTGGTTACCCAACTTTAGCGGCCACGTAGCCGATATTGAATGGCAGAATAAACGCAATACCTTAAACTTTATTGCCAATGTAGGCACCCAAAGCTTTGTCGGCAGCATTAAAACCGGCAGCAATAAATACAAAAAAATAGTTAAAGAAGGTCAATTTATTGCCTCAAGCCTAAGTATCTCTGCTTCAGATAAAACCTTAGCGCTGCGCGCCAATACCGCAAAACATCCTAACGAAGTGTTTATTGTTCGTAGCAAAAAAGCAGAGCGTTTAACCGATTCAAACACGTGGCTAAACGACAAGCGCTTTGCCAAGCAACAAACAATTAATTTAAAAGCCCGTGACGGCGTAGAAATTGATGGTGTACTTGTGTATCCGCTTGATTATAAAAAAGGGACACGTTACCCATTAATCATGTCGGTACATGGCGGCCCTGAAAGCCATGACAAAGACGGTTGGTTAACTAACTACTCACGTCCTGGTCAAATGGGAGCAGCTCGTGGTTACGCTGTATTTTATCCAAATTATCGTGGCTCAACGGGTAAAGGGGTTGATTACTCTAAGCTTGGCCAAAATGACTACGCAGGCAAAGAGTTTGATGACTTAGTAGATTTTAAAAACCACCTTGTTGATATGGGTTTAGTAGACACTAAACGTGTTGGTATTACTGGTGGCTCATACGGCGGTTATGCTTCTGCGTGGGGCGCAACAAAATTAACTGAGCACTTTGCTGCCAGCGTAATGTTTGTTGGCGTATCTAATCAATTATCTAAGTTTGGTACTACCGATATATCTAACGAAATGAACCTAGTACATGCTCGTTCATACCCTTGGGATAAATGGCAATGGTACTTAGAGCGCAGCCCTATTTATTGGGCTGGACAATCTAAAACACCGTTATTAATTATGCACGGTAAAGACGATCCTCGTGTACACCCAGCGCAATCAATGGAGCTATACCGCTACATGAAAGTGCAAGGTAAAGACGTGCGTTTAGTTTACTACCCTGGCGAAGGCCACGGTAACCGTAAAGTAGCAGCCCAGTACGACTACAGCTTACGTTTAATGCGTTGGATGGATAACTACCTGATCGATGGCAATAAAGACATGCCTGCGTTTGAAATTGACCACGCAGCTAAACTTAAAGCAATAAAAGACGCAAATAAATAGCAAGCTAAATACGGTTATGAATAAGTAAGTTATTTTATTACAGGGCTAGTAGCAATATTAGCCCTTTTTGTTGTTAGCTTTATACAGTGCATAGTAATTTTTACACACCTCTCAAATAATCTCTTTGTAATAAAAACAAAACCCCTTGTATTACAGTGTATTAAAAATGGCCTTATATTTGCTTCATATTATTTAAACAATAAGTAAAGTAGGAAATAAAATGAATATTTTTGAAGCACTACGCGCCGATCATGACATACAACGTAAGTTAGTAGATGCGCTTATTCAAACTCATGGTGATACAAATGAGCGTCAAAAGTTAATGCTTGAACTAAAAACACAGCTAAAACAACATGCAAAGTTTGAAGAGCGTTATTTTTATAACCCACTGATGTTTGAAGATCTAACCCATGAAAAAGCTCGCCATAGTGTGGCAGAACATCATGATATTGATGAATTAATTGAACAACTTGAAGAAACCGATAGGAGTTCACCAGCGTGGTTGGTTGCTGCTAAAAAACTCCATCATTTAGTGCATCATCACTTAGATGAGGAAGAGCACGAAGTATTTCAACTAGCCGGCAAAGCACTAACCGAAGGGCAAAAAGAAAGCTTAGCTGAGCACTACAACGATGCAATGCACTAACTGCATGCAGTAACTACTTTATACGCTATAACTTTAACTTTGATACACTCCCTTGTGTACTATTTGGTTATAAGCCAAGCGGCTTATAACCAATTTTTTATGTATTACTTTATAGTAAATTTTACGTCTTGGTCGCGCAGTAAATACAACGCAAAACACGCTGCCCACATTGGCCATGCAGTAAAGAATAATAAGTTGTTAAAGCCATCTATGTACTGGTTGTACGATGAAAGTGTAGACAAGCCATGCATTACAAAAATGATTCCGTAAGTAAGTCGCTTTTTAATACCCGCCAAAAATGCTAAGACTAAAACTAATTGCAGCGCACCTAACACATACGCCACTATATCTGTTGACCCACTAATGCCATAAAACTTTTCAAAAATACCGGCGCTATGTGCCGGATTCACAAATTTATCCAGCGTCCACATTATCATTACAATAAAAACACCCACACGCAGAGAGAGTAAAGACCACTGCAAACGGTTTTGTAGATCAGCACTGATTGGATTTGTCATAAAACTTCCTTTAATAAAAATATTAATAAACTATTAAATTACCAAGACCGTATAACTTGGTTTTTATTTCAAAAAAGCATAATTATTTTTAATTACCCTTACCTACTTAGCTTATTAACAGTTAAGGCACGGCTTATTTTAAGTATTTAAACGCTATACATAAAAGCTAATAAATATAATAGGTTAACTGCTGGTAAGTAGACTACAATTTAAAAATATGTTTAAAAGCAATTATTTATAATCTGTGTAATATCGTCACTCTATTGCTATTTTTTTACAAATGAAACGGCAATATTTTATTAGCATGCTTTAAACGCAGCTGTTTTGTTATGCCCTAAAAAATAAAAAGAATCGAAACTTTACTGAAAGTTATTTTTACACCTTTCGGTCTTTATCATCATCAACTATTAACAAGAAAGAGAAAGCCCTTGAAATACCAATACTTAGCCCTATCGTTAGCAAGCGTATTAAATACCCCACTGCTGGCGCAAGCTGCCCAAAGCTCAACAGTAACAACCAATAACACCATAGAGCACATTGAAGTAGCTGGCCAAGTTATTAAATCTCAAGGCCTTTCAGTTAAAGATGCCAGTATAGATGGCCCATTTGGCGACAACTTAGCACTAAAAGATATAGCACGTTCGGTAACGCCTATTTCGAGCGAGCTAATAGAGCAGCTTAACATTACCACTTTACAAGATGTGCTTGCAGTAAGCCCTAATACCTATTCAGCCAGTGGTTTTGGCGCGCCAAGTTTACCCACAATACGCGGCCAATTAGGTGAGCTTTTTCAAGATGGTACACGTCGTCAAGCGGGCAACAATGGCTTTGGTGTACCGTTATCGTTCAACGCTATAGAACAAATAGATGTAGTAAAAGGTGCGCCACCGGTATTATTTGGCTCAAGCCAACGCAATGGTGGGTTTGTAAACTTACACTCTAAAAAAGCCGCTACAGGCGAAAGCAAAGGTAAAGCAAGTTTATCGGCAGGACGATGGGATCAATATCGTGTACTGGTTGACTACAACGCCCCCATAATAAAAGACAAAGTAGGTTTTAGAGTTAGTGCGGAGCATATTGATAACGGCAGTTATTACGACTACTCTGGCACAAAAAGCGACAGCTTATTTGCAGCCCTGCGTGTATTTCCTGATGATAAAAGCAGCTGGGATCTTAATTTTGAATTATACCAAGTTGAATTTACCGATAACGCCGGTATTAACCGCCCTACTCAGGCGTTAATAGATGACGGACTTTATATTACCGGCCAAGGTGTGCAAGCAAATGGTAGTACTGTACCTTTAGCGGGTTCGGTTATTTCGCCAACCGGGCAAGTAAAAATAGATCGCAGTACCGTACTGACCGACCCTGATAATCTTAACGAAGCGACAACCTACTTGCTCCACAGTATTTATAAACGTGAGCTTTCTAGTCACGCGTCAATTAAAAACATTTCCTACTTTCAGCATTTACAACGTGATGAAATTGCACAAAACAGCTTTGTTGAAATTATAGAGGGTGCCGATACCGCGCAAAACCGTACCGAGCTTACCTACCTTTGGAATAGTAACCAGCAAACTATTTTTGCCTTTGATGTACGTTATAACCGCGTATTAGGTTACAGCCAATTTACCACCGAAGCCGACTTACCCATAGATTTAACTGGCCCACTTTCAAATAGACGCATACCGCTAAGTGCAGAGCAACAAGCACGCTTTATTGAACTTCGCCCAGGTGTATTTGTATCGCCGGGTGGTCAGTACGATATTAATAATGACGGCAGTGGCGACTTTAACTTATCAGACACCACAGACTCACGCTCATGGCAAACAGGGGTGGCTATTCAGCAAGATTCTGATTGGACTAATAAGTTTCATACCAGTGTTGGCTACCGCGTTGACTTTTATGACGTAGAAGCAAACGACCCAATAGCACCTGTAGGGCAAATTGCCGCCAGCGACAGCATTAACGACACTTTGCATTCAGGGCAAGTAAGTTTTAATTACCGACTAAACGATGATTACACCACTTATGGCGCAGCAAGTTACAACGAAGCCACATCAAATAGCATGGCTGGCGGCACTACACTTGGCGGCGACAATACCATTAGTGCGCAAAATTTTGCCACCGAAAATACCCTAGTTGAATTTGGTTTAAAATATGCACCAACCAATAGCGATTGGTACGCCGATGGCGCAATATTTAGCCAACGCCGTAGTTTACGTAACCGCGATGGCAGTAATACCGGTATTCGCACCACAGGTTTTGAAAGCCAAGTATTTTACGATGCCTACCCGTACTGGTTAAGCGCAGGCTATAGCTACATTGACGCCCGCTACGATAATTCTGCAAGTAGTCAAGATTCTGCCCAAGTAGCCGATGCATTTGACAATTCTCGTCCTGATATTATTGCAGGCACCAGTGTGGGCGCTCCTAGTTTTACCGCATTTGCGCCTTCAAGTAGCCAAGTTCAAGGCATTCCAGAGCAATCTTTTAGCTTTAACGGAAATTATTCAATTAATTCGAAATGGCAAACGGGTTTTTCAGGTCTATATACAAAGAGTTACCCATTAGACTTTTTGGCAACCGTACATATTCGCGATCAGTACACATTAAACGTAAATACTAGCTATGCTTTTACGCCTAGCACCAAGTTACGCTTAGATGTAAACAACGTTACCAATCAAAAAAATTGGCGCCCTGTATTTGAAGGCGGTTATTTTGGTGCAACCTTGGCTTTTCCTGAATTACCAATAAACGCAAAACTGACGCTTACGCATAATTTCTAAACAGCAATGCTAGAGAAGAGAGAACATGATTAAAAAAATACTTTTGTTATTGATTGCAGCGGTCGCCATCGGCCTGTTCTTTCATTTTGATTTGCACCAACTACTTACGCTTGAGGGCTTAAAAGGGTCGATGGATCAGTTTAGCCAATATAAAGCGCAATCTCCGCTATTAATAATTGGCGGATTCTTTTTATTGTATGTGGTGGTTACTGCATTGTCTTTACCGGGCGCGGCTATTTTAACACTGGCAGCGGGTGCTTTATTTGGCTTAGTTGAAGGCTTATTGGTTGCATCGTTTGCATCAACCATAGGTGCTACATTGGCCTTTTTAGTATCACGTTACTTATTGCGCGACACCATTAAAAAGCGCTTTCCTGATCGTTTAGCAGCCATTGATGCAGGCGTTGAAAAAGAAGGCGGCTTTTACTTATTTACGTTGCGTTTAGTGCCGGTATTTCCGTTCTTTTTAATCAACTTGTTAATGGGCGTAACAGCCATCAAGTCATGGACTTTTTACTGGGTAAGCCAAGTGGGTATGCTAGCCGGTACATTTGTATTTGTTAATGCGGGTACGCAACTTGCTCAAATAGAGAGCTTATCGGGCATTTTATCGTTGGACTTAATTTTATCATTCGCTTTATTGGGCGTATTCCCATTTATTGCTAAAGGAATCTTAAACGTGTTTAAAAAACGTCGTGTATACAAAAACTACACTAAACCTAAAAGCTTCGACCGTAACATGATTGTTATTGGTGCGGGTGCTGGTGGTTTGGTAACAAGCTATATTGCCGCTGCTGTTAAAGCAAAAGTAACCCTTATTGAAGCGGGCGAAATGGGCGGCGACTGTTTAAACTACGGTTGCGTTCCAAGTAAAGCGATAATTAAAAGCGCTAAAATTGCAGAGCAAATTCGCCACGGTGAACACTACGGCCTAGAAAACATGACACCGCAGTTTTCGTTTAAAAAAGTAATGGCGCGTGTTCATAAAGTAATTGCCGATATAGCACCGCACGACAGCATAGAGCGCTACACTAATTTAGGCGTAGACGTAGTAAAAGGCTACGGCAAATTAATCGACCCGTGGACGGTAGAAATTAAACTTAACGATGGCGGCACGCAAACATTAACTGCGCGTACTATTGTTATTGCCACTGGCGCACGCCCATTTGTACCGCCACTGCCCGGTATAGAAGAAACCGGTTATGTAACAAGCGATACTTTATGGGATAAATTTGCAGCGCTAGATGAGGCACCTAAAAAGCTTGTAGTACTTGGTGGTGGCCCAATTGGTAGCGAATTAGCACAAAGCTTTGCCCGTTTAGGTTCAAGCGTTACGCAAATTGAAATGGCGGAGCGCATCATGATCAAAGAAGACGTTGAAGTGTCTACCTTTGCTCATGAAGCGTTGAGCGAAAGCGGCGTAAACATTTTAACCTCGCATCAGGCATTACGCTGTGAAGCGCGCGATGGTAAAAAGTTCATTATTGTTAAACGCCTTAACGAAGGTAATAATGAAGAAATTGCTATTGAATACGACGAACTGCTATGCGCTGTTGGCCGCAGTGCCCGCCTTAAAGGTTACGGCCTTGAAGCGCTAGGCATAGAAACAAACCGTACAATAGTCACTAACGAATACCTAGAAACGCTATACCCTAATATTTTTGCCGCAGGCGATATTGTTGGCCCTTATCAATTTACGCACGTAGCGGCTCATCAGGGTTGGTACGCAGCAGTAAACGGCTTATTTGGTAACCTTAAAAAGTTTAAAGTAGATTACCGCGTTATTCCATGGACCACCTTTATTGACCCAGAAGTGGCACGTGTGGGCTTAAACGAGCAAGATGCAATTGATAAAGGTATCGATTTTGAAATCACTCGTTTTGAGTTTGAAGAGCTAGACCGCGCAATTACCGATAGCGCCACAAAAGGCTTTATTAAAGTCATTACCCCTAAAGGCAAAGACAAAATACTCGGTGTAACTGTGGTCTCTGAACACGCGGGTGATTTAATTGCTGAATTTGTACTGGCCATGAAACACGGTTTAGGCCTTAATAAAATACTGGGTACTATACACAGCTATCCTACTTGGGCTGAAGGCAACAAATACGCTGCAGGTGAGTGGAAACGCGCGCATGCGCCTGAAAAAGTACTTAACATGCTCGAAAAATATCATACGTGGCGTCGAGGCTAATATGTTTAACACAACATTAAAGCCTTTATTATTAAGTACAGCGTTACTTGCAACGTCGCTTGCAAGCCAAGCGCAAAGCACGACTAATAACCTGCACGATAGCTGGAATGCATTGCTAAATAAGCATGTTGTAGCGATTAACCATAATCACAGCACAGAGGTTGATTACGCTGCCATAAAACGTGAGCATGCACAGCTAAAAACGTATTTAGATTCGTTAAGTGCTGTAACACAAAACGAGTTTGACGCGTGGGAAAAGCCTAAGCAACTCGCTTTTTTAATTAATGCGTATAATGCGTGGACTGTTGAACTTATATTGACTAAGTACCCAAACCTTAAATCAATAAAAGACTTAGGCAGCTTTTTTAGCTCACCATGGAGCAAAGCGTTTGTGCCACTACTTGGCAAAACTCGCAGCCTTGATGACATAGAGCATGGTTTAATTCGTGGCAGCGGTAAATATAACGATCCACGCATTCATTTTGCTGTAAATTGTGCAAGTATTGGTTGCCCTGCGCTGCGCGAGGAGGCATTCACAGCTACTGAACTAGAGAGCCAATTGCAACAGCAAACGGTGCGTTTTTTATCTGATACAACACGTAATTTTGCACAGGAAAATACGCTAAATATCTCCTCTATATTTAAGTGGTACGGCGATGACTTTGAACAAGGCTTTAACGGGGCAAATACCTTACAGCAGTTTTTACTGCAATATAGCGATGCACTTAAACTAGTACCCGCTCAGCAAAAAGCGCTTAGAAATAATGACATGAAAGTAAAATTTTTAGACTACAACTGGGATTTAAATGCACGCCAGTAAGTTTTGGCAAACAGCTACGCGATACAGTGTTTACTGTGTCGCGTTTTGCGTTTACTTAATAACAAGCTTAAGTACTTTTGCTAATAACAGCACTCATAATATGAGTAAAGAACGACTCACTCGCTGGGAAAGTATTGAAACGCTTGGTAATAACCAAAGCGTGTACTTTTATGCCTGGGGCGGCGACGCGCAAATAAATGCCTATATTCAATGGGCTGCCCAGCAAGTTAAAACTAAATATAATATTAACTTAGTCCATGTAAAGCTCAGCGACACCAGCGAAGCAGTAAGCCGTGTGTTGGCCGAAAAATCAGCACATAATAATGACCAAGGCAGTGTTGATCTGGTATGGATAAACGGCGCTAACTTTGCCACTATGAGCGAGCACGCATTGTTGTTAAAACAGTGGGCAAATAAACTGCCACACTTTGCATACACAGATCCCGCTAATAACCCTGCAGTTAATTTTGACTTTGGCATACCCACAAACGGTATGGAAGCACCGTGGGGGCAAGCATCGCTCACCTTTTATTACGACAGCCTTGCAATAAATGAACAGGCAAACAATAAACTCCCTACTACATTAAACGAATTATTAAACTGGAGCACACAAAACCCGGGGCGCTTTAGCTACCCAAAGCCGCCTGATTTTTTAGGGATGAGCTTTTTAAAATACGCCTTAGTAATACTGCATCAGCAAAGCAGCGAAAATATTAAAGCGCAGTTAAACCAAGCGGCTACCGCTAACAACACAGCACAAGTATTAAACCCACTGTGGGACTTTTTAAATAAGCTACACCCTACGCTTTGGCGTGGTGGCACTCACTTTATGCAAAGTGGCGCGCAAATGCGCCGTTTAGTAGACGATACAGAGCTAAGTATTGCCTTTACCTTTTCAGCACCCGAAGTGCCCGCAGCCGTTAAACGCTACGATTTACCAAAAAGCATTCGCAGCTATGCAATGGCTGATGGCAGTTTAAGTAATACTCACTTTGTGGCTATTCCTTACAATGCAAGCCACCCGCAAAGTGCGCAATTAGTCGCTAACTTTTTATTAAGCCCAGAGGCGCAAGCTCAAAAGCAAAAAGCGCATATATGGGGCGATAAAAGCGTACTTATTCAATCAAGGCTAACGCCTGAGCAACAAGCCTTGTTTAAAACAGCTAAACCGCACCCAAGCGCACTGCCTTTTAACAGTATTAAGCGCACATTGAGCGAGCCACACCCAAGCTGGGTAAATGCCATAATGCAAGGCTGGCAAACTCGCTATGGGGTAAGCCAATGAGTGTTGTTAGCAATAAAGTGGCGACAAGCCATGGGCCTCACGCCCGTAAAAGCCATGATATGTTTAGTAAAATAGTAAAATTAAGCCCACGCTTTTTACTCGTTTTACTTATTTTACCCGTACTTGGCGGCTTAATTAGTGTGTTACTACCCGCCTTTGGTTATGCCCCTGCACTTGATCAAACTACATTTGGCTTGCAAGGCTTTACCATGCTTTGGCAAACACCCGGCCTAATAAATATGGCTATGCTAAGTATTGGCACAGGTTTAATAAGTACCTTACTTGCTTTTATTATTACTTTGATGATTTTAGCCGCTTTTTTTAACAGCCCTTGGCTTAACCGCATTCAGCGTTTACTGAGCCCTATTTTAGTGATCCCACACGCTGCAGCGGCTATTGCGGTAGGTTTTTTAATTGCCCCTTCAGGCATGATTTCGCGAATTATATCGCCTTGGTTAAGCGGGTGGGAACTTGCACCAAACGGCCTATTTCCGCATGACTCGTTCGGCATTAGTATAATTTTAGGGTTAACGCTTAAAGAACTGCCATTTTTGTTATTAATGGCACTGGGCGTACTGGCGCAGCCTGAGCTTGGCAAAAAATTACGCCAGCAACATAAAGTTGCGCTTAATTTGGGTTACTGCCCCATGACCGCCTTTTTTAAAGTAATACTCCCTAGCCTTTACCCACTGCTGCGTTTACCTATTTTAGCTGTGCTCGCTTATGCCAGCGCCAGTGTAGAAATGCCACTTATTTTAGGCCCAAATACACCGCCAACATTAGCGGTAGCTATTATGCATTGGTTTAACGATGTCGATTTAAACTTACGTATTAAAGCCTCAGCCGGTGCTTTGCTGCAACTGGCACTCACGGGCGGGTTACTTGCGCTTTGGCTTGGCGGCGAAAAAGCGATAAAGGTATTATTTAGCGATTCACTCACTAACGGGGTGCGCGAATACGGCGGATTTTATTGGCAAAAGCTAACGGTAATGCTCACCGTTTTAGTGATCGGTTTTATTTTACTGTCGCTAATTGCCCTTATTTTGTGGTCGGCTGCGGGCTTTTGGCGCTTTCCCAATGCACTCCCTGAGCAATTTACACTACTGCATTTTAACAGTGCATTAATGCAAATGAGCAACCCGTTTTTTAATACCCTAGCTATTGGTTTAGTCACAACGGTATTTGCCATTACGGTTACTTTATTGTGTTTAGAGTCGGAGCAGTTAAGCGACAAACCCATCTCTCGCTTTACCAGTTTAATTATTTACTTACCGCTATTAGTACCCAGTATTGCCTTTTTGTTTGGCCTAGTATGGATACAACAATGGGTAAATAACCAAGCCGCGTTTTTTAATGTAGTGTTTACACATTTACTGTTTGTTTTGCCTTACGTATTTTTGTCTCTCGCGAGCAGTTATAGGCGGTTAGACTCTCGCTTTGCGCGCGTTGCAGCAAGTTTGGGCGCAGCGCCTAGCAAAGTGTTTTTTAAGGTGAAATTACCGCAGTTATTTGCACCTATTTTAATTGCAGCCGCATTGGGGTTAGCGATCAGTTTTGGCCAATACTTACCAACTCTTTTAGCCGGTGGCGGGCGTATAGCCACCATAACAACCGAAGCCGTTACCCTGGCAAATGGCGCAAGTAGGCGCACCAGTGCCGTATACGCTATTATGCAAATGGCACTCCCGCTTATTGGATTTATACTGGCATGGGTTTTACCTAAGTACTTTTTTAAAAGTGCACGAGTGTAAAGTACCTATATTAAACAGTATTGAGTTAAAGGTTTTTTAATGCAGTCATCTTTACAGATTAAAAATTGTCAGCTTTATCGCCAAAATGAGCGACTACTTAGCTTAAACGAGCAAGTTAATGGCGGTGAAATTCTAACAATTATGGGCCCATCGGGCAGTGGTAAATCAAGCTTATTAAACTGGCTTACAGGCACTTTACCCAGTGGCTTTAAAGCCACTGGAGAGGTGTGGCTTAACGGTAAAAATATAAATGATTTACCCACGCATTTACGCCATATTGGCGTACTGTATCAAGACGCTTTATTGTTTTCGCACTTAAGTGTGGCGGGTAATATTGCTTTTGCTATGCCCAAAGGGGACAAAAAACAACGCATTGACAAAATAGCACACGCACTTGAGCAAGTTGGTTTAAAAGGAATGGCCAATCGCCATCCCGATAGCTTGTCAGGCGGTCAACAAGCACGTGTTGCGCTATTACGACTGTTATTAAGTGAGCCAAAAGCTATTTTACTCGATGAGCCTTTTAGTAAGCTCGACACGCAACTGCGCGTTGATACACGTGAACTGGTGTTTAGCCAAATACGCCAACATAAACTGCCTGCCATTATGGTAACGCACGATCATAGCGATTACGACGCTGCAAACGGTAAACTTTTCACCTTAAATACTGTACTTTAAGCGCACAAGGCACCCTATGTTAGATAAATTTATCACCCCTGTAATAAAACCACTGTTAAAGCCTGTGGTAATGCTGATACATAAACGCGGCATAACACCAGATCAGCTAACAGTATTTGGCTTTTTAATTGGCTTGCTCGCTGTGCCATTACTTGCTTTTGAAATGTGGTACGGCGCATTAGCTGCCATTGCTTTAAATCGCATTTTAGATGGGCTTGACGGCGCACTAGCACGCCATGCTAATTTAAGCTCAAGCGCCGGCGGCTTTTTAGATATTACACTCGACTTTTTATTTTACGCGGCCATTCCGCTTGGCTTTATTTTGGCAAACCCCGAACAAAACGCCATTGCAGGCGCTATATTACTCGCTGCATTTATTGGCACGGGTTCAAGCTTTTTAGCCTTTGCCATAGCCGCTGAAAAGTTTAAACTCGAAAAACCACAATTTAAATACAAAAGCTTTTACTACTTAAATGGCTTAACCGAAGGCACAGAAACAATAGCGCTATTTATAGCCTTTTGTATTTGGCCGCAGCACTTTGCCCTCCTCGCCGGCACATTTGCTGTAGCCTGCGCCATTACCATATTTACCCGTATACATGGCGGCTACCACACACTTAAACAGCAAGAAGCCAATGAGGTTATAAATAATAATGACTAACGAAATTTGGTGGCGACTCGGTTGCTTTTTTAGCATTTTAGGCATAATGATGCTGCTTGAATGGCGACAACCCGCAAGGCAATCGCCCATTAAAAGCAGCACTCGCTGGTTTGCAAATTTTGGCTTAGTGTTTGCCTCATCTATCATTGCGCGCTTAGCCGTACCACTTGGTTTAACCGCAGTAGCACTTTACAATCATGAGCACAGCATTGGCTTATTTAACCAACTAGCCATACCTAGCATAGTAACCATAGTGCTAAGCCTTGTACTGCTCGATATACTCATTTATTGGCAGCATAGATTGTTTCATAAAGTGCCACTATTATGGCGTTTGCACCGCGTACACCACGCCGATGCGCATGTAGATACCAGTACAGGCCTGCGCTTTCACCCCATCGAAATTGTGCTTAGCATAGTTATAAAACTCATTGCAGTTACTGCACTTGGCGTACCCGCCATTGCCGTACTTATATTTGAAATCGCGTTAAATGGACTCGCCTTGTTTAACCATGCAAACATACGCCTACCAAACGCCATTGAAAAGCCACTGCGCCTTATATTAATGACGCAAATACTGCACCGCATTCACCACAGTAAAGTAGTGAGTGAAACAAACTCAAACTATGGTTTTAGTGTAATTTGGTGGGACAAACTTTTTGGTAGCTATAAAAGTGAGGCCAAAAAAGTCGACGCAGAAATAGATATTGGTTTGGTTGAATACCCAAGTGCTAAGCAAAACGCCTCGCTTTGGGGATTACTCATCATGCCGTTTAAAAACAAGTAAAAACAACTATATTGCACATCACACAATACCAATCTACTTAAAAGCCTTTTGATGTAGGTTGGTATAAATAAAATACTCTATGAATACGCCAGGTGAAAACTTTAAGGATGTCTGTTTAATTTTTACATTTTTAAGACAAACATTTGTAGAATGGGCGGGATTTTCTATTCGTTATTCATTTTGGGCTAAAGCGTATTATGAGCAACAAAAAGCCAAAGGAAAACCCCATAATACCATCATCAGATCATTAGCATTTAAGTGGATAAGAATACTATTTAGGTGCTGGAAAACACATACGCCCTACAATGAATCAACTTACTTAACCACATTGAAAAGTAAGGGATCACCGCTGTTATAATTTGCGGTGGAAAGTGAGCTTTAGTGCTTGCTGTCCACCTCAGGGCGTGTTGTTAGGCATTACTTAAATAGCTACATGAATTAAGTGTTCTTGAAAGAATACCGTAGCCTTTTGCTTCATAGATTTCAAAAACAGCACGAATAACGTACTTAGGTAAATTAAGGCTATTTTTCAATTGTTCGCCATCAAGCCACAATCCAATTTCACAGCCATCAACTATGTCGACAATCTCAAGCATCTTTTTAGGATCTTCAGCCAGATTGCACATATACATAATAAAGGACGCGTCTATCAGGTTTATACCTCTAGGTATTCTTGAAGCTAAAACATTATTTTTGGAAATTAAACCTACTGACTCTAATGCAGCAAGTGGACGGCTATATTTGGTATAAAACTCATCAGGAAAGTTTAAATTAATAGAGTCATTAACTTGGATATTTTGATATATAATCTTGGCAAGTTCAGGAATATCTTCATGTAGGTAAGAAATTGGGTCTTCAAACTTTTTGAGCCTACTTTCCATTGCGGCTGAATCAATTTCAGCCTGCATTTGAACAAGTGATGCAGCACCAGGGAAGTTAACTCCGGCTATCCTTACTATTTTTAAAAACCAATCCATGCGAATACCTCTTGATGCCTAACGCCAAGCTCACCAGAATTTTGGGAGCGCAGCGAGTAAAATTTCTGTGTGTGGCGCCTTGTTATATTTTTTGAAACTCTAAAGCATATTTGGTTTTTGATTTAACTGCTTGATACCATTTCACATGCTTCCATTCACTACCAGATAAAAGCTTTCTCAGAGTTAGCTTATCTCTTTCTGCCATTCTTAAACCAAACGCAATAGAGTTAACTGCTTTTTCAGGAAACTCTATTGCTTGAGATTTTTGAAATATAAGCCTACGTTCTTTTTCATATTTCCAACTAGAGTATTTTGTACCAAGTACTGAATAAAAAATATCACCAGCTATGCTCTGTTTATTATTAATTCCAGGGAATTGTTCAAAGTATTTAAATCTATTAATAATTTCTTTAAATGGGTACTCTGTTTGATATGTAACATCTAAAGGATAGATGTTTGAGCCGTCTGGACGAAGAATGCGTTCATTAAACCCAATACAGATCCCTTTATGCTCATCTGCATAATGAGACCACATTAATTGATTTTTCCTAGTTTTGCTGAATGAACATATACCAGTAGTTTGTAACTGCTTTTCTATAATTTCTTTATATTTTTTTCTTTCATCTTCGGGAAGTGGATAGTGCTCCCAAACAGCTTGGAGAACTTCTGAAAATGAAGACTCCCCTTCAAAGGGGTCATTCAGTGAACTAGGATTAGCAAACCATAGCTCTCCATTCACTAGGAGTTCGATACTACCTTTATCGAATTTACGATATTTGAATAAATTAGTTGGAGTAATCATTAATCCCTATGAGAAATATAACGCCCGCATAACGGGCAAATAATGCTTGGCTAAAATAGTGAACGCAGTGAACAAAAGCCAAGCTTTATTTGTCCCTGTTAATGCGCTTATAGTTACTCTGTTCCATTAATTAATGTATTTACCTATCTCATTAATACATGGAATATGCTTCTGTTGATCACGAATATTTGAGCGGAAACAATCAATGTTTGTAACAAGACTTTCGGATCAACAGGAGTAATTTGTTTCAATACGCATACTCAGGGATTGTCGTAATGCCGACTATCTATAAGACTTGCGAGAAACACTATTAGCCTCTATTTATTCTTTCACTTTACCTCTAGGAGGCCCAAAATGGAAGCCTTTAACGTCTCAGGTTTTGCTGCCCTTATCGGGATCGATTGGGCCGACCGTAAACATGATATTTGTGAAATAAACCGCGACACAAACACACAACATTTAAGTGTGATTTCCTCTGAACCTAAGTCAATTAATGCATGGGCGCTTGAGTTAAAACAACGCTACAACGGCAGACCCGTTGCTGTCGCGTGTGAGCTAAAAAAAGGTCCACTTATATATGCACTCAGTAAATTTAAGCACATTATATTATTTGTGATTAACCCATCAAGTGTCGCCAAATACCGTGCAGCATTTTCGCACAGCGGGGCTAAAGATGATCCTACTGATGCGATTATTCAAGTTGAAATTTTACAACTTCATATGGATAAATTAACGGTTATTAGACCTGACTCAGAAGAAGTTAGGTGCCTTGCACAGCTTGTCGAATACAGGCGTAAATTAGTACAAGATCGTGTTAATTTAACCAATAAAATAGCCACAACGCTAAAAAATTATTACCCCCACGTGATTGATTGGTTTAAAGAAAAGGACACTCAAATATTCTGTGACTTTT
>NZ_JADYWN010000022.1:0-57870 GCF_015864805.1 Pseudoalteromonas sp. NZS127 | reverse complement strand
GCTGTTTAAATTCATTAAAGCTAGAGCGATAGGGTAATAGCTCTAGCTTGGCATACTGGCAGGATCAGTCAATAGCTAAAAAAGATCCTTAGAAAATAATTTGTCTTGGTGAATAGTTACATTATTTTTATAATATATTGTTATTTTTATACCTTTTTAAATACTTTTAGTACAGAAGTTTCTATTTTCCCAATTTTTTAGTGCGTTTATTAGGTTTACGTATTATAATTGATACTGTATATCATTACGTATTCCCCGTTGAGCTTTTTCGAAGCTTACTTTGTTTTAAGTATAGGTACTTAAGTATTTCATGACCGAAATAACGACACATAAAGCTTCCCGTCGCCGTTTATTAATTGCTTTGGCGATCACCTGCTCTTTTATGGTTATTCAATTAATAGGCGCATATTACGCCAACTCACTAGCAGTATTAGCCGATGCAGGGCACTTGTTTGTTCATAACAGCTCTTTATTTATTGCTTTAATTGCCTCGAGCTTGGCGATTCACTTTGCTAAAACCTATAACGATGGCTATCAGCGTGCTGAGTTAGTAGGAGGCCTTATAAATGGCTTTTTATATTTAGCAATTAGCTTGGTTATATTGTATGAAGGTGGCGAGCGTTTTATGCACCATCATGAAGGCAACGAACTTGAAATAAATAGCTTTTTAATGTCGGCCATTGCCGCGCTTGGTTTTTTGTTTCATGGTGCCGCTGCTTGGGTGTTATATAAAGGCCGTAAAGCAAGTATTAATGTATATGCGGTGTTTTTACACTCGTTTTTTGACATTATATCTACTATTTCTACTTTTATAGCCGGAGTGTTAATTTACCTGACTGGTTGGGATATTATCGATATTTTATCGAGCATGTTAATTGCTTCATTCGTTTTATTCACCGGTATTAAGGTTATTATAAGTTGCGTTAAAGGGCTGTATATAAATAAAGATAAACTCCCTAAAGTAGCTAAAGTTGAGCAAGCAATTACCACAATCCAGCATGTAAAAAATGTGCATAATGTAACTGTAGTACGAAAAGATAAAACGGTAATAGTGGGTGCGCATATAGTGCTAAAAAAACACTGCACCATTGAAAAACACGATAAAGCATGTCGCTTAAAAGTCGAAAACCTGTTGCGTTCAAAATTTAATGTAACAAATAGCGTGTTACAAATTGAAAGTAGTTGCAGTAGTGTTAATTAAACTTGGCAAATTGCAGCATATGGCTTAGTTTAAGCTATATGTAAATAATAGCTGTTGTAGGAACAAATTGAATCAACAGCAATTTATTGGAATCTAATTATGCCTTTACTAGCAAGTAAGCATCGCTACTTTAACTTTATTGTGTCGTGTTTATTTGGTATTACCGCTGCTTTTGTAAATACCCTACCAATCTTATTTATTAATAGTTCTGAGTTTTTATTAGGGCAATTTTTTGTTCTTTTAAGCTTATTATTATTTGGCTGGCGCTATTCGTTAGTTGTGTTTACTTTAAGCACCCTAGGCATATTTTATCGTTGGGGGCATGCTTGGCCTTCAATCGTTTTTGGTTTAGAAATACTATGGGTGTACTTTTTTTGTCTGCGCTATTCTAGGCCTTTATTTTTTAGAGGAATGCTGTTTTGGCTTGTAGTAGCAATGCCATTACTGTGGGGGTTTGGGCATTACTTTCTTAATATTAGCTTTTTACCTTTGGTTACTGCGCTTGCTAAATATTGTTTAAATGCCGCCATTTATTTATGCGTAATTGATTTATTTAGTTTCTTTTTTAATCGCCATTCTTGGTCTCGCCATTATGGTTCTTTGTATAAAATCCTTAATTATATTGTAACTTTGCTCGTTATTTTAGTGGTAGTGCTTACCTCAATTGTGCTTATTAATAACCATTACTCTAGGGTTGAATACGAAATAAACGCACAACTAAACGAAAAGTCCCAACAAATAGCGCAAAGCCTAGATTTATATTTAGAAAACCATCGCAAAGCAGTAATACTGACCGCACAAAATATTAGCGTAGGGCATAGCCCACAAAGTGCTATTGAGCTTTTAGGGAAGTTATATCCTGGGTTTATAACTGCTATAAGTACCGATGAACTTGCCAACGTAAATTACTTTTATCCCACAACGTCAAAAACACAGCAGTTAAAAGGTAAGGCTGTTGCTAATGTTGCTGATCGCGATTATTTTTACCAAGCAATTGATTCTCAAAATGGATTTATTTCTGGTATTTTTAAAGGAAGAGGGTTTGGACAGCAATCAATAGTGGCAATATCGGCCCCTGTTTATAATAACCAGCAATTTAAGGGGATAGTAGAAGGCTCATTGTTATTTGAAAACTTTAGTGATTTACAACCTACCTTATTTAAGCGCCAAGCCGACTTAATTATATTAGATAAAAGCAATCAGGTAGTATTTTCAACCTTAAATGACTTTAAGCAGATGCAAACCCTTAGCAAACAAGATGTAGTTGCGCTGCAAAGCCTTAAACAAACAAGCGCATTTACAGCAACAAACGCGCAGCAATATTACTCAAAAGACACTACATCGGCATTAAATCATTGGCGTATTTTCACATTAATGAATAAAAAGTATGCCAATAATGTTGCAGCCCAAGCGTGGGGGCAATCTCTGGTGTTGATCTTATTTATAATAGTACTAACCAGTGTTTTTATTACGCAGCTAAGTAAGTGGTTAGTAACGCCGATAATAAAGTTAACCGAGCAAATAGATAACTTCGAAACCGATGAACAAACAGTAGGGTTAGTTTCGCATACTAATACCTGGTACGAGGTTGAAAAGTTACAACAACAGTTTGCAAGTTTAGCCCTTAAGATGACTAATAACTTTAATAAGTTACGCACCGCAAACAGTAAAAATGAAGCGTTGAATAATCAGCTTAAAAACTTTAATTTAAAGCTTGAGCAACAAGTTAAAGATAAAACACAGGAGCTAATTAAAGCTGTAGGGGTTGCTAATAAAGCAAATAAAACTAAGTCATTATTTTTGGCCAATATGAGTCACGAAATTCGCACTCCGCTTAATGGTATTTTGGGCATGACTCAGTTGCTAATAAAAAATTCTAAAATTGCTGCCGATGAACAAAATGAGCTGCAAATGATCCAACAAAGTGCCCATAACTTACTGCTTATTTTAAATGAGATACTCGACTTTTCTAAAATAGAAGCTAATGCGTTAAAGTTAGATGTGCAACCAACTGAAATTAAAAAACTAATACGCCAATTAGCCACTGTTTTTGATAACTCGGGATTAAGCGCTAACGTTACATTTAAGCTAACTATTGCCTCAGAATTACCGCCATTTATAGCGTTAGACTCACTACGCTTTTCTCAAGTTATCAACAATATACTCAGTAATGCGGGTAAATTTACTGACACTGGTTTAATTACTATGGATTGCTTTGCAGAGGATGATTGTTTGTTCATTAAAATTACCGATACTGGTATTGGTATTTCTGCGCTGCAACAACAAAATTTATTTATAGAATTTACACAAGCTGATGTTTCCACTACCCGAAAATATGGCGGCACTGGGCTTGGGCTAACAATTAGTAAACGATTAATTGAGCTGATGGGCGGTTCGCTTACCCTGCGCAGTGAAGAAGGGGTAGGAAGCTGTTTTAAAATAAAAATCCCACTCATTCTAAGCCAGGCTCCAGTTAAGGAGATAGCCGACAGTTCTGTTCCTGATTTAGCAGCAAAACGTATTTTAATCGTAGAGGATAATCCAATTAATCAAATAGTAATCACCAAAATGATGATTGCAACGGGATGCGAGATAAAAACGGCAAACGATGGCCTTGAAGCGTTACATTGCTTAGAAAGCTACCCCGCAGATTTGATTTTAATGGATTGCCAAATGCCCAATATGGATGGCTACCAATGCACACAAAAAATACGCCAAATGCCAAATGATTGTAAAAACGTATTAATTTTAGCTATTACTGCCAATGCGTTTGCCGAAGATAAAGAAAAATGCTTAAACGCCGGTATGAATGACTTTATAGCCAAACCCATCAATAAAAATGAGTTGTATCAGTGTATTAATAACTTATTTAAGCCTAGTTGAACAATACTAACAGCGAGCAGAGTAGCTTTGTTTTGGTGTTCGTATTAGAGTGAGCTAGTTACAAGCAGTTAACACTAAACAGGACAGTGGAGGAAGTATGAGCAAAATGAGTAATGTGGATGCTTTAAGCAGTGTGTTATTAATTATTGATATACAAACGAAACTTGAGCCAGCCATAGCTGACTTTAGCGCTATTTTAAAGTGCTCATTACAGTTATCGCAAGCCAGCTTAGTGCATAAAATACCGACCCTTATTACAGAGCAATATAAAAAAGGTTTGGGCGCAACCAATCAAACCTTACAGGGTGCTTTGCCACAAGCAGATTATTTTCATAAAACCCACTTTAGTGCCTGTGCAGAGCCCGGGTTTTTAGCGCAACTCGCTAAGTATACTCGCCCGCAAGTCGTGGTTATTGGTACCGAAGCGCATGTTTGTGTGTTGCAAACATGCTTAGATTTATTGCAGTACGGCTATGAGGTGATCATTGCAGTTGATGCGATAGGTTCACGCAACGACAACCACAAAATAATTGCTACTGAGCAACTACGCCAAGCTGGTGCGATCATTTCCAGTACCGAGAGCATTATTTTTCAATGGACCAAGCAAGCAGCAACACCTAACTTTAAAAAAATATTACCTATTATTAAATAGCCTTAACTCTGGATAATAAAGTTCTAACTAAAGTGCAGGTTAAATAGCCGTCTTTGCTTGTACATAAACTTATTAGCTTGTTGGGTAAATAACAATTCAATTAGGTCAATATATTTAAATAATGTAATTAACTCGTCTACTTTGTTAAGTTAAGTGTAATATTTCAGCATTTTTTTGCTTGTTAGGGGGAACCGATGAACTTTTTTAAACTTTAATACGTATTACCTCGCTTAATTTTTATTAAAAAACTTAATTTAAGGCTACTATGTCTAGTGTTGCGCGTTTATTTACGGTTATTTTTAGCCTCTTATTTATAGAATCAATAGGTGTTGGTTTATATTTTGGCACATTGAGCGAAGCCTTTATTGTTGGCTTACCGCTTTGCTTATTACCAATTTGGCTATTAAAAACCCAACCTAATAGTGCTTTAACGCCCCACGTTGTCGCTGCAGCCATTATGATGTTTTCTTTTTTACATATTCAACAAACCTATGGTTTGATTGAAGTGCATTTTGAAATATTTATTTTAATGGCGATGTTAATTATGTTTGTGCAATGGCGTGTTTTTATAACTGCTATTGTGTTTGTTGCTGTACATCACTTATCGTTTTATTACCTACAAACTCAAAACACAGGTTTTTACGTGTTTGATCCAGATAGGCTTGCCTTTACAACAGTGCTAATACATGCAGGTTATGCCATTGTTGAAGTGTTTGTTGCAGGCTATATTGCTAAAACATTGCAGCGCGAACGTAGTGCCGGGCTATCGCTAAGCTCAGCGACAGAGCAAATAATGCAAGACCCTAATCATATTAAACTTTCTTTACGTGCTGATGATCAAAAAAGCCAAGCGGTAGCCGGCTTTAATACCTTATTAGAGTATTTGTCAGATGTAATTAAACAAGTAAAAACTCAATCAGAGTCATTAAAGGTAAGCTCACAAGAGCTGATCCAAGTGCACGACGAGTTAACCGAAGGTGCAGATCAGCGCACCCAACAAACCGACGATATTGCAAGTTCTGGTGCGCAAGTTGCTCATGGCTTTAAACTTGTTGAGCAAGAAAGTGAAGTATTAAAACACCAAGTAGATAATATTACTCAAGCTGCGACCAATGCCTTGCAAGAAGTGTCACAAACAGACAGTAAAAGCAGAGAGCTATTAACACTACTTAATCATACGGAAGAGCAAATAAATCATCTTGTTGGCGCAGGCGACGTAATATCGGGTTTACTTAATGAAATATCGGGAATAGCAGATCAAACTAACTTACTGGCTTTAAATGCCGCAATTGAAGCCGCTAGAGCCGGAGAGCATGGTCGTGGCTTTGCTGTTGTCGCATCAGAAGTGCGCTCACTTGCTACTAATAGCCAAGCAACTACGGCTAAAATAGCCGCTACCTTAAAAGACTTGGTTAGCAATAGCCGCACATCTACTCAGTCTATGAGCCAATGTGTTGATTTTGTAGTCGACTTAACAAAAATAAGCACCACGATGAAAGAAAACATTTCATCTATGAGTGAACAAATTAAAGCGGTATCAAGCAGTACTAGCTCAGTGGCTCAAGTAGTTGCCGAGCAAGCGGGTAATACGGCGCAAATAGCACTAAGCACAGACAAAATGCGCCAAAACCAATACCAAGACACAAAAATAGTTAAGCAGTTAACAGCTAAAGTACAGTTAATTGACGTAAGTATTGATGTATTAGAGCAAAGTATTGCAAAATTTAAGTAAGTCGAATTACTTTATTGTAGGGGTTGTTGCCGCGTGGTTTATACTGGTTGTGACTGGGCTGGTGTACTTTCAGCTTGGGCAACTAAAGCCGTTTGATGAATCGCAAATGCTAAAGCAACAAAATTGGTTTGAGCAATTTAAACAACAGTTAGTGGTTAGTAATACCGTGGCATCGCTTGTTATTATTACAGAGCAAAATTGCGGTTGTACTAAGCAAGCACAAGCGCACATTACGACGTTGCAAGCATTTGCAAAAAGTAAAGGACTTGCCGTGCAAGAGTTGCAACTTACACAACAACTTAAGCAAGCCATTCCAGCAACCCCTGCTGCTGTAATTATTGATAAAAATGGGGACTTTGTTTATGCCGGGCCGCTATCCGAAGGACTAGCGTGCTCGCAAGGAAGCGGTTTTGTAGAAACTGTTATTAGTAACTTAACAGCTGGGTTTAATTCACAGTTATTAATTGCTGACACTAAAGGCTGCTATTGCGTTACGAGTACATAGGCAAAGCTTTTATTTATATAGAATAATCAATTGCAAATGAGAGTGGTTAGCATTAACATGCGTTCACTGTATTATTGTTAGTTATCTCTCATGAAATTTACTCTTTTATCTATCGCAATCTCATCAATTATATTTAATTCTGCCAGTGTATTTGCCGCCGAAGAAGCTGAACAATCAACAACAGCACCGCCCTCAACAATACCGCTCAATAGCGCAACGGCTCAGAATAATATTGAAAAAATAGAAGTAGTAGGCCGTGCTTTTTCGTTATATAGGCCAACCGAGTCAGCATTTGGTACCCGTACAGATACCCCCTTAGAAAAAATACCTCAATCGATTCAAATATTACCGCAAGCGTTAATTAGTGACCAAGCAGCACGTCAAATTACTGATTTATATAGTAACATTGCAGGCGTTAATGGCTTTAGCTATTCGGGCGTAACATTTAGAGGCTTTCGTCAAGACGAAATTTTATACGATGGTGTAAAAGGTGACCCTTTTAATGGTTTTGCCGTACCGCAGTTATTTAATATTGAGCAAGTAGCAGTGCTTAAAGGCCCAAGTGGCGCGGTTTATGGTAGTGGTAATCCAGGTGGCATTATTAACTACATGACTAAAAAACCACAATATATTGCTAAAACTACAGTAGAACTAGAGCTTGGCAATGATGACTTTTTTAGTGGTGCTTTTGAATCTACAGGCAGTGTAAACAACGAGCAAACACAAGCCTACAGAGTGGGCGTGTATAAAGAAAGCCAAAATCCGTTTAGGTATAACACCGGCGAAGACAACACCATTATCGATTTAGGTTATCGCTTTGACTTTGATAATGCGTCAAATTTAGTGCTGCAATACACTAATATAGATCAAGACTTAGCAGGAGCCCGTTTACGTGGCGTACCTGTAGATGATAACGGCGACTTTATTGCTAATCGTGAGTGGAACCATAACGAAGCAAGCGATTATCAAAAAGTGTCAGCTGATGTGTATCAGGCAACCTATAAAAATGAGTTAAATGATATATTTAGTACAGATGTAACAGCGCGTTACTTTACTAATACCGAACAGCAAAACTATCACGAACCGCGGGGCTTGTTAGATACCGATAATGACGGTGTAGTTGATTGGAGTGAACGTGAATTTAGAGATCAAGCGCGCGAAAACCAAGGCTTGAGTTTAACTGCTAATTTAATAGCACAAACAACGATTGCGAATATGGAGCATGTGTTTTTAGTAGGCGCAGATTATTATGCTGCTAAATTTGATGCTATATACCGCACCGCCAAACAAGCAAGTAAAGGCGGACCAGTACCTGGACTATCGTTAATCAATCCGCAATATGGTTTAACATCGGGCGCCGATTACGACTTACAAAGTATAACCCCACGATTTGTTAGTACTGAATCTAAAAGGCTCGGGGTTTATTTGCAAGATCAACTAGATATTACCGAAAAGTGGAATATAACAGCGGGGCTACGCTACGATCACTTTGAAGATACTGATCAGATCAGCAATACTGAGTTTTCAGATAGTGATGTTACGGTGCGTATTGGCACCAGTTATAATATTAACGATACGTTTTTTCCATATGCGCTTTATGGTACAGGCTTTTTGCCGCAAGATGCGGCAAGCCAATCTGAGTTAGTAGGTGGGCCATTCTCCCCAGAAAATAGCTATATTACAGAGTTAGGCTTGCGCACTAAATTATTTGATGACTCCTTGGCGATTAATATCGCGACCTATCAAATTGTGCGTAAAAATATTTTGCAAACAAGCTTACTACAAAATGATTCGGGTATTGACCAGCTAGAATCGCTAGGTGAAGTGCAAAGCGATGGCTTTGAGCTAGAGGTGGTTGGCGACATAACCGATAGCTGGGTAGTAACGGCCAGTTACGCGTATAACGATACCCGTATAAACGAGCAAAGCGAAGGCTTTTCAGCGCAAGCTGCTGGTTCAGATAAGTTTGCCAATGCCCCCCAAAATACTGCCGGAGTATGGACTCGCTATGACCTACCCAGCATTAACTCATCTATTGCTGCTGGCCTTGATTATGTTGATCAGCAAGTAAGTTTAGATGGCACCCATGTAAAGCCCTATACTATTTACAATATGGCCTGGAAAACTCAGTTAGAAAACTGGACGTGGCAAGTATCAATTAAAAATGTGTTTGATAAAGAGTACGCATCAAGCGGCTTTATAAATCGCACTGGGCATTTTCCAGGTGAGCCAAGACGTGTTTACTTATCGGCTAAATATCAGTTTTAATACTTAAGCTGATGTGAAATTAAAAGCCCTCGTTTATGGATAATGAGCAGAGGGCTTTTAATAATAAAAGTATTGAGCCTAAATAGTTGCTATGCCATATAGCCCTAACAGCACAAAAACACTGGCTGCAATAATTCGTACTTTATTTAAAGGAATGCGTTTTAGTAGCGCATTACCTGCATAAATAACCGGTACGTTGGCAATTAACATGCCCACAGTTGTACCAATAGTAACCCACAACACCGATTGATATTGTGCGCCAAGTAGCACAGTGGCTATTTGTGTTTTATCGCCAATTTCAGCAATAAAAAACAATACAAAAGCGACTAAAAATGCGCCATAGCGATCGTATTTATGGCTCACGGCTTCATCTTTATCAGGGATCAGCAGCCAAAGGCCAACCACAATAAAACTAATATTCACAACCCAAGGTAGGTACTCAATAGCAAAATTACCACTAAGCCAATCTCCAAACCAAGCAGATAAGCCATGATTAATAATAGTTGCGACTAATACACCTAAAATGAGTGCAATTTTATTATGAAAACGAGCAGCGAGCAGTAACGATAAAAGTTGAGTTTTATCGCCTATTTCCGCAAGGGCAACAGTGACGGTTGAGGTTAAAAAAACTTCCATTATTGATTCTTACAGGCGGGAATACTAAACCAAGGCAAATAGCTATCTCCCGCCTTGAGGATAGTTATCTACCTAGGTCTCGCCGATAATGCTTGCTACAACATTACAAACTTACCACGCACGTGAGGTGCAATTATGTTGATAAGTTTACTTGTGACACCAATAATATTAAAGCGTGGTTATTGTAGCGATATACAAGGCTATAATTACTCACTTTTCCAACACGATTGATATTACTAAGCGGGCTACTCCCCTAAGAGACGCGCATTATTCCACAAACCTTTTAGATAGTAAATCTTGAACCATAGATTAAGCGCTATAAGTAATTAAAACGAATAGCTTAAGCGTACAGGTGCTCAGTGGTTGTTTTAAAAATTGAATACAGGGCCTCAACGGACATACAATTTTGGAACATATACTTTTTTAAACAGTCGCTGATTATTTTAACCTGTGTAGCACTGCTTAAAATAAGATCAAAAAATAAATAATTAACTGCAAAAAGTGTTTGATAACCATTACCATTTAGATTAGTATGCACCTACTAAATGTAATTGAGAGTGGTTTGTATTCATGTATATTTGTCTATGTCACGGTGTGACCGATAAAAAAATTGAACAAACAATTGACGATGGTGCAACAACCATGCGTGAGTTAACTAAAGAGCTTAAAGTGGGCAGCCAATGCGGTAAGTGTTGTGGTTGTACTAAAAAGATCCTTAATCGTAAGCTTATTCAAATTGCCGATATAACGGATCAAGTGGCTTAATTTAGTTAAAAATTACATTACAAAATTTAGATATAAAAAAAGCAGCTTTAAGCTGCTTTTTTATGCGTGTTAATTACTATTACAGCTGCGACTGTAGGTAGTTTTCTAAGCCGGTATTTTCAATCAGTAATTGCTGAGTTTCTAACCAATCAATTTGCTCTTCTTGTTCATTTAAAATGTGATCAAGGGCTTCACGAGTAATATAATCTTTTTTACTTTCAGCCAGTTTAACTGCGCTACGTAACTCATCAATTGTATCAAGTTCAAAGCTCATATTGGCAGCAATCATTTCTTCGCTGTTTTCACCAATACGTAAACGGCCTAGGTCTTGAAGATTTGGTAAGCCTTCTAAAAACAAAATACGTTCAATTAAACGATCCGCGTTTTTCATTTTTTGAATTGATACTTTGTAGTCTGCTTTATCTAATTTACTAAAGCCAAAATCTTTAAACATACGTGCGTGTAAAAAGTATTGGTTAATACCAACAAGCTCGTTAGCGAGTACTTTATTTAGTGCTGCAATAACGTCTTTATCGCCTTTCATACTATATACTCCTACTAAGCCATTTGTGCTTGATGATAATTTTGCGTTCCAATCTTATCAATTAAACCAAGCTGCTGTTCTAACCAGTAAACATGATCTTCTTCGGTATCAAATAATAGTTTTTCTAAAATGGCACGAGATTGATAGTCTTGTTGTACTTCGCATATTGCGATTACGTCTTTTACGCTAGCTACTACTTCAAGCTCAAGTGTTAAGTCGTTTTGCATCATGCTTTTAACATCGGTGCCAATTAATAAATCACGACGTTTAGTCATGTTAGGCACACCTTCTAAAAATAGAATGCGTTTTATTAACCAGTCACAATGATCTTTCTCTTCTTCCATTTCGTGGTTAAGGCGCTCATAAAGTTTAGCTAATCCCCAGTCATCGTACATGCGCGAATGAATAAAATACTGGTCAATTGCTGCTAATTCGTTGGCTAACAATGTATTAAATGCGTCGATTACTTTTTGATTACCTTTCATGATAGATCACCTTAACAAGTTCAATTGCGACCAGTGTAGTGCAAACTGCAGCTATTGCAAGTTTTCTCTATAAAAATCATTATGTTACTATTGGTTTTGATTCTTATTTAAGTTTGCGTTATTACTTGGTTTGTAAGCAGTTTTTAATTTTATAATAGGTATTGTTAATTGAGCGAGATGAGGGTTAATACACATATTTAATATAATTTAAAAAGGCATGCTTAACATGCCTTTAAAGTTACTTAAATCAGTTAGAATTGATATTTAGCACCGAGAGTTGCCGTAGTGCCTAGCCCTTTAATATTGTAGCCACCATAAGTATATGATTGCGCACGAGCAGGGTAGTAGTCGCTGTTAAATAAATTTTCGACCCCAAAATAGCTGCTCCATTGTGGAGTAATTTGATATTGACCACTCAAATTAACTATATCGTAACTACTTACAGGACCTTGATCGCCAACGTATTGGCCTTGTTCGTTTTTATCAAAGCGCTTTCTATCGCCAACGTATAAATAGCTAAATGTAAGAGCTATGTCGTCGCTGGCCTGCCACGCTAAATTGGCTGTCGCTTTTGGTGGGCTAATTTGTTTAGCACCTAAGTATTCATCGGCTTGGGTATCTTTACCTTCAACGTAGCTATATGTGGCAACTAATTTAAGTTGTGGGGTAATGGCATAATTTACTAAGCCTTCAAAGCCCCATATTTTTTGCGGCGCGCGTATTGGCTCATAAACGCCTGTTACATCGTTAAATTTATTGCTGGTTCCTAGCTCAGACGTGCTTTTATATGCTGCTAGTTCAAAGCGCAGGTCATCAAATTGTGAGGTGAAACCTACTTCGTAGTTATCTATAATTGATGCTTGTGTTTGAATAAGCGCTATATCGTTTACAGTAGCTGCGCGCAATAGTATGCCTATGTCTGATATATCAGAGCCCTGCGAGTAACTAAAAAATGGGCTAAAGGCAGGGCTTAAATTATATTTAATGCCAGCATTGTAAGTTGTTGCATCGTAATTTATGGTATCGCCGCGCACACTTAGTGGTACTGAACATTGCGTAGCGGTTCTGCATAGCTTTAATGTTTGATAGTCGGCTACCGTTAAATCTATGCTTTCTTTTCTTACACCGGCTTTTAAAATAATATCGTCGTTAATTACCCACTTTGTTTGTAAAAAACCAGCAACACTATCCATGTTCATTTCAGGAACCCATATACGGCCATCAACTAAAGGTTGTGAGGTTTTATCGTTCAGGGCATCAATACCATATATTAAGGTGGTTGTTAGATTATCAAAGTCAAATTGGCTATTAAATGTGGCTCTTGCGCCTAGTTTATCTGACTTTATAACAGATTGACCACCGCTATAACCATCATCAAGATTGGCTAAATTAGTTGAAAAGAAAAATACATTTTCTATATTTTGCTTGTACAGATCTAAGGTCATTTGGGTGTTATCGAATAAGGCGTAATCTAGGTATTTAAGAGTAATATTTACATTGCCTTCGGGGCCTTGCGGTTTACCTGGTTTTTGCAGCTCTTTGGGTACGTGAATCGCATAGGTTTTTTCACCTATGTTACCGTCGCCAGTAACATCCCCTAAATCAGTTTTTTGCTGTGAGCTATAAAAGTTATAACTAAACTCTAGTTGCTTATCATCATCAAAATCGTAGCTTAGTTTAGTAAAGTAGTTTTGTGTTTCTGAGTCGGACAAACCATATTGCAAGCCTAAAATATCACCCTCTGAATCACGTTGTACACCGTTTTGCTCGTAACTGGCGCTTATTAAATAGCTAAACTTATCTAAGCCACCATTTATAGCTGCCGATATTCTTGCACCGGCACTTTCATCAAGCTTAACAGCACTAAAGCGGCTAGAAATACTAATTTCGCCCTCAGGCTGGCCGTCACTTTTCGCTTGTTTTGTTATGTAGTTAATTATGCCGCCAGCAGCGCCATTACCATAAATAGAGGTTGCTCCTTTAATAACCTCTATGCGTGCAATGGCACTGGCATCTAGCGTTTTTATGCCTAATGAACCGTTACGCAGTGGAGTTGACTGTGGTACGCCGTCAATCATAACTAAAGGTGCGCGACCACGCAGTGTTTGCCCTGAGTTACTGGAGCTGCCGGTGCTAGGAGCCAATCCTGGTACCATTTGTGCGAGTAAGCTGCTTAGTTCTGGGTTTACTTTTAAGTGTTGTTGAATTTGCTGCTGATTTATAACAGTAATTGAAGCAGGAACTTCATCAATACTTTCAAATATACGACTACCCGACACAATAACGTGTTCTAACTGATCAGCAGAATATTTGTTTTTACTATTTTCATCGGCAATTGCGCAAGCACTAACAGCGACGCTAAGTAAGCAAAGTGAGGTTTTTAACATGGAAACTCAGATAAATAATTAATTTTGGTAATGATAACTATTAACAATAGCGGCCACAAGTGTTAATGATAATTATTTTCGATTGCGTCTTTTTAACCAAAAGTAAACACCCGTTACAATAAAAAAGCTCAGTGATAGGGTTATTAGTAGCCATAAAAACTGTACAACTGGCCCAGCAAAATTACCAATATGAAAGGCATATTTAAAGTTCCATGCTTGTGTGGTGAAATTGGTTTTACTGGCGTCAAATGAGTTTAATACTTTACCAGTAAATGGATTAGTCCAAACCCAGCTGTAAGCGTGGCTTTCGCCGGGATTTTGTATTCTTAAAGCAATCGCGTCATCCGCTTTTTTAGGTAGGTATACCCTATATGGCTCACCTTTAGGAAATATGGCTTGAGCATTATTAATTGCTAAATTGTATTGTAATTCGGTATTTTTAAGCACAGGTATTTTGGGAGGCGCAGGTCTGTTTGTTACTTTATTTTGTGTTACCAATTCTAAAACAGACTGCGTTTGCGTTTTCCAATTAAACGCCATACCCGTAAAGGCAATCAGTATTAATGGCACAAAAAAGTAAACTCCCAACACAGTATGCAGCTGATACAGCAGTACTCTTAGTTTTGCTTTAGGTTTTATAGCTAAACGTTTTATCCGGTTTTTAGGTTTTACCCATAAATAAAAGCCTATTAATACGTTTATTAACAGCAGTAATGCACATACCGACATCCAATTTTTAAATGGTTTATTACCGTCACTGCTCTCAAATAATAACCAGCGATGCAAAGCAAGCGTAAAACCATAAATTGTATCTGTACTTTGGTAAGTATAAATAACATTGCTGGTGTAGGGGTTTACGCTCGCGTAGTGATTATTAGCTAATCTAAACTGCCATGCCATAGTAGGGTTTTGTTCAGGCATTAAAAAAACAGTTTTTTGTTGGGTTTGAGTTTGCACACTGTTTATTAAAGTGTCGAAATTTAGCGGTTTTTCTGCAGGCGTTACTAGCCATTTTTCGGGCTGGATAAGGTGTTGTAGATCTTTTGCGTAAATTAACACCGCTCCGCTGAGGCTCACTATTAATAAAAACAACCCGCTGAGTAGGGCAAGTGTTAAATGAATTTTACGTAACCAAAGTTTCAAAAACGGCATCTCAATTGTGAGCTAAGAACCCTAATTGTAAATGATAATGAGAGCAGTTTTCAATTGAAAGTTTGTTTATAAAGCTATTTTTATTATAAATTATTGTGCTTTTCTATTATGCAGTTTTCAATATTAAAATTATGCTGTAAAAAGTGTTTAACGGCTGCTAAATCAAGTGAGTTATGAGCGTTAATCAGCAGTTCGCAATGGCTGGTTTTATCATCTAATTGCCATACTTTTATAGCTATTACTTGCTCTATATTAAAGTTTTTGGTGAGAGCGCATGTAACAGCTTGGGTATCAAAGTTATTAGGCGCAGCTTGCATTAAAATGCGACAGCTTTGTTTAAGCAGTAACACGCCATGGTAAATAACATAAATAGAAATTAAAATTGTCGCAATTAAATCAACTATATACCACTGGTACAAAATAATTAAAGTACCTGCAACAATAACCACAACAGACGCCATCGCATCAGATACATTATGAATAAAAGCTGCTCTTATATTCATACTGCTATTTGCGCCAGCTCGGTAAGTTAAAAGTGCAGTGATTAAATCTATTAGCAGGGCAAATGCAGCCACCCACACTATGATCCAACCATCAATTGGCTGCGGGTTTAAATAACTGCTCATAGCTTCAAAAATTAAATACACACCTATCAGTATTAATGTACTGCTATTGAACAAAGTAGCTAAAATTTCGGCGCGCTTGTAGCCAAAGTGATGTGTGTTATCGGCAGGTTTGTTACCAATTTTACGCGCAACAAGGGCAATAAATATAGCGGCTGCATCACTAAGATTATGCAGTGCGTCTGCCATGAGTGACAAACTGCCAGAAAATATTCCGCCAATAACTTGCGCAACAGTAAGCAGAACATTAATGGCAACAGCTAGCGCGAGTTGCTTGTTACTTTGGCTTTCGTCTACATGGCTGTGTGCATGGTCATGACCCATAATATCCCCAAGTAACTACTTATATTAAGATTGTTATATCACGAGCAGCTAAAAACAGCTACACGGGGCTTGATGAAACTTAGCTAACTCATTGTGTATACTTAGGCGTATATTTAGTTAAAAGCCAGGTAGCAGTACTGTTTGTAAAACACATAAAAAATTCATGGGCTTATTAGCGCAAAACTTGCGTCTTAGGCTTTTTAATGCATTAATACATAGTATTAAAATGGGTAAAATTACTAGGTAATTCAGGTATGAATAAAGGTTTGAGCTTCACAAAGCTAGCAGGTAAAGGACAGTCTGTACAAAGTAAGCTAACTATAGCCTTTGTAGTTATTGCATTAATACCTTTGTGTTTGTTTTCTTGGCTGAGCTTTAAGCGAATAAATAATACATTAGAACAACACGCCCAAACTGAATTACAACAGGTAACAAATATTGCTCAGCAGTTTAGTCGCTTTTGGCTGGCTGATTATATTAAAGATTTTAAGTTACTTAAAAACCAGTTAACGACTAACTCTGTGCAACAACAAAGTGCAAAAACTGAGTTTGTTAACGTATACGAATTTGTAAATAATGTAGAGCTAATAGATAGCGCAGCTTTGCTTGCTGCACCTACATCTTCTTTTATTAGCAAAATAGCTCCTCAATCGTTAACTAATATCCATACTAGCTTGAGTGAGCATGCAACGCCTTCATTTCAATCATTTTTAATTGAAAAACAACCACATTTTATTATTGCGCTTGGTATATATAATACGGAGCAACAATTAAGCCGTATTCTTTTAGCCGATATAAACCCCCAGTGGCTAATGAATCAATTAAATGCAATGTATGCTAAAAACAGCGAGCTTAATTTTAGTTTATTGCCAAGTAATAGTTTGCCTTTATTAAACCAACAGCCATCAACAGAGCAAACATTATTAAATAAAACACAATTAATGCAAAAAACGTTTACCTATAACAACGAAAATAATGATGTAATGTATGGCTTTGTTAGTCAGCTGAATTTTTTGGGTGATCAAAGCTGGCAGCTATTAGTGTCTAAGCCGAATGTTCAGGAGCTAACAAATACTTATTCTATTAAGTATTTTGCTTTGGCAACACTGCTTATGTTGTTGGCTGTTTTAGCGTGCTCTTGGTGGTTTGGTCGAGTATTGTTTCATCCATTAAGGCGCTTAACAGCCCTTGTTGATAAAATTACTAAGGGGAAAAGCACCCAAGTACCTATTTTACCCGACAGCCAAGAGTTTAATTTGTTATCGAGTAAGCTGTGTAAATTGGCCGAAAATAAACAGCAACAACTAACAGAGTTTTATAAACAAGGGGCTGAACTACAGGTTGTGTTAAGGCACTTAGCAGAGCAAAAAAGTGCACTTGATGAGCACGCGATTGTGGCTGCAACAGATTTAAAAGGCACTATCACTTTTGTTAATAAAAAGTTTTGTGAAATAAGTGGTTATGACGAACACGAGTTAATAGGTAAAAATCACCGTATTCTTAATTCGGGCACTCACCCAAAACAGTTTTTTAAAGAAATGTACCAAACCCTAAAACAGGGAAAAGTATGGCATGGGAAAATATGTAATAAAGCCAAGCAAGGTAATTTATATTGGGTAGATACCACCATAGCGCCATTTTTAGATGAAAATGCTAAGCCACAAAGCTATATAGCCATTCGAACAGATTTAACCGCATTAAAGTTACAAGAAATAGAGCTAGAAGAGCATAAAGCACAACTACAGTTGGTAATAGACACTACCGCTGTGGGAATTTGGGATTGGTACATTGACACAGGTAAAGTCACTTTTAATCACCGTTGGGCTGAAATAATTGGCTATACCTTAGATGAGTTAGGCCCAGCAGTAATAGGCACTTGGTATAAGTATGCCCACCCAGACGATTTAATCGTTTCGGAGCAAAAATTAAACGCTCATTTTTCTGGTGAAACAAACTATTACGTCAATGAAGCACGTATGAAACATAAACAAGGTCATTGGGTATGGATACTAGACACTGCAAAAGTGGTTGAATGGAATGATGATGGCTCACCAAAGCGGATGATAGGTACCCATTTGGATATTACAGAACAAAAAGCAACAGAGCTAGAATTACAAAATAGTCGTGACCAATTTGCCTCGTTAGTAGGCAATATTCCAGGCATTATTTATCGTTGTAAGTACGATAAAGTGTGGACTATGCTTTATATGAGTAAGCAAACTAAAGAGCTTACGGGTTATGACGCTGAGGCAATATTAGAGAATAAGCAGTTAAGTTATTTAGAAATAATTTACTCGGACGATCGTGACGATATTGAAAAAACGATTATTAAGTGCATTGACGAGCACACGCCTTGGTCTGTTGAATACCGGATCATAACGCAAGGTAATGAAGTACGTTGGGTAAATGAAAAAGGCCAAGCCATTTATGACACTGACGGAAACGTATTATATTTAGATGGTTTTATACTCGATATTACAGAGCGTTATCAGGCGCAATTAAAAATAACACGTCAGCAAAGCCTGCTTGAATCTATGAGTAAACAGGGGCAAATAGGTGCGTGGGAAATAGACTTAAAAGCGCAAACGCTTTATTGGTCAGACGAAGTACGCGCAATTCACGAAGTGCCACAGAGTTACTCTCCAAATATAGCCACTGCAATAAATCATTATAAAGAAGGCTATCACAGAGATAAAATTAATGCCCTTTTTGAAAGTGCAATAAGTAGTGGGAAAAGCTGGAATATTGAGCTTATTATTGTTACTTACACTGGCCAAGAACGTTGGGTTAAGTCAATAGGGCAAAGTGAGTTTGAAAACGGCCAGTGCATTCGTGTTTTTGGCTCTTTTCAAAGTATTGATGCGCATAAGCGACTTGAACTCGAAAGCGAAAAAGCCAATCGTTACAACAAAAGCTTAGCCATGCTTACTGTTGCACCTGAAGTGCAAAGCAGTGATGTGGCAGAGGTGAAAAAATTAGCCGTTAAGTCTATGTGTGAAGTGCTTGATGTACAGCGCGCTTCTATTTGGATTTTTAACGAACAACGCGATTTAATGATTTGCCATAGTTTAAATATACAAGGGCAAGGTGTTGATTGCTGTAATGCACAGCTCAGTGCAGAGGATTACCCTGCCTACTATGAAGCTATTTATAAACAAAACTTAATAGCCATTGACGATGTTTATAATCATCCCGCTACCGTTGATTTTATTGAGCACTATGCAAAACCTAATAATATAAAATCTATGCTAGATGCCGTTATTACAACCGGTGACGGAAATTTAGGTATTTTATGCGCAGAAACCGTTGGGGAGTTTCGCCAATGGACGCAAAGCGAAGAAACCTACTTACGCTCTTTAGCAACTTTAGTAGGCAGTACCTTAGTGTCACAACGCCGTAAACAAACCGCTGAGGAATTAAAAATAGCTTTGGTTTTGGCAAAAGAAGCCGGTGTAGCAAAAAGTCAGTTTTTAGCAACTATGAGCCATGAAATACGTACGCCAATGAATGGTGTTTTAGGCATGCTTGAGCTTATTCAGTTAGAGCAACTGCCCAAGCCTATTGAAACTAAAGTAGCAATTGCTAAAACCAGTGCGCATTCATTACTGGGTGTAATAAACGACATTTTAGATTTTTCAAAAGCAGAAGCAGGTAAAATTGAGCTAGAGAGTATTAACTTTAATGCCCGCGATTTAATTGGGGAAGTAGCCGCAGCGCAAGCATTAACAGCTCAAAATAAAGGCATAGAAATAATTTTAGATTTGGTTGCCTTAGAGCCATCGCAGTTAAGTGGCGATCCAGGGAGAATACGCCAAGTATTAACTAATTTATTAAGTAATGCCGTTAAGTTTACAAACGAAGGCGAAGTGGTGGTTAGCGCATCTATTGAGCGTATTGAGGCCCAGCTAATGCTGCAAGTTAGCGTAAAAGATTCTGGTATTGGCATTAGCAAAGAAAAACAACAACAGTTATTTGCGCCTTTTATGCAAGTTGATGCGTCTACTACTCGAGAATATGGAGGCACTGGCCTTGGTCTTGCTATTAGTAAGCAGTTATGTGAACTAATGGGAGGCGCTATTGCAATTAAAAGTAATGCTGGCCAAGGGAGTGAGTTTATCGTCACCATGGAGGTGCTAAAGGGCGATCAACAAGAGCGCTATATGCCAAAGGCTAATATTAATGGGTTAAGTATATTGGTGGTTGATGATAACGAAACAAATCGTTTGGTTATTTCAGAGCAGCTCAAGCACTGGGGAGCTAATGTTGAGCTGGCAAATAATGCCGAACATGCGCTGCTAATTTGTGAAAATAGAGTTAAAAACAATCAGGGCATGTATGACATAGCTGTATTAGACATGCAAATGCCCGGCATGGATGGCATAGAGTTATGTGAAGTATTAAAAGCGCATGCAGATTACAAACATATGCCATTAGTAATGATGACCAGTATTGCAGGCTTAGAGGGGGCTCAGCGCTATTCTGACGCAGGCTTTCAGGCTTACTTTCCAAAGCCAGTAACAACCGCCGATTTAATTTCTGCGCTTTCGGTTATTACTAATAGCGAGCAGCACGAAGCACTGCCATTGGTAACATCTGGGTATATTTCATCGTTGCGCAAAGCCAAAACCATTGAGCCTGCTAAAATATTATTGGTTGAAGATAATCCAATAAACCAGCAAGTATCTACTTTAATGCTTAAAAAGCTCAATTGCGAAACAGTCTTAGCCGAAAATGGTCAACGTGCTTTAGAGGAACTCGCAAAACATGAAGCAGGTTACTTTCAAGTTGTACTAATGGATTGCCAAATGCCGGTTATGGATGGTTATGATGCCACTATTGCAATACGTAAAGGTGAGGCTGGCGAGCAGCATAAAGCAATTAAAATTATAGCATTAACAGCCAATGCCATGGATTCAGACAAAGAGCGGTGTATTGCAGTTGGCATGAATGATTATTTAAGCAAGCCAATTGAACTTGATATTTTAAAAGATAAATTAGAGCAATATTTTTAAGGTTAAAGCAGTATGACAAACACAATCGACATTCGTGATGCGCAAGCAAGTGATGCAAAAACCATTTTGCACTTTATTAATGAGCTCGCTATTTATGAAAAAGAGCCACAAGCAGTTAAAACTAATGAACAAGCCATTTTAGATACCCTTTTTAGTGAAGGCGCAACAGCGCATAGCATTATATGCTTTGATGGCGACGAGCCCATTGGCTTTGCTGTTTATTTTTATAATTACTCTACCTGGCTTGGTAAAAACGGCCTCTACCTAGAGGATTTATATGTAAGCCCTGATAGCCGCGGTAAAGGGGCAGGTAAAGCAATAATGAAGCACTTAGCAAATCAAGCGCTGAATAAAAATTGTGGGCGTTTTGAATGGGTGGTATTAGATTGGAATAAACCCGCAATAGACTTTTACGATAGTATGGGCGCTAAGCCGCAAAATGAATGGATTATTTATCGCTTAACAGGGCAAGAGTTAATCGACTTTGCCAAATAAGGCAGAGTGCCTTTTAACACGTTACATAATAAACAGTAACTTAACCATATAACTCCTGCCTTTGGTTAACTTATATGGTTAAGGTCCGAAATTGGCTAGTAAAGTGTGGCGTATACTTTAAGCTTAAGCTTCTTATTAGTAATTAGTGTGTGCGTTTATGAATGATAAACACTGGCAAAAAGCACGGCAGAGTCGCGATCCTCGTTTTGATGGGCTTTTTTATGTGGCGGTTAAAAGTACCGGTATATATTGTCGGCCAATATGCCCAGCCCCCACGGCTAATGAAATAAACGTTGCCTATTATCAGTATGCACATAATGCTGCTAAAGCGGGGTTTAGACCCTGCATGCGGTGTAGGCCCGATAGTGCGCCGGGGAGCTTTGCTTGGCAAGGAGTTAAAACCACGGCACTGCGAGCAAAACAGTTAATTGATCAAGGTGCTTGTTATGATTGCGAAAAACTCGCGGCAAGGTTAGGGGTAAGTAGCCGTTATTTAAGGCGTTTATTTACTCAGCACTTTGGTATTTCGATCACGCAATACCGTCTTTTCAATCAGTGTCATTTTGCTAAAAAACTGATCCAAGAAACCACTCTGCCGCTAACGCAGATTGCTTTTGCAGCGGGGTTTAATAGCATTAGACGTTTTAACGACGCATTTTTACAGCAACTAAATATTGCCCCTTCAAAATTACGCAGCAGCGATAAAGCACCTAGCTCTATTGTAAACTCAACTCTCAATTTAACTCTTCCCTTTAGGCCGCCATATAATTGGCCTGCTATGCAGCAGTTTTTAGCAAAACGCTTAATTGCGCCTATGGAGTGGATAACAGCGACAAGTTATGGGCGTACATTTTCAGACGAGCACTGCAAAGGCCGTTTTAATGCCGAGTTTATAGCTCACAAAAATCACTTTAAAGTGGCAATAACGATTAATAATACGCATTGCTTGCAGCAAGTTATTACCAATATTCGCCGAGTACTTGATTTAGACGCCGATATAAATTTAATCACAATGCATATACAAGATAATATTAATAATGCATTTGCGGTGAGCGAAGGGCTGCGCCTACCAGGAATTTGGTCGAGTTTTGAAGCGGGCATTCGCGCGGTACTTGGGCAGCAAGTAAGTGTTACTGCTGCGCATAATTTAGTAACTAAACTCGTTAGTGAGTTGGGGGAGCAGTGCAACGGGGCTGTTTATTTTCCAACCCCACAGCAATTGGTAAACAGTGATTTTGCGTTTTTTAAAATGCCTCAAGCGCGTAAAAATGCATTGTATAATTTGGCGCAGTTTTGCACGTTAAACCCACAATGTGACGATTTAGATTTATGGCTAAATTTAAAGGGCATAGGCCCGTGGACGGTAAACTATGCAAAGTTACGTGGCCAAAGTCAGCCCGATATTTTACTCGATGGTGATTTAGGTGTTAAAAAAGCGCAAGCCGCTGTGGCTGTGTTTAACAGCGATAACTGCGCGCCATTTCGATCATATTTAACTTTTCAACTATGGCAGCAATTATAATGATAATTCAAACCTTACTACCGAGTCCTATCGACGATATTATTATTCAAGGCAGCGAAAACGGCGTGAGCTATGTGGGTTTTTATCCTCCTAAAAATTACCCCATTACAGCGCTTAGCGAAGTGACTAATGCCGCTATTTTATGCGCCGCAGCGCAGCTTAATGAGTATTTTGCTAAGCAGCGCACTACCTTTACAGTACCTTTAGATACCCAAGGAACCGTGTTTCAACAAAGTGTATGGCAGGCATTACTTAACGTTCCCTATGGGGAACTTAAAACGTATGGCGATATTGCTAAGGTATTAAACAACCCCAAAGCGGTGCGCGCTGTTGGCGCTGCTAATGGCAAAAACCCAATAAGTATTATTGTACCGTGCCACCGTATTATTGGCGCAAACGCAAAATTAACAGGTTACGCGGGTGGACTTGCAAGAAAACAATGGTTATTGCAGCACGAAACCGGTTGATCAGTTCTTAATGCATAAAATGCATAAACCAAATTGGTATTAACGCTCGTTTGAGGTAGCATAAGCGCACTTTTTATCTGAAGGCACAGCAATGGCGCAATTATACTTTTATTATTCTGCAATGAATGCGGGTAAATCAACCACTTTATTACAATCTGCATTTAATTACCAAGAGCGTGGTATGGAGCCGGTGATCCTCACAGCTGCAATTGATGATAGAGCGGGAGTAGGCAAGGTATCTTCGCGAATTGGGCTGCAAGCCGATGCGCATATTTTTGATGAAAACAAAGATGTGTTTGCGCTTATACAGTCACTAAATCAAGATAAAAAACGCCATTGTGTACTAGTTGACGAATGCCAGTTTTTATCTAAAGAGCAAGTGATGCAGTTAACCGATGTGGTTGATGAACTGGGTATTCCGGTACTATGTTATGGCCTACGTAACGACTTTAGAGGTGAGCTATTTACCGGGTCGCAGTATTTACTTGCTTGGGCTGATAAGCTAGTAGAGCTTAAAACTGTGTGTCATTGTGGCCGCAAAGCCAACCACGTATTGCGTACCGATGAAAATGGCGATGCAATAGCCGATGGTAACCAAGTAGAAATAGGCGGCAACAACCGGTATGAATCGGTGTGCCGCAAACATTATAAAGCCGCGTTAAATATGGGCCGCTAATGCCTTTATAAAGGTGTCTATATCTGCTTTAGTTATGTCTAAGTGAGTTACTAACCTAAGTTGCTTACTTGGACTAAACAGTATTCCTTGCGCTTTTAAATTAGCTGCTAGCTGCTGTATATTTATATTAGGCTCGCAGCTGGCATAAACCATGTTGGTGGTGTTTTTCATGTTAACGTTAAAGCCATTAAGTGTACTTAATTGCTGCGCTAGGTAGCGCGCATTAGCATGATCATCGCTTAAGCGTTTTACATTATGCTCAAGTGCGTATTGCCCTGCTGCTGCTAACATTCCTGCTTGGCGCATACCGCCGCCAAGTACTTTTCGCCAGCGCCTTGCCTTGCTAATCAGCGCTTTTGAACCTAGCAATAACGAGCCAACTGGCGCACCTAACCCTTTAGATAAACAAATCGAAACAGAATCAAAGTGCTGAGTAATGGCAGTTATATCCACATTAAGATCGGCTGCTGCATTAAACGCACGCGCACCATCTAGGTGTAGCGATAAGCTGTGCTGGTTTACAAACTTGCGCGTTGCAGCAAGATAGTCAAGAGCAAGTACTTTACCGCCTATGGTGTTTTCAAGGCTTAATAAGCGAGTGTTGGCAAAATGATTATCATCAGGCTTTATTGCCGCCGCTATTTTATTAAAGCAAAGTGTACCGTCTGCTTCGTTTTCAATTGGCTGGGGTTGTATTGAGCCTAAAACGGCTGCGCCGCCGCCTTCAAATTTATAGTTATGGGCACTTTGGCCGCAAATGTATTCGTCTCCGCGCTCACAATGTGCCATTAACGCCAATAAGTTAGCTTGAGTACCTGAGCTACAAAAAAGTGCCTCCGCAAATTCAAAGCGCTCACATGCATATGCTTCTAGTTGGTTAACACTTTCATCATCGCCATATACGTCATCGCCTACAGGGGCGTTATACATTATATCGCGCATAGCTTTAGAGGGTTTAGTTACCGTATCTGAGCGAAAATCTATCATAGGGTTAATCCTTACTATATTATTATTCGAGTTCTTCGCAAATTTGCTCACGCGTGGCTTTATCAAAATAACTCCAAGCAATAAAACGACTAACTTTTTGCCCTTGTGCCATATCAACTATTTTATATTGGGCTATAGGGTGTTGTTTTAATTCTTGCTCTAAAGCCGCAATATTATCTTTTTTCGACACTAAAGAGGTAAACCACATTACTTGCTCTGCAACGGCTGCACTTTCTTTAATCATATTAGAGATAAATTGCACTTCACCGCCTTCGCACCATAGCTCGTTATTTTGGCCACCAAAGTTAAGTGTGCTGCTAGGTGCTTTGCCAAGGTTTTTCCATTTACGTTCGCTACCTTTAACAGCGTCTTCGCTGCTGGCATGAAACGGCGGGTTACACAGCGTTAAGTGGTACAGATCTTTACTGTTTATAACTCCTTTGAATATATTTGCGGCATTTTTTTGCTGTTTTAAGGTTATTTTTAAATTATTAAATTGCGCAATTTGTTTTGCTACTTTAATGGCTGCAGGGTCAATATCGGTGCCAGTAAAATGCCAGTTATATTCATGCCCACCTGTGAGCGGGTAAACCAAATTAGCGCCGGTGCCAATATCTAATACTTTAACTTGACGGCCAGTGGGAATTTGCGTTTGGTTATCGTCGGCTAATAAGTCGGCCAAATAATGAATATAATCTACTCGTCCCGGAATAGGTGGACATAAGTTATGCTGTGGAATATCCCAAAAATCTACATTGTAATGGGCTTTTAAAAGGGCTTGATTAAGGGTTTTTACCGCTTTGTTATCGCTAAAATCAATACTTTTTGTACCTGCAGGTGTTGTAATAATAAAAGCAGAAAGTGCAGGATGCTGCTCAGTTAATAGGTCAAGATCGTAGCCATTTAAATGTTGATTACGAGGGTGTAGTTTTGCGCGTGAGGTGCTTGCTTTCATGATGATTATTTTTACAACAGGAATAAAAGTTAATTGTAACAAATACCGAGATAAAAACGTGATAATTTTCCCTATGGCTACGAGGTTGTTACTGGTAGGATGAGCTGTTAGCAATTAAAAAGGACTCACTGTGGCAATCACTCAGCAATCAGTATTTATAACATTAGCCGATCAGCAAACACTGCATTTACGTCGTATTAGTAGCGATAAGCCAAATGGCGCAGTGGCGTTTTTTATGCATGGCGCGGTAGAAAACGGTAAAATATTTTATACCCATAGCAACAAAGGCTTAGCGCCTTTTTTAGCCGAGCAAGGGTTTGTGTGTTATGTGGCTGATTTACGTGGTCGTGGTGAAAGTAAACCGGTTATAGACAAGCATGCTCGGTATGGTCAAACCGAAGCTATTTTAGAAGATATTCCTGCATTTATAGATAAAATAGAGCAGTTAGAGGGGAAAAAACCAGATTATTGGCTGGCTCACTCTTGGGGTGGAGTGTTAATGAATAGCGCATTTGCACGATTCCCAAATTATATTAACGACGTAAAAGCCTGTGCTTACTTTGGCACTAAGCGCTCGTTATTTAATAATCACCCTAAAAAGTTACTTCAAGCTAATTTCATTTGGTATTTTATGGCGCCGTTAATGGCTAAAAAGCATGGGTACTTACCGGCTAAACGCTTAAAGTGGGGCAGTGACGATGAAACACAAAAGTCGCATTGGCAAAGTATGCAGTGGGCTAAAAAAACACCTTGGATAGACAGTGACGATAACTTTGATTACGCTAAAGCCGTTGCACAATTAACCTTGCCGCCAACGCTGCATATTGCAGGCGCAAAAGATAAAGCCCTCGCACAACCAATAGATATTCAAAAGTTTATGGAAGAGTCGGGTCCTGGGGTACAAAAAATGCAAATTTATGGACGTCGTTATGGCCATAAAATAGATTACGACCATATTAATATGTTAACCCATCCGCATGCGCGCAATGAGCAGTTTAAAGATGTACTTAATTGGTTTGCGACTGCGCCAAAAGCTTAAGTAATGGCGTTTTGTAGCGTTGCCACTTATCAACATTGTGCAGATTAACCGGTTCACGTATAGCGTGTTTGCTGAGTGTGGTAACCGCGATTTTTTGTTTATAAAATGCCAAGCAATTTTCTTCAAACGAGCAACCTATAAACCTAAGTAGTGCAGTGAGTTGGCCTTTGGGGTCCGTTACTAATTGCTCATAACTTAGGTTATATATTTGCAGTGCCGGAAACGCCTGCCAATGCGCCATTAACTTTTCGTACAAGCTATGGTATTGCTTAAACTCGGTTAACGAGCAAAAGTAAGGCTCGTTTTCGGCAAAATAATTACTAAATACCGAAAATGCCGTGGCATTAAAATCGCGGGTTAAATTAATAAATTTTGCATTTGGAAATAGCATATAAATAAGCCCAATAGCTTGATAGTTGCTTGGCAGTTTATTAATAACAAAGGGGCGAGAAGGGCTTGCTGTTTTTAATTTTGCTATATAAAGGTCGCGGGCCTTATTAATTAACTCATGTGTTAAATGATCTAAACAGTGTGGATAGCTAAAACCGGTTTTTTGTTCTAAAAAAGCCATCACATTACTACTTATACTAATACTTTCACCCATGCTTGAGCACTGGCTATGATTTACCAACATTTGTTCAAGTAGGGTTGAGCCGCTGCGTGGCATGCCAATTATGAATAAGGGGGTAATGCCACCTTTCACACTTTTATTCGCTGAGCTTAAAAGAGCAGCTGTATTGTATTTTATTATGTCGTCGTAAAAAGCAGTAAGAACTTGGGTATCAAATTCGCTTAGTTTTCGTTGTAATTGGTTAGCTAATACAAAGTAGTTAAACGCCTGATCAGTATCCTCTAGTTTGTCGTAACTTTTTGCCAAAGCGTAATAGCACACCATTTTAAGGCGTAAATTATTAGTTTGCGTTAGCAAGTGATGCAAGTTACTGAGGTAGTTATGTTCTTTGTCAAAACGCCCCAATTGTACCAACTCTAACAAAATATACGCTGTAACAGGGTAAACGCCTAAGCTCAGTGCATGCGAAAAAGTAGTATGGGCTTTATCTAGCTCACCATACGTTAAATAGTGCTGGGCTAAATAGTAATGTGGGTCGGGGTTATTACTGGCTAAGTTTTTTGCGTACTCAAGCACTTTTAGCGCATCATTTGGTGAATTTACATTATTAAATGCATCAGCCAGTGCGTGTAGAGGTTCAAGCATATAAGGCAGGCGTTCACAGGCTTTTTGTAATAAATATACAGCATCATCATTACGCTCTAGGCGCAGTGCAATTCGGCCTAAACCAAACAGGGCTTCGCCGTTATCAGCATCGGCTTTAAGTATTGTTTTGTAGTAAAACTCAGCATCTTTAAGTTTGTTTTCTGCCAGTAACTGATTCGCTTTTTTAAGTAGCATTGTAACTTTAACATTCCTGTTGATTCTGTCTTGACTATCTATACAGCGAAAAAGGCGAAATGTCTTTCACATTTCGCCTTTACCTTATGACCAATAAGGATTAAAAAGTATAAGTTGCTTTAACGTAATAATAACCACCGTTAATACCAAATGGTGATGTTTCGTAGTATTGACCACCCCAATTATTATTAGGGATAAAGTCGCTAGCGCCACTAAAATCAAGTTTTTCAGCTTCTTGGTCAAGTAAGTTTTGTGCACCTACAGAAAAGCTCATTGATTCGTTTAAAAAATAAGTAATTTCAGCATCTAAGGTAACCGCAGCATCTGCCATTTTAGCTGTTTCGTCATAATCTACATGCACACCTTGGTATTCACCAAAGTAGTTTACGCGGGTAAACGCAGAGAAGCTTTCCCATTGTTGTGCCCAGCTTAGAGTTGCACGATGATTAGGTAAGTCATTCTCAAGACGGCTTACTTTAAACGGCCCTGTAATAATGGTTGAGCGGGTAACTTCGGTTTCATTCCAGTTGTACGCTAAGCTAAATGTTGAGCTGCCATTAAGTAACTCAGTTGAGTAGTTAGCCACTAAATCAACACCTTGTGTAGTGGTGTCAAAGTCATTAGTAAAAAAGCTTACCTGTGCTAGGTTTTGTACGTTAGGAATGCCCGAGGCAGTAAGTTTGTCTTTGTCTGCTTGGCTAAGTTCAATTTTATCAGATTGACTAATGCGCTCATCAACTTTAATATTGTAATAATCTACCGTTAAAAATAAATCGCCTAGCGTGTACACAGCGCCAAAAGTATAGCTTTGTGATTCTTCAGGCTCTAATTCTTGCCCGCCAAGTTGTATCGCAATTGGGTTAGTAGGTGGTAATAATGCAGAATCTACTAATACACCACTACTAAGGTTTGTTTGTACGTTACTCACATTAGCTTGGCCAACGGTTGGCGCTCTAAAGCCTGTGCTGATTGAACCACGAATATTTAAATCTTCAGTTAAGTGATACTGAGCCATTAATTTGTAGTTAGTAGTTGTGCCAAAGGTATCGTAATCTTCAAAACGAACGGCTAAGCCCATTAAAAACTCTTCAGTAAAGGGCGCTTCTATATCAACATAAGCGGCGTAGTTACGACGGCTATATTCACCGGCATCAGAGGGTTTAAAACCCGGAAAGCCATTTGAGCCAATACCAAAACCTTGATCGGTAAGTGGCCCTGCAATAAACGAGGCTTCATCGCCAGAGATCACAGTAAAGGTTTCTTCATGCCATTCTAGGCCTGATGCTATGTTTACATCGTATGCTAGGCCAAAATCAAAACCTTTGGATAGATCAAAGTTAAAGTTTTTCTCTAATTGTTCGTATTTACCTGGGCTAAAGTCACGTGGGCTTTCTGGGCCTAAAGACGCATTAATCGTATCGTAAATAAAGTAGCGAGATTCGTTATAACCAACCGTGCCACTTAAATCGTAATATACATCCTTTAAAAAGCCATCAGTAAACTGACCTTTAGTACCAATAGTGAGTGACGCATCGGTAATATTACCGCCAAAGTTTGGTGTAAAACCACCTGGCAGCATTTCATTAAATGCAAAACAATCTGGGTTATTTGCCACCCCATTAATATAATCTGGATTATCAAGCACGTTATCATCAATGGCAATAGTTGGGCAGTTGCCACTCATATCACCGGTTAAATCGCCAACGAGTAAAGTATCGCCGCCATCGTTTGAATAAGCACCGGGGCGAGTGTGAGGGTTACGGTAATAAAAACCACCTCTTACATCGCGCTCAGAGTAGTTACCAAACATGTAAAATTCTGAATTATTGGTTAGCTCTAAACCTACATTACCAAAAATTGAAATGTCGTCGTTAACTTCTGGTGCGCCCCATACTTGGGTAATAGGTGCTATGTCGGGTACGCCTGCATCATTAAGTGCTTTAGCATCAAAGCGTTGTACTGAGCGGCTGGTTGCATCTGCGGTTTTATATTGAAAGCTTAAATTTGCAAAACCATTGTCGGTAAAAGGAAGGCCAATATTGCCCGAAACTTGAGTGGTGTCGCCATCACCTTCGTAATACTCGCCCTTACGCACTTCAAGAGAGCCCCCTTCAGAGGCATCTTTTAATACAAAGTTTATAACCCCTGCAATAGCGTCAGAGCCATATTGTGCAGCAGCACCGTCACGCAGTACTTCTACTTGCTTAAGGGCAATACTTGGAATAACCGAAATATCGGCACCTTGAGCACCATCGTTAATACCACCACCTAAAAAGGCGATAACAGAAGCGCGATGGCGGCGTTTACCATTTAATAAAATAAGTGTGCTGTCTGATGGTAAACCCCTAAGGTTAGCTGGGCGCACTAATGACGCTGCATCACTAATTGGCATAGAGTGTACGTTTAATGAAGGTATAGCGCCCTTTAATAGCTCTAGCATGTCGGTGTTACCTGACTTGCTTAGCTCTTCACCACCAATAATATCAATAGGAACCGGTGAGTCACCAATAGAGCGAGGTGCTGAGCGTGTACCAACAACAGCAATTTTTTCTAGATTTTTATTAACTTTGGTTGTTGTTTGCGCGTCGGCTGCAATAGCAGAGCCAGATATAAATAATCCGGCTGTAGTGGTGGCTAAGGCAAATTTAACTGCCTGGTTTAGCACATTACTTTTTAATTTCATTCTAAATATCCCCAGTTAGAATAGTTTTGTTAATCATGTTTGTGTAACACGAGTTATTTTTGTAGCGGACTAGTCACATTTCATGGGGAGTAAGGTAATACTTGCTGACTCCTTAAAGCTTAATAAATTAAGCCCACTTCCTGTGAGTCCAGCTTATAGACTATAGAGAAAAAACAAGTAGAGCAATTATTAATTAACTATTATTTAACAATGAGGGTGTTTTGTATGAAATTGCAACAATACAGTGTGTGCTGCTTGTAATGCGCAGTTTGATTAAGGAAACGGTTAAATTAAGGGGAGTTTGAATGAGGGTTTAAGTGTTTTTGTTACTTTATTGTTATTGCGTGTTGCTCATTTTCACGCTTCCAAATAGCGAGCTGCTTTTTATATTCATCCCATACGCATGGGCAACAACTTCCACCACCACAGCACTCGTCCGGCTTAGGTTTTTCTGGTTTTGCGACTGCAGGTAGTATATTTAATTGCATATTAAGATTTTTTAAATACTAAAAAGGCTGTAAATAATAAAGTATTGACCTTGGCATGTAAATTATTCTTTGTGAACTTGAATCCCTGTGTGAGAATACGCCAATGCGATTATATAAAGTCATACACCGCGCACCATGGCGGGTTGTTAAAATTAGTTCCAAGCGCCAGCAATTGCGTTTTCGTCGTGCTATGGTTGCGCTTAAAATTGCGCTTGCGCAAGAAAGACAAGAAACAAAAGAAATGCTTTCAATTTATAAACGCTACACACAAGGGCAAACAAATAAAGCCGAATTAAAGCGTGCAAACGAGCAATTTGTAGATATTTTAAAGGGTTTGGGTTTAGGGGTATTTGCCATATTACCGTTTGCGCCTTTAACTATTCCCTTAGTGGTTAAACTGGGCCGCTTAGTTGGCGTTGATGTTTTGCCTAGCTCCTTCAATATGAATCGTTCAGTTAAAGAGCTTGATCGTGAAATAGCTCAAGAAAATCAAAAACAAGACCCACAAAACTCATTAAAAAAGTAATCTATAATTGGCAAAATTAGCGATACCTTTTGCGTCTCCTTATTGTTATGCTTAGTGACCATTTATATTTTGTGAGTCATTTAATGAGTGCATTACTTCGTCATACTTCTTCTGGAATTCCTTTATCTTTTATCCTTAAAAACGAATTAACCGATTGGCTTACGCAGCAACCTACATTTGTACAAAACTGGTTAGCAAATAGTGGTTTTGAAAAGCAAGGGCTAGCATTAGTACCAAACCCTGAAACGGGTGAGCTTAACTATGTTTATTGCATAATTCGCAGCAGTGATGACTTTTGGGCTGCAGGCGACTTAGCCACCAAGTTACCGGTAGGTTGTTATCAAATTCAAGGTGAAAAACACCTAATAGAGCAGCTTGCTTTAGGCTTTGTATTGGGTGGTTATGAATTTAGTGAGTACAAAGAAAAAGTCACCGCAAAAGCGCAGTTAGGTATTGCTGACAAAACACTTTACGAGCAAATAAAACAACAAGCCGACGCAATTGGTTTAGCCCGCGATTTAGTTAATACCCCGGCTGCCGATATGATGCCGCAACATTTAGCACAAGTCATGAGTGATTTAGCCGACACCTTTGATGGAGACTTTACTCAGTGGATTGGAGATGAGCTGTTAGAGCAAAACTACCCAACAATTCATATGGTTGGTCGTGCGAGTGAAAATAAGCCGCGTTTACTCGACTTAAAATGGGGCGCAAAAGACGCACCATTAATTACTTTGGTTGGTAAAGGTGTATGTTTTGACTCAGGCGGGCTTGACTTAAAACCGAGTGCCGGTATGCGTAACATGAAAAAAGACATGGGCGGCGCAGCGCATGTTATTGCGCTTGCTCAGCTTATAATGGCTGCTAATTTACCAATTAGATTACGCGTGTTAGTACCTGCGGTTGAAAACGCGGTTTCGCGTAACGCATTTCGCCCTGGCGATGTAGTAAAAACCCGTAAAGGCATTATGGTTGAAATTGACAATACCGATGCCGAAGGACGTTTAGTATTATGTGACGCGCTTAGCGAAGCCCAAAACGACGAGCCTGAGCTTATCATTGACTTTGCTACCTTAACAGGTGCGTGTCGAGTTGCTTTGGGCACTGAACTACCAGGGTTTTTCTGTACTGAGCGTACTATTGCTAATAGTATTATGGATGCAGGGTTGAGTGTAAGCGATCCGGTATGGCAACTGCCGTTATTTGATCAATATAAGTCATTTTTAAACAGTGATGTTGCCGATATGGCAAACTGTGCAAGCACCCCATTTGGCGGTGCAATTACCGCTGCACTGTATTTAAAAGAATTTATTGAGCCAACTACGCCTTGGGTACATTTTGATGTAATGGCATGGAACTTACGTGCTCTACCAGGTCGCCCAGTAGGCGGAGAAGCGCTAGGTATTCGTGCTGTGTTTAATTATCTGCAAAACCGTTTTAACTAATAATCGAGTATTTAGTATGAGGTGTTAAACCTCATACAACTCAAGCGGTAAATTATCTGGATCGGCAAAAAAAGTAAACTTTTTGCCGGTTATTTCATCTTCTCTTATGTCCTCTACACTAACCCCTTGCGACTCTAAATACACTTTAGCCACGTGCACATCACTTACTTTAAATGCCAAATGCCTTAACCCTTGTGCTTCAGGGTAACTTGGGCGCTCTGGTGCGCCAGCAAACGAAAATAACTCAATTTGACTGCCATCAGGTAAAGCTAAGTCTAATTTATAAGAATTTCGCGCGGTCCTAAAGTGCTCATTAATAATTTTAAGCTTTAATATTTTGCTATAAAAATGCTTAGCGCGAGGGTAGTCGCTGCAAATAATAGCGGCATGATGAATGCCAAGTAGTTTCATAACGCGCTCTCTAAATTGTGTAATTAAATACAAACACTAAAAACAAAAAACGCACAATTAAGTGCGTTTCAATAAGTAGCTGCCTATTTAGGTTGGCTCTGCTTCTTTACATGCTTTTACCGCTGGAGCAACTAACTCTAAGCCGGTTTTATCGCAAGGAGGAAGTTGTGCATCACTTACACTAATAGGTGTTACACGCTCGCCCCATTTAATATAACTAGCAGCCCACGTAAGGCCAGCGCCAAAGGCTGCCGACATAATATTTGAGTGTGGTTTAATTAAACCTTGCTCCACCGCCTCGCAAAGTGCAATGGCAATTGTCGCTGCCGATGTATTACCGTACTGGCCAATATTAACCATTACTTTTTCATCTGGCACTTTTAAACGGTGCTGAATGGCTTGAATAATACGTAAGTTAGCTTGATGCGGCACTAATACGTTTATATCGTCTAGATTTAAATTTGCTTGAGCTAGTACGTCGTCGCATGCTTCACTCATGCCTTTTACAGCGCGCTTAAATATTTCACGGCCTTCGAATAGTAAATTAGATGGGCCAATCGGCTCATATTTATTTAAGTCACTACCAAAGTTTTCGATATGTAAAATATCACGATCTGTACTGTCACAACCGGTTTTAGTCGCAAGTAAACCTGCAGGTGTATCGGCAGCTTCGAGTACTACGGCACCCGCGCCATCGCCAAATAATACCGCACTGTCACGGCGCGACCAGTTTACATACCAAGTCATGCGCTCTGCAGCAATAACCACAGCCTTTTTAATCATACCGGCTTGTATTTGCGCTGTTGCTGCTTGTAGAGCATATAAAAACCCTGAACAAGCTGCGTTAGTGTCCATAGCGGCAGCGCCCACAGCGCCAATATTCTTTTGCACTAACGACGCAGTATTTGCCACCATAGTTGATGGCGTACAGGTGGCTAAAATAACTAAATCAATATCTTTAGCGTCAATACCGGCACAAGCAATCGCATGCTTAGCCGCAACAGTAGCAAGCTCTGCAGTACTTACATGGCTAACTCTGCGAGATTTAATACCTGTTCGTGATGTTATCCACTCGTCTGTGGTATCCACTATTTTGCTAATTTCGTCGTTACTAATGCTTGCTGGTGGAATGCATTTACCCCAACCAGTGATGTGTGCGTAAGGCATAGTGTGTTCTCTTAAAAAGTGGTCTGACATGTATTACTAATGAATAAGTTATACCAAAAAATGGCTTTTAACACTAGTAAATACCCAAGGAGATAAAAAATGATAGCTTATTAAAAGGGTTTTTGTAGCGTAAATGTAGCAATTTATAGTTAATTGGGTTAAAGGTAGAGCTTAAAAGGAGCAAGTATGAAAACTACACTAATAACTACATTTACTGCAATCACTTTAGCGTTAACAACAAATATGGCATTAGCACAACAACATAAAATTATTTATGCGGGCAGTGTAATGCTAGGTACAGAGCAAACGGTTAAAACTGAGCAAACACTGGTAATAGCCGATGATAAAATTTCAGCAATTAAAAGCGGCTATGTAAGTAAAGATGCACTGGGTTTGCCCGGCGCGCAAGTAATAGACCTTAAAAATCACTTTGTAATGCCTGGGCTAATAGACATGCACGTGCATGTTACTTTTGAGCGCGATGCCAATGTTAGCAGGCATCGCTGGACTACCGAATACGAAGCAGATAACGCGCTGCGTTCAATTAAATATTTACAGCGTACTTTAAATGCAGGCTTTACCTCAGTGCGAGACTTAGGCAGTAACTATCAGGTTATTTTTCCGCTAAAGCGCGCCATTGAGCGTAATGATATTAATGGTCCGCGCATTTTTGCCGCAGGCAATACAGTATCGCCCACTGGTGGGCACGCCGATTTACATGGCTATCGTAAAGATATAAGTGACGGTGTTGGTGCATCATTAGGTATTTGTAACGGCGCAGACGATTGCCGCAGAGCCACGCGCGAAGTGATTAAAAGTGGTGCCGATGTTATAAAAATTACCGCCACCGGTGGCGTATTAAGTAATACCGCCGCAGGCGTTAATCAACAATTAAGCGACGCAGAGCTTAGTGCAATTGTAGATACCGCGCATCATTTAGGACGTAAAGTAGCCGCTCATGCACATGGCACGCAAGGCATAAAAGCCGCGCTTAAAGCGGGTGTAAACTCAATAGAGCATGGCTCGTATTTAGATAAAGAGGCTATAGCACTGTTTAAAAAAACCGGAGCTTACTTAGTACCTACTTTGCTGGCTGGTGCCACAGTGAGCGAAGAAGCAATTAGTAACCCAAACATGCCAATTGCTATCGCAGATAAAGTGCGCGAAGTAACACCTAAAATGCAGGCATCGTTTAAATTAGCGCTAAAAAATGAGGTAAATATTGCCTTTGGCACTGACTCAGGCGTATCGCGCCATGGCCTTAATGCTAACGAGTTTAGCTTACTGGTAAGTAATGGTATGAGTGAAGCACAGGCAATTAAATCGGCAACCGTGAGTGCAGCTAAACTGCTTGGTCAAGATACTCAATTAGGCGATTTGAGTGTGGGTAAACAAGCCGACATTATTAGTGTTAATGCCTCGCCGCTAAAAAATATTGCAGAGCTTAAAAATGTGCAGTTTGTAATGAAAGCAGGGCTAATTTATAAGCAGTAGCCACACTTGCTGTTAAGGCACTGGGGTTAATATGGGCTCAATAAATATTGAGCTTAATAATTATTAACCCCAGTGCCGTGGCCTTTTAATACTTCACTTTGTACCTAGTTACAATGTCGATGAATGATGACTAAGTATTGCATAAGCATTAAAATAGCTTTTCTTAAAATTCAATTAGGTAACATGTGTTTTGTTAATTCGCACCGATCCGGCTATTAGCCGACTTTTAATGTTACGCAGTGGTGCCATAGCTGTGCAGCTTATTGCTGTGCTTATAGTGTACTTTTTATTAGATCATCAAATAGCATTAATGCCCTTACTGTTAGTGATTGCCCTAGAAGCGGGGTTTCAGTTAATGAGTGTGCTGGCTTATCGTAATGTAAGCCAAGCAAAACCGCTGGGCATGCTGATGCAATTAACCGCCGACGTGTTGTTTTTAACTATTTTGTTATCACTCAGTGGTGGCGCAACCAATGCATTTGTGTCGTTATTATTGCTGCCAATAATGATTGCAGCGGTAACGCTAAGTGGCAAAGGGCTTGCTTATATCGCGGTATTAGCCATTGCGGCGTATAGTGTATTACTGATTAAAATGCCCGAACATAACATGCACCAAATGAACATGAGCGGCCATTTTATTAGCATGTGGATTAACTTTGTTTTGAGTGCCAGTGTAATAGCGTTAGTGATTGGTGCAATGAACCGCGCCTTAAAAGAGCGCGAACGCACTATTGCTCAAGTGCGCGAACAACAATTACGCAGTGAACAGTTAGTAACGCTGGATGGCGCAGCAGCGCAAATAACGCATCAGCTTGCTACACCAATTGCTAACTTACAGTTACTATTTGAAGAGTTATTAGAGGATCATCCAAATAACCTTGTAGTGCAACAAATGCAAACTCCACTACAACAATGCGCTACACAATTAGATAGTTTTAGAAAACTCTCTGCTGCGCTGCGCCTTAATAACACCCAACAACACATTACAACGGCGCAATTACAACAGCAAATTACCGATACGCTATTGCTGCAATATCCCGATCAACAAATAAAGTGGATTATAGAAAACCAAACGGGTGGCATTAATACCGCTATATTAAACAGTGATGCTATGTTGCTACCTGCTATTTTAAATTTACTCCAAAATGCAGCCACCGCTAATCAGCAGCAAGACCAAAATGTGCTTGAGCTTACTTGGCTGCAAGAGGAGCATTGCGGCGAATATGTTTACTTGCTTATTCGCGACTTTGGGAATGGCTTTTCAGCAACGCAACTCAACGATTTAGGTGGACAGTTAATGCCCAGCGATCATGGTATGGGGCTGGCTGTGCTGCTTTCTAATGTAACCTTTGAGCGTTTAAATGGCTCGCTAACTTTATATAATCACCCCCAGTGTGGTGCAATTGCTAAAGTTAAATTAGCAACTGTTTTTAGCGAGCAAAGTGAATGAAAATATTAATTATTGAAGACGATATAAACCTTGCTAGTACCTTGGCAAGGCGGCTAACTAAATATGGTTTTAACTGCGAAATAGCGCATAACCAAAGTGAGGCACTCCTTAGTGCAAGGCGGTTTTTGCCCGCTACTATTTTGTTAGATATGAAGTTAGGTAACGACAATGGCTTAGCGTTAATAAAACCACTGCGCAGCTTGCTCGCACACGTGCATATTGTATTACTCACGGGCTTTGCCAGTATTGCCACCGCAGTTGAAGCAATGCGCTTAGGGGCCAACGACTACCTTACCAAACCTGTTGATATGGCAACCTTACTAAAAGCACTTAATCAAGAGTGCGATACTGCAATAAGCTTAGATGTTGCAACCACAGTTATGTCGCCAGAGCGTTTAGAGTGGGAGCATATTCAGCAAGTGCTACACAGTAATAATGGTAATGTGTCGAGCACCGCAAGGCAGCTCAATATGCATAGACGAACATTACAGCGCAAATTACAAAAAAAGCCAGTGCAGCACTAATAACGCTAGTGATTAAATATAATTTTAGGCTAAAGCGATGCTGGTTTTTTTTGAGCGCACTCAACACATCAATGAAGCACTATAGTAGCTGCCTGATTTAACTAGCTGTGCTAAAATCGCGGCGTTTAAATTTAACCGATATTACAAGGCTTTCACATGGCAAATACAGCGCACGCACTGCATATACTGGTAAAACATAAAGAAATTGCAGAAGATATTATTACGCAATTAGGTAAAGGTGCAAAATTTCAAACCTTAGCTAAAAAGTATTCGTCGTGTCCGTCGGGTAAAAAAGGTGGCGATTTAGGTGAATTTAGACGTGGGCAAATGGTGCCACAGTTTGACAAAATTGCGTTTAATGGCGCTATTTTAGAGCCGCATTTAGTTAAAACTAAATTTGGCTGGCATGTGATTAAAGTGCTTTACCGTACTTAATATTCTTTAAGTGCATGTATTAAGTGCATGTATTAAGTGCAGTTTAACAGGCTTAATACTTTAAATTAAATTAAATTAAATTAAAAGAAAAGGCTGCACATTGCAGCCTTTTTAAATTCTTTAATTCAGAGTTTAATTACTCAGCGTTTTGCTGTGCTTCTTCTTCAGTTATTTGCTTAAAAGCTTGCACAAATGCAGCGCTAGGTTGTCCGCCGGTAAGGGCGTATTGCTCATTTATGATAAAAGTAGGCACTGTGGTAATACCCATTTGCTGTATGTCACTTTGCTGGCTGCGCACTTCTTGAAAAAACTCACCACCGGCTAAAATTTCTTGAGCACGGTCTGTATCAAGGCCAACACTTGCAACAATATCAAGCAAAGCAGATTGCTCGTTTAAATTCACTAAGTCAGAAAAATGCGCTTTAAATAAAGCCAGTTTTAGCTCGGTTTGCTTATTTAAAGTGGCAGCCCATGCTAATAAACGATGACAATCAAAGCTGTTTATTATCATTCGCTTATCGTCAAAGTTAAACGTGAAGTCGGCATCTTTTCCGGCGTCTATTAAACGTTGGCGGTTATCTTTGCTTTGCTCTGGTGTTAAGCCGTACTTTTGCGTTAAATGTTCATTTAAGTCTTGGCCTTCAGGCGGCATATTTGGGTTAAGCTCAAACGGTTTCCAGCTAATTTCTGCGTTTATTTCACCGTGTAATTCACTGAGTGCTTTTTCAAGATTTTTATAACCAATAATGCACCATGGGCACATTACATCCGACACAATATCAATTTTAAGCGTTTTCATTATTTTCCCTTAGGGCAAAGCGGTAAAGCGAATATAGTGAGTATATTGGGATTAATTGCGGTTTATCAATCATGATTACTCTACAGTGTATTAAAAGCTGCAAATAATGTATGCGCAGCCTGATTACTTTTTAGCATAAGGCAGGCGCATTAGTTTATTAGTGCTGTGGTAGCTGTCGAGCCCGCTTATAGCTACCGTATCTATGGCCTGTAAGTCTAAAAAGCCATCGCTTTGCAGTGCTGCTTCGTCTAAATATACGTCCATTATTTCGCCAATCACAAGCTCAGTACCATTGACTGCTAAATGCTGATGTTCAATGTATTTTACCGCATATTTTAAGCGGCTTTGTTGTACAAATGGGGCACTAAATTCATTTAAATACTCAGCTGTTAAACCAGTGGCAGCAAACTCTGATTCGTTTTTATCATAACGCGCCGAGGTTTGATGTGCTTGCTGATAAATAGCACTATTAACATGATTAATAGTATAAACACCGGTTGCTAAAATATTTTCGAAAGTGTGACGGGGTACGCTATGGGGGCGCATTATCATACCAATTAATGGCGGGTGCGCACCTAAATGAATAACAGAGCTAACAATCGATAAGTTAGTATTGCCTTGGCTGTCTTGAGTGCCAATTAAGTTAGCGCTTTTAAAGCCCGACAACGAGTTTATAAAGTGGGTACGCGTGTGTTTTTCAAGTGCTGCAATGCGCGCTTTAGTAAAATGCATTAAAAAATCCTTACCATGGAATACCTACCATGAAATAGCAGTGCCTTGCCAATCTAGGTAGGCGGGTTCACCGTTAAGTTCTAAATTAGGGTTATTGTTAGTCAGTTCAAATAATTGCTGCGCTACAAACGCAGGAGTAAAAAGCTTGTTTGGCGGTACATTTTTTTGAAAAGGCTTAGACAGCTCAGTGTCGGTAGTACCGGGATGAAATAAAATGAGCTTAGTGTTTTTAGCGCGCCTTGCCAGCTCCACGGCGGCAGTTTTAAATAACATATTAAGCGCCGCTTTTGATGCACGATAGGTATACCAGCCGCCAAGTTTATTGTCGTTTATGCTGCCAACCCGGGCGCTTAATGCGGTAATAGTGCAGTGGGTTTTAGGTGTTAATAATGGTAATACACTTTGCAGGCATAGCAGGGGTGTAAGCGCATTAACTTGCAATAGTTGATTAAAATAATCGCTGTTAATGTCCTCTAGCTTTTTTTCTGGCATGTGTTGCTGATTATGTAAAAGGCCATTAAAAATAATTACCTGATGTAAATCAGCCTGCTGGTTTTGTAGTGTAGCGGTAACATTGTTTAAGCTTTGCTTTGAATAATCGCTTTGCAGTTGCGTTATATTATTTAGGTTATTGTACTGTGCATTGCGCGAGCCCGCGCTTACGCAAACAATATGGTACTGGGTTACTTGGTTATTTAAATGCGCTATATAAGCTTGTGCAATTGCGCTACTTGCGCCAAATAAAACAATAGTTTTCATTTATCACCTGCACTTTTGGTTTTACATTGATTATTTTTACACTGTGAGTTTGGCATTAAAAAACGACTTATAGGCTGGCGATACTTAGCAAAAAAAGTGTATGTGCAATCAGCAAAAAATCGAATTATGGGCAAGCGAATAATCTTCAACCAAGGATATTTACCTACTGTTTTCCATGCTTGGTAGGTTACATCAAGGCCATAGATCATTATTCCAGATGGCATTCTTGCGTGTAATAACGCCATAGCTATACTTTTATCTACCTTAGGAAAACGCGTATTAAAGTCAGTGGCATTAAGGTCCTCTAATATTATTTTATTATTAATGTCAGCACGCTTTAAATGTTGCATTTCGGCGTTACACAATGGGCAGTTAGCATCGTAAAAAATGATCATGTTATTGCTTTGTAATTATTTTACATATGCTTTTTTACGACACACCATTGCAAATGGATCTATTAAATAACCGCGCATAGTGATATTAATAGTGCTCCATGAAACAAAGGAGACTGAGAAATGAGTGAACAATATGCCGCCTTGCGAGGCAATGTAAATTTACTAGGCCAATTATTAGGGCAAACAATTAAAGATGCCCAAGGCCAAGCAATTTTAGATAAAGTAGAAGAAATAAGAGCTTTATCAAAGTCATCTCGCAGTGGCAACGAAAACGACCGTAAAACACTAATAAAAGTATTACATGCGCTCAGCGATGAAGAGCTGTTACCGGTTGCCCGTTCATTTAATCATTTTTTAAACCTTGCCAATGTTGCAGAGCAGTTTCATACCGTTTCGCGTTTTAATGATGTTGGCTTTTGCCAGCTAAATCCTCTCACTCAAACATTAAAAACGTTAGCAACTAAAGCAAATAATGGCCAACTTAATCACAATCATTTGGCCGACACACTCTCAAAACTCCACATAAACTTGGTGCTAACCGCGCACCCTACAGAAGTAACACGCCGCACAATTATTAATAAGCACGTTGAGTTAAGTGATTGCTTAGCTTCATTGGAGCGAACTGATAACTTAGCACAAGAGCGCGAGGCTATTTTAAACCGTATTGCGCAGTTAATTAGCCAAGCATGGCACACCGACGATATTCGTCGCTCGCGACCCACCCCTGTTGATGAAGCAAAGTGGGGCTACGCGGTGATTGAAAATAGCTTGTGGCATGCAGTGCCGCGTTTTTTACGTGAGTTTAGCCAGCATGTAAAAGAGCATTTAAGCTTAGAGTTACCAATAAACTACAGCCCAATAGAGTTTACCTCGTGGATGGGCGGAGATCGTGACGGCAACCCTTATGTAACCGCACAAGTAACCAAAGAGGTGCTTGATCATGGTCGTTGGATGGCACTGGACTTATATGGCCGCGATCTAGAAACGCTAAGTACAGAGCTGTCGATGTCTGATGCCAGTGATGAGCTAATAGCCCTTGCGGGGCAAGAATTTGAACCTTATCGCTGCGTGATTAAAACACTTAAAAACCAAGTGTTAGAAACCGTAATGCATTTAGGCGCAAAAATAAAAAATCAGCGCAGCGAAGCCCAAGACTTAATTACCGATATAAACCAAATAAAACATCCAATTGAGGTGTGCTATCGCTCGCTATTAAAATGCAATATGAAAGTAGTTGCTGATGGCCTATTACTGGATGTATTACATCGTATTAATAGTTTTGGTTTGCGGTTAGCTAAATTAGATGTACGCCAAGATTCATCGCGCCATGGTGATGTGTTTTCAGAGCTTACGCGTTACTTAGGTTTAGGCGATTACAACCAATGGCAAGAGCAAGACAAACAAGCCTTTTTACTCACTGAGCTTAACTCGCGCAGGCCGCTAATACCTAAGCGTTGGCAGCCAAGCCCAGAGGTGCAAGAAGTACTCGACACCTTTGACGTGATTGCACAGCAAGACGAGCAAACATTTGGCTTATATATTATTTCGATGGCGCGCACAGCCTCCGATATTTTAGCGGTACAATTGCTGTTAAAAGAAAGCGGTTGTAGTTTTAAACTACCGGTTGCGCCGTTATTTGAAACCTTAGATGATTTAAATGATGGCCACAATGTTATTACTACTTTGTTGGATAATGACTGGTACAGAGGCCAAATTAACAACACCCAAAACGTTATGATAGGTTACTCAGACTCAGCAAAAGACGCCGGTATGATGGCAGCTGGTTGGGCGCAGTACGAAGCAATGGATAAGCTAGTACAGTTAGCCGACAAACGCGGCATAGAGCTGGTGTTATTTCATGGCCGTGGCGGTACGGTAGGGCGAGGCGGCGCACCCGCTGCACAAGCCCTACATTCACAACCACCGGGGTCATTAAAAGGCGGACTGCGAGTAACCGAGCAAGGCGAGATGATCCGCTTTAAATTTGGTTTACCCGATGTTGCGCTACAAAGCTTAAATATTTACGCCGGCGCTGTACTGCAAAGTAATTTATTACCACCGCCAGAGCCTAAACCACAATGGCGCGAAGTAATGGCTTTGATCAGCGAAGAGTCGTGCGAGCATTATCGTAACGTGGTACGCCACGATGAAAACTTTGTACCTTACTTTAGAATGGCAACCCCAGAACTTGAGCTTTCTAAACTGCCGCTTGGCTCGCGCCCTGCAAAACGCAACCCTACAGGTGGGGTCGAAAGCTTGCGGGCAATACCGTGGATTTTTGCATGGAGCCAAAACCGTTTAATGCTGCCAGCATGGTTAGGCGCATTAACAGGATTACAAGCGGCCTTGGCAAAATACGGCGTTGAAACCTTGCAAGAAATGAGCTTACAATGGCCATTTTTTAGATCGCGCCTAGAAATGCTCGAAATGGTATTTAGTAAGGCCGACAGCTGGTTAAGTGAGCATTACGATAATGCGCTGGTGGAAGATATGTACAAACCACTTGGTGTTACCTTGCGCAAAGAGCTCGCTGAAGCGATTAGTTTAGTACAGTCGCTTAGCCCGCAAAAAAGCTTATTGGCCGATCAGCCATGGATCAAAGAGTCAATTGCGCTGCGTAACCCTTATACCGATCCGCTTAATGTGTTGCAGGTAGAGTTACTTCGCCGTGCGCGCTCAAGCGACAACGGCAGTGAAGGCGATATAGATAACGCGTTAATGATCACCATGACCGGCATAGCTGCAGGTATGCGCAATACTGGTTAATAGCCAAATAAAAATAAGGGGGTTGCGCAGCGCCGTAACCCCTTATTTTATGCATATGCGCTGGCATTTTATGCGCTAACCTTTTAAACTACTTAGCCATTGAATAACAAAAATTATATTATGGCTTCTGCAACCTTTTTAGTACAAGCAAACACCGCACTTAGTAATACCCACATCTCTTTAAGCGTAGCGCAAACACAGGCTTTACGTAGCCAATTAAAAACCCAGCACGGTATTTTAAACGCAAATAATATTAACCAACTATGCGCGCAACTTAATGTAACAAACGACGCCTTATTACAAGGTTTAGTGCCTTTAGCGTCTGAGTTTGCGGTAGCACCCGTATCGAACTTTCATGTAGGTGCAATCGTTAAAGCACTTGATGAAAGCGGCGAGGTTAATTTTTACTTTGGTGCTAATGCCGAGTTTAACCGCCAAGCACTTAGTTTAGTGGTGCACGCAGAGCAGTCTGCAATTAATAATGCTTGGTTAAATGGCGCGAAAAAAATACTAAAAATAGCGATTAGTGACGCACCTTGTGGTTATTGCCGCCAATTTATGAACGAATTAGCTGATGCGCGTGAATTTGATATTTTACTGCCCGAGCAGCAATTTAAACTTGCAGACTTGTTACCGCATTCGTTTGGCCCCACCGATTTAGGCAATCAGTACAGCTTATTTAATCCAGCCCCGCAGGCTCGCTCATTTAACAATACAGAAGTAGAGCAACAGCTGGCAGCCTATGCGTTAGCAGCTTATGTACCGTACAGCCAAAACTACAGCGCAGTAAAAATCACTACGTTTAACAACGGTGACTTTTATGGCAGTTACGCAGAAAACGCTGCATACAGCCCTAGCTTATCGCCATTGCAAAGTGCATTAAGTCAGTTGTTTTTAGCCGGTTTGAGTTTTGATCAACATACCGTAAAGGGAATAACACTGTTAGAAACCGCTGGTCATGAAAACCAAGCAGGAGTGGCTCAAGCAGTGCTAGCAAGCTTTGTAAACTTGCCACCACTTGAGCTAATTAGTGCGCCATTAAGTGAGTAACTTGGCAAACTGACGCACTAAAAAGTACTGTTACTTAGCGAGCAGTACTTTAGCGGCTTCTAATACTACCGCAACTGATTTTCTTTCAATTTCGCCGTGGTCAACATTAGGAATTTCTTGGCGAGTACGATTAACTAATACACCGGCTACGCACGCTGCTTGTAAACCAAGTGCCGCACACATAGTAAATAAGGTTGCCGATTCCATTTCGTAGTTCATCACCCCCAATTTTTGCCACTCTTCGCAGCTGCCTTGTAACGACTTTGGCACATAACCAGAGTGTGTATCGTAACGCTCTTGCCCTGGGTAAAATGTGTCGCTTGATGCAGTAATACCAATATGAAAATCGATATTAAGGTTTTCACAGGCTTTAACCATAGCTTGGGTAGCAAAAAAGTCAGATACCGCAGGGTAGCTAAGCGGCGCAAAATGCTGGCTTGCACCATCTAAACGCACAGAGGCTTGGCTAATTAAAATATCGCCTTCGTTAATGTGTGGTTGAATTGCGCCAGTAGTACCAATACGCAAAAAGCTGTGCACGCCAAGTTGGGCTAATTCTTCAACGGCAATCGACGTCGATGGACCGCCAATACCGGTAGAGCATATAACCACAGAATGGCCATTAAGCTCACCTAAATAAACATGAAATTCACGCGTTTTAGCCAGGCAAGTTGGGTTATCTAAAAATTGCGAAATACGTGCAGCACGATCAGGATCGCCCGGAACAATAGCCAGTTTTGCACCTTTAAGATCGTCAATACATAACCCTAAGTGAAATACCTTTTCCATAACTAAGCCTTTATAAAATTACTATCAATTTAGCATCATTACTATAATTGTTTGTTTAGTACAGGACGTATGTCCGTGTTGATTTGTTTTGATTTATTCACCCACATTGAATATTCAAGCATATATTAAAATTACCCGTAAAATGAGGCGGTTGACTTGTATAGGCAGACATTATATTGATCGTCTAAAGTAATCAGTAAATTATCATAAACAACAGGCACATTTACACTAAGTTGTTTTTATTCATATGGTTAGTTGTTATTTTTTGGATGGTATATACATTAGTGAAGCAAGGCTAATTTAACGTTAGTTTGCTTTTAGCAAGCAGTACTAATGTTATTGTTAGTATTTAAATATTAGCAATTTTGCATAACTAATCAGTACCACGCAAAACATATAGATTTATAAGGGTTTACCATGAGCACCGAATTTCAGGAATTTAAAAGCAAAATTGAGCATTGTTTGTGCGCACCAGGTGATGGTGTATATACAGTTAACACTGCAAAAGAGCGCAAAGCTGCATTAAGAAATAAGCTTTATGGGCAAACCGAAAACATTGGCCCATTATGGCGTGAGTCGCTTAACGAGTTACCCAATTCGCCGCATAAAGCGGTAATGCTAGGTATTAGCTCAGATTGTGGCGGCGGTATTTTACGTGGCGCAAACTGGGGGCCGTTATTTTTACGCTCAGCATTACTCGATCAGCAACCTCAGTGCCGCTCATTCGATTTAGGCGACGTACGCGTTATTCCTCATTTATTACATGATAAATACTTAAACAAAGCCACTATAACCAATTGTCAAAAAGCATTATACGGCAACGAAAATAACGACTATTACGTTAGCCCACTGTCGATCACTGAAGATGTATGCGACAGCTTTTATGCAACATTTGAAAATAAAGGCATTTTTGGTATTGGCGGCGATCATTCAATTAGTTACCCATTAACAAAAGCGTATTTAAAAGCTAAGCGCGCACAAGGCAAGCGTACCGCAATTATTCATTTTGATGCCCATACCGACTTATTGGTTGAGCGCTTAGGCATTGATTTATGTTTTGGCTCTTGGTGTACGCATATTTTAGAGTTTTTACCTGCGCCACATCATTTAATTCAATTTGGTATTCGTTCAAGCGGTAAACCGAAAGAGCATTGGGAAAGCACCTTTGGTGTTAAACAACATTGGGCGCATGAAATTATAGAGCGCGGTGCAGCAGCCGTTGCCGCAGATGCCATTGCCCAGCTTAAAGCCGACAACGTTGACGAAGTGTATGTTAGCTTTGATATTGACGCCCTTGATGAAAAATATGCCTCTGCAACAGGCACACCAGAGGCAAACGGCTTAACGCCACAGCACGCACTGGATATTTTATCAGCCATAGCCGATGAATTTCCGATCACCGGTGCCGATATGATGGAAATTGCGCCTTTTACCGACAGCTCGCTAGTAGGGCAGTCAAGTTCAGAAACCACCTTACGAGAAGGCGCTAAAATTTCGGCGTTTTTGATTAGTGCGATGAACAAGTAATCTTAAAGCAGGTCGAAAGGCCTGCTTATTATATTGATAATAAAAGCCTTTTAATAAATATTAAATTTAAATTGCCCCGTTTAAAAAAGCGACTATAATCCAGCTGCTTTTGCTATAAAAGCGTATTTTATTGGAGCTATAAATGGGTGATTTAGTCGGGATTGGCTTATTAATCTTGATCAGTGCGTTGTTTGCAATGTCGGAAATTGCGATTGCAGCATCGCGTAAAATAAAGTTAAGAGTGATGGCTGATGAGGGCAATGTTCAAGCAGCTGCAGTATTAAAGCTACAAGAACAACCTGGGGCATTTTTTGCCATGATCCAAATAACCCTTAATGCTATTGCTATATTAGGCGGCATTGTGGGTGAGCAAGCACTTTCGCCTTATGTGCAAAATGTTTTGCAGTTTTTTTATCAAGGCCCATTACTGGCACAAATTAGTTTTTTACTGTCGTTTTTAACCATTACTTCACTGTTTATTTTATTTGCAGATTTACTACCTAAACGTTTGGCAATGATTTTGCCAGAGGCCGTTGCTGTGCGCGTGGTAACAATAATGCGCTGGGTTACCTATGCCTTAACGCCCTTGGTATTATTTTTTAATGGTTTAACAAATATTATTTTGCGTATTTTTAAAGTACCAAGCGAGCGCGAAGATATTGTAACCACAGAAGACATTGTTGCCATGATGGATGCAGGTGCAGAATACGGTAGCCTACAGCAACAAGAATACGATTTAATCGGTAACGTATTTGACCTAGAAGCGCGCTTTATATCGAGTGTGATGTCGCCGCGCGACCAAATAGTTTATTTTGATATTAATGAGTCGAGCCATGATATTGCTAACAAAATAATAGAGCATCCACATAATCACTTTTTAGTGTGTAACGATAATTTAGATAAATTAATCGGCTCTGTAGAATCAAAAGATATTTTACGCCAAGTACTTAAAGGCGATGCAGCGAATATTAATAGCGAAATGCTCGAAAAAGATATTTTTTATCTACCCGAAACCCTTAGTTTATCAGAGGCATTAAATGCGTTTAAAACAGCCGTACAGCCTTTTGCTGTAGTAGTTAACGAATACGCATTAGTGGTAGGCATAGTAACAGTAAAAGATTTAATGAAAGGCTTTATGGGCGACTTAATTACTCACAGCGATGATGAGTTAATTGTTGAGCGCGACCAAAACTCCTGGCTAGTTGATGGCTTAACCCCCATAGTTGAGCTGGCTAAAGTACTTGATATTGATGAGTTTCCTCATCAAAGTCATTACGAAACCGTGGCCGGTTATTTAATTTATACCATGAAGCGCATTCCAAAACGTGCAGAATACATTCAATACGCCGGCTTTAAATTTGAAGTGGTAGATGTTGAAGGCATTCGGGTTGAGCAGTTACTGGTATCAAAAATAGTACCCACGCCCGAGCCACCGCAAAGTTAAGTACAAACTAAGTTAGCTCGCTATTAGCAAGTAAAAAGTAGCAAGTATAAATCACAAAGTTAAAACACCTTATTTTATTATTTTAAGGTGTTTTTACGTAGGTTGGTTTGAGCGCAGAGAAGCCCAACGAAAAAAGGCAGCCTAAATTAACATTAGCGTTATGTATTATCGATTACCTAAGAAGTACCGAATGTAGGTCGGATAAGCGAAGCGCCATCCGACACAGTAAAATATCTTACCAATTATTATTATCAGCATTTTATGTTATCGAATGGCTGGGAAATGCTACATTCAGACGGTCATGAGTTATAATGTCTGAAGACAAGATTTGCCCTCCTTGTTTTCTCCTGCGAGTCTGGCTTTAAATCCCTTACTAAGTGTTTTTACTCTGTTCCTGTTTGATGATTTTAAGTAGTAAATCGATTCTACGATTTGTCTTTTTACTTCCGGCTTTAACCATGCCTTGAACAAGAGCAGAGACAAAGAAAATGACACACAGTATTCTGAATAACTTAGTCTCTATTGTAAATAAGCTATTTGTTACCAACAATAATCCAAATGATACGATAACAGCGAGAAAATTCTTTAGGCCTAAATTATTTGAACCAAGTTTTTCAAACTCTTGTTGGTTTTTTAAGTTCAGGAATACGGTTTAATGCTATTTTAGCTGTCCCTGCATTACATAACGTGTATTTGTACCTATCACACCTAATTTAGAGTGTTGAATTTTTTTAGTTTTTTTGGCTTTACCCAATGCCCTAGGGGAGTTTTGACTGTAAGCAAATAGTCGCTTTAGTCAACCAAATTTACATATGTTTACAGTATTAAATCTAGTTAAAAATAATTCTTAATTAGCATTGGAAAGTGCATGCAAATAATTTAGAATGAACGTTCATTCTAAAGTTTAAATTCAAGTTAAAAGGTAATTTAATATGCAGCGTTCCCGCATCGCGCTATTGGTATTTTCGGCCCTCGTTGGTTCTGTCGTTTTAACTGGTTGTGATCAGGCTGCTGAGCAACCTAAAGCTACTGCTTCTCAAGGCACTCCAGTAGGTGTAGTTACGATAAAAAGCCAAACACTTACACTTAAACAAGAATTACCAGGGCGTGTAAGTGCATATCAAATAGCAGAAATTCGTCCTCAAGTTAGCGGTATTGTGCAATCTCGTTTGTTTACAGAAGGTACGCAAGTAGAAAAAGACCAAGCGCTATATCAAATAAATCCAGCCATTTTTGAAGCTGAGCTTGCAGCAAGTGAAGCAGCTGTAGCCCGTGCTGAGGCGAGTATTGCCAGCAGTAAATCAAAAGCTGCGCGTTATAAAGAGTTATTGGCAATTAAAGCTGTAAGTCAGCAAGACTTTGACGAAGCAGATGCAACTGCTAAACAGGCAAAGGCTGAGTTACTTACTGCGAAAGCGCAATTACAGGCTGCACAAATTAATTTAGATTACAGCCATGTGGCATCGCCTATTAATGGTCAAATTAGTAAATCGAGTGTGACTGTTGGTGCTTTGGTAAGTGCTAATCAAGCAATGGCATTGGCAACAGTCACGCAGCTTGATCCAATTTATGTTGATTTAACACAATCGAGTAATGAGTTAACCAAGCTTAAAAAAGCGTTGTCGTCGGGCTCGTTAAGTGTTGATGCAGATATTCAAACCGAGGTTGAGCTTTATATGGAAGACGGTTCGGTTTATCCGCATAAGGGCACCTTACAGTTTTCAGAAGTAACGGTTAATCCAAGTACGGGTTCGGTAACATTGCGAGCTAAATTTTCTAACCCTGAGAAACTACTTTTACCGGGTATGTATGCCCGTGCATCTATTGTTGAAGGGGTTCAAGAAAATGCTGTTTTGGTTCCGCAGCGTGGTGTAACGCGTAATACCAAAGGCCAGCCAACGGCTATGGTGGTAAGTGAAAATAATACAGTAGAGAGCCGAGTACTAGAAGTTGATAGAACAATAGGTTCGAACTGGTTAGTGACTAAAGGTTTATCTGCTGGTGATAAGTTAATTGTTGAAGGCTTACAAAAAATTCGTCCTGGCGCGCCAGTGATTGTCACTGAAGCAACACCTTTAGCCACTCAAGCGCAATAACGGAGAGTTTAAATGTCACGATATTTTATCGATAAACCGATATTTGCTTGGGTACTCGCTATTATTGTTATGTTAGCGGGTATTTTAGCAGTTAAAAGTTTACCTATTGCACAGTATCCTTCTATTGCACCGCCTGCGATTAGTATTACTGCAAATTACCCAGGTGCATCAGCGCAAACCTTAGAAGACTCTGTAACTCAAGTTATTGAGCAAAAAATGAAAGGGCTAGACGGCTTGTTATATATGTCGTCAACGTCAGAGTCGAGTGGCTCAGCAACGCTTACATTAACGTTTAATGCTGATACGGACCCTGATATTGCTCAGGTTCAAGTACAAAACAAATTAGCAACCGCAACGCCGTTGTTACCAGAGGAAGTACAACGCCAAGGTGTTGTAGTAGCCAAAGCGGCGCGTAACTTTTTATTAGTATTAGGTTTTGTGTCTAAAGATGGCAGCATGACTAATATTGATATTGGTGATTATGTAGCCTCAAACGTGCAAGATATTGTTTCTCGTGTTGATGGTGTAGGTGAAGCGCAGTTATTTGGCTCGCAGTACGCTATGCGTATTTGGTTAGATCCAGCAAAATTACAAAACTTTAAGTTAACGCCAAACGATATTGGCGCGGCAATTACTGCACAAAATGCGCAGGTTTCTGCCGGCCAACTCGGTGGTATGCCTGCGATTGCAGGGCAGCAGTTAAATGCGACAATAACGGCACAAAGCCGTTTGCAAACACCTGATCAGTTTGAAAACATTTTAGTTAAAACCAATAGTGATGGCTCAGTAGTACGTCTAAAAGATGTAGCGAGAGTAGAGCTAGGCGGTGAAAACTATGGTGTAGTCGCACGTTTTAATGGAAAACCCGCATCGGGCTTAGGGATAAAACTGGCCAGTGGTGCGAATGCGCTAGATACGGCAAATGGTGTTAAAAAAGCCCTTGAAGAGCTTAAACCGTTTTTCCCTCAGGGCTTAGAAAGTGTTATTCCTTACGACACCACACCATTTGTATCTTTGTCGATAGAAAAAGTAGTACACACGTTAATTGAAGCTGTGATACTTGTGTTTGTTGTAATGTATTTGTTTTTACAAAACTTTCGTGCGACGTTAATTCCGACTATTGCAGTACCTGTTGTATTACTGGGTACGTTTGCAATTTTGTATACCTTTGGTTATTCAATTAATACGTTAACTATGTTTGCTATGGTACTTGCCATTGGCCTGTTGGTTGATGATGCGATTGTTGTAGTAGAAAACGTAGAGCGCTTAATGACAGAAGAAAAACTGTCGGCGTTAGATGCAACACGTAAATCGATGGACGAAATTAAAGGTGCATTGGTAGGTATTGCTATGGTGTTGTCGGCAGTATTTATTCCGATGGCGTTTTTTAGTGGCTCTACCGGTGTTATTTATCGTCAGTTCTCTATTACTATTGTGTCGGCAATGGGCTTGTCGGTATTAGTGGCACTTATTTTAACGCCTGCACTATGTGCAACCTTACTTAAGCCAAGTCATGTACACGATAAAACATCATTTATGGGGCGTTTTTTCTCTGGCTTTAACCGTGGTTTTGATAAAACAAACCGTGGTACCCAAGGTATTGTTGGCCGTATGATCAGCCAATCAAAGCGCTACTTACTTATTTATGGTGTGCTTGTAGGTGGCATGGTGTATGTGTTTTCAAGCTTACCAACCGCTTTTTTACCAGACGAAGACCAAGGTATATTATTTAACCAAGTAATGTTGCCTGCAGGCTCTACTATTGAGCAAACGTTAGGTGTAGTTGAAAAAGTAGAAAACCATTATTTGAATGACCAAGCAGAAGCCGTAAGTTCTATTTTTACGGTAACAGGCTTTAGTTTTGCCGGTTCTGGGCAAAACTCAGCAATTGGTTTTGTGAGCTTAAAGCATTGGGATGAGCGCCAACGTGACGACCTATCGGTAAATGCAGTAGCAGGTAAAGGAATGGGGTATTTTTCAACCATAAAAGAAGCGTTTGTATTTGCTTTCCCACCACCGGCAATTGTAGAACTTGGTACAGCTAATGGCTTTAATATGTTTTTACAAGACCGCGTTGGCTTAGGCCATGACGAGCTATTAAATGCACGTAATATGTTGTTGGGTATGGCAAGCAAAAGCCCTGTTTTAGCGGGTGTGCGTCCAAATGGCCAAGAAGACATGCCAGAGCTACAACTTGATATTGACCTTGCAAAAGCAGAAGCCTTGGGTGTTACTCAAACCGATATAAATAGCACTTTGTCTACCGCATGGGGTAGCCGCTATGTTAATGACTTTATTGACCGCGGCCGCGTGAAAAAAGTATACATGCAAGGCGAAGCTGATTCGCGCATGGTGCCAGAGGACTTAAATAAGTGGTACGTGGGTAATAATACTGGCGATATGGTGCCGTTTGCAGCATTTGCTAGTTCGCACTGGTCTTACGGCTCACCACGCTTGGAGCGCTACAATGGTTTTTCTGCGATGGAAATACAAGGTAGTGCAGCACCTGGCTATAGTACAGGGCAGGCTATGGATGAAATGGAGCGTTTAGTTAAGCAATTACCAAACGGTATTGCCTCTGAGTGGTCGGGTATATCTTATCAAGAACGCTCAAGTGGTGGGCAGGCGCCTTTACTGTATGGTTTATCGCTGCTATTTGTATTTTTATGTTTAGCTGCGTTATACGAAAGCTGGTCGGTACCATTTGCTGTAATGATTATTGTGCCACTGGGTATATTTGGTGCGATTATGGCGGCATTAATAGGTAACTTATCAAACGATATTTACTTACAAGTAGGTTTGTTAACCACCATAGGTTTGGCTTCTAAAAACGCGATATTAATAGTTGAATTTGCTATTCATAAAATGGAAGAAGGCCTGAGCTTAGTGGATGCTGCAATAGCTGCTGTTAAACTGCGTTTACGCCCAGTATTAATGACCTCGTTGGCCTTTATTTGTGGTGTTGTACCTTTGGCTATTGCGTCGAGCGCAGGGTCGGGTGCACAAAATGCGCTGGGTATCTCTATTATTGGTGGTACTTTAGCTGCCTCTACCTTAGTGGTGTTATTTGTGCCTTTGTTTTTTGTTTTAGTACGTAAAACATTCTCAAGTAAATCGGCAGTAGCAACGAAGGAGAGCGAATAATGAACTTAAAAACATTAGGTTTAAACGCACTTACTTTAGCTGTATTAACGGGGTGCCAACTTGCCCCAGAGCAACAAGAAATAGCTTTACCTGTGCCTGATGCGTATGCATCGGGTGCAGAGCAAGCGCAAGCTACGCAGCTAAATTGGCAACAGTTTTTTAACGATGAAAAACTGCAAGCGTTAATTGCACAGAGCCTTGAGCATAATAAAGACTTACAAATTGCTGCATTAAATGTGCAGCGCGTGCGTGGCTTATATCAAATAGAAGACTCGGTATTATTTCCATCGCTTGATATAAATGGATCTGGATCGCGTCAGCGCTTGCCGGGTGATTTATCGAGTACTGGTGAGCCGCGTATTAATTCGCAGTACAGTGCTACCGTAGGTATTACCTCGTATGAGCTTGATATATGGGGCAAGGTGCGCAATCAGTCAGCGCAAGCACTGCAAACCTTATACTCTACGCAGCTGAGCCAATACAGTATGCAAGTGTCGCTTATTGCTGAGCTTGCTAATGCCTGGCTTAACTATGCAACCGACCAGCAGTTATTAGCACTGGCCGAGGAAACCCTAACGTCGCAACAGTCGTCGTTATCACTTACTCAACAAAGTTTTGATTTAGGTGCTGCATCAGCAATTACCCTAGAGCAACTTAAAAGTACGGTTGCTACAGCTAAAGTTGATATAGCAAAGTATAAGCGTTTATTAAAACGCGATAAAAATGCGCTTGATTTACTAGTAGGTAATAGCGTTGCCAGTGATTTACTGCCAAATGCGTCACTTAATCATTTACTCGACTTACCAGAAGTACCAGTTGGTTTACCGTCTGATTTACTCACGCAACGCCCTGATATTAAAGCGGTTGAGCATCAGTTGTTAGCGGCTAATGCAAATATTGGTATTGCGCGTGCTGCGTTTTACCCAAGTATTAGTTTAACCGCTAATGCGGGTACTGCATCAAGCGACTTAAGTGGTTTATTTGATGGTGGCTCGGGTACGTGGAGTTTTGTACCTACTATTAATTTGCCTATTTTTAATATGGGCCGTAACCAAGCTAATTTAGATGTTGCTAAAGCGGCGCAACAAATAGCGCTTACCACCTATCAGCAAAAAATTCAGCAAGCGTTTCGTGAAGTTGCTGACGTACTTGCAGATAGAGAAGGTTATAACGCCCAGCTAAGCGCACTTGAGCAGTTAGTGCAAAGCCGTCAAGCAACCTTTGATATTTCGCAAGCGCGTTACGACAAAGGTGCCGACAGTTACTTGCAAGTTCTTGATTCACAAAGAACTTGGTACAGTGCCCAACAGCAGTTAATTACGGGTAAGCAAGCATTACTTGCCAGTAAAATTAACTTATACAAAGCAGTTGGCGGCGGCTGGCAAATTACCTCACCAGCGGTGCAAGATTAAGTAGTCTATATGGTCTATAGCTTTTGCTATAGGCCATCACTAGAATGTTAAATTTATAATACTTCTAATTTAACAGCGCTTTATTTGCTGTAACTAAATATTTAGATGCAATTGGTTTTTATAATAGACAGGTTAAATAGTGGAGTTGTAAGTGACCCATAAAAGTAAAAGACATGCAGATCCTGCATTAGTCGAAGCACGGCGCACACAAGTACTAGATGCTGCAGCAGACTGCTTTCGTCGCAAAGGCTATCATGGGGCAGGCATGGCTGAAATTGCAAGAACTGCGGGTATGAGTGCCGGCCATATCTATAACTACTTTGAAAGTAAAGAAGCAATAATAGAGAGTATTATTGAGCAAGATATGCAAGAAATGTTTTCTATATTTCAAGAATTTGAAGAGCAGCCTGGCGATATCCTCACAATACTTTTAGGCAGTTTGCACAAAGGAGTGCAAAGGCATATGGATACCTGGGCGTGTGTAATCGATTTAGACATGATGGCAGAAGCGGCCAGAAACAATAAAGTGGCTACGTTACTACACGAGGCTGATACCCAAGCGCGCGATAGAATGAGACAGTTATTAATTAGCGATAGAAGCTTGTTAAAATCACACTCAGAGCAAGAACTCGATAGCCGTATTAATGTTATTTTTTCGATGATGGCGGGCTTATTTCTTCGAAAAATGCTCTACCCAGAACTCACCGAAGAAACGGTATTAATAGCACTTCGCCCTGCGATGAAAACGCTACTCATGCCTTTTGAAGCGCATGACGAAGTACTGTAAAAGCACTATAAAAAGTACTCTAAATTGGTATTAGAGCGGTTACAGGTTAAAACCGCTCGATTGACCATTGTAATGCAATCAGTGCTATGGTAAATGAGCCCACCGGCATTAACCATTTTTTATACCACTGATAGCCTCTTATGCAGATTAACACCGGTAATGCTACGAGTAAAATACTGAGCTGACCAATTTCTACCCAATAGCGCCAAGTGCTCCATCTAAATCTAATGAGCCAAAGCGAGTTAATTTAGGTGGTGGTGAAAGGCGCACCACCACGAAGTGGTGGCTTTAATCAAATCCTTCCTGCTGAGCTAAATATTGCTTCACGATTTCAAGTGGCGCACCTCCGCAACTAACCAGACAATAACTTCTGCTGTAAAAAACTGGCTTCCAGTAAAACTCACCCAAGTGTTCGGAAAACTCCTTTCGCACAAGTCTTGATGTAGCAGTTTTTAAACTGTTCACCATTTTACTTGGTTGCATCTTGGGATTAGCAGAAATTAAAAGGTGAAGGTGATCTGGCTCACCATTGCACTCCAAAAGCTCACAATCCCAAGATTTTAACAACCTTTTGTACTGAGATTCTAAGTACGCGGCAACCTCTGGCGTGATACAGCGACGACGATATTTAGTTACAAGAACTAAATGATAGTGAATATTATAAACGCTGTGATACAGCGTATTTAGGGCTTGTTTTTTCATAATAACTAAATATAATTAGTTGTTATGAAAAAAGCAATCCGTAAAGTTACATATAAAATGAAACCATCAGTTTCTCAAGAAGAATCGCTGATGGATTTGTTTGTCCACCATCACCAGTTGTACA
>NZ_JADYWN010000021.1:0-59016 GCF_015864805.1 Pseudoalteromonas sp. NZS127 | reverse complement strand
GCAGTATTAGCCAGTGGTGTACATCGACCTTAAATTCTTTAGGCACTACTTTTTCAAGCTTTTGCTCAACGGCTACAACATCTTTACCCATGGCGAGTTTAGTACGGTTAGAAACACGAAAAATATGCGTGTCTACGGCGATTACAGGCCAGCCAAAGGCGGTGTTGAGTACTACGTTTGCGGTCTTTCGGCCAACGCCAGGTAGGGCTTCTAGTGCTTCTCGGTTTTCGGGAACTATGCTGTTGTGTTCATCCACCAAAATTTGGCACATTTTATAAACGTTTGCCGCTTTAGAATTAAATAAGCCGATGGTTTTTATATAATCTCGCAGTGTATCGTGCCCTAAATCTAAAATGGCTTGTGGTGTGTTAGCCACAGGGAATAACTTTCGAGTGGCTTTATTAACGCCTACATCGGTTGCTTGCGCTGAGAGCGTTACAGCGACAAGTAACTCAAACGGGCTTGAGTATTCAAGCTCGGTTTCTGGGTGCGGGTTATCGTCGCGTAAGCGAGTAAGAATTTGGTGGCGTTTTTCTTTATTCATATTACTTAAGCGCACACCTTATTAATGTGCGCTTTTCCTATTAAGTTAAGCTAGTAACACGAGCACGAGGGCCTTTTTCAGGCTCTGGTGGGGTAACTTGTTTTGACTTTATTTGTGCGTCAATTACATTTTTAGCGGCAATAAGTAGCCCAAGACCTAAAAAGGCACCCGGTGGTAAAATTGCGAGTAAAAATTGATTATCAAAGCTAAATACTTCAATGCGTAAGCTTTGTGCCCAAGGGCCAAGTAACAAGTCGGCGGCATCAAATAAAGTGCCTTGCCCAATTAGCTCGCGCATTGCGCCTAAAACAACAAGCACAATCATAAAGCCCAAACCCATCATTAGCCCATCAAACGCCGATAAGTGAACTGGGTTTTTAGACGCGTATGCTTCAGCGCGACCAATAATGGCGCAGTTAGTAACAATTAACGGAATAAAAATACCTAACGACTGATAAAGCCCATAGGTATAAGCGTTCATTAATAGCTGCACTATAGTTACAAAGCCGGCAATAATCATGACAAATACCGGTATACGAATATCTTTAGGTACCCAATTTCGCACTATTGATACACTAATGTTAGAACCCACTAAAACAAGCAGTGTAGCCAGCCCTAAGCCAAGTGCGTTAGTAATGGTAGACGTAACAGCAAGCAGTGGGCAAAGGCCTAATAGCTGTACTAGGGCAGGGTTGTTGACCCACATACCGTCTTTATATAGTGTTTTTAATTCACTCATTTAGTTACCTCTACACATTGGGCATTAGGTGCTGCAAAAATAGCATCAAATTCACTTTGAGCAAATAATACGGCATTTTTTACCGAGCCAACCACAGCGCGAGGTGTAATAGTTGCACCGGTAAATTGATCAAACTGGCCACCGTCTTTTTTAACCGCCCAACGTGCATCGCTACTGCTTTGTACAGTTAACGTTTTAAAGCTAGTGATCCACGGTGATTTTTTAACTTCTACTTTATCGCCTAGGCCTGGAGTTTCTTCGTGCTTAGTGGTACGCACACCGGCAATACTACCATCACTTAAAACCGCGGTTAGTAAGTTAATATCACCACTGTAACCACTTGGCGTTACGTGCCTTACAATAAGGGCTACAGGTTCATTGTTTTTACGGGCACGGTAAACTATTTGATTAGCGTAAGGGCCTAGTCGTTCATCTGAAATAATAACGCAATCTGTTGTTAGCTCGTTGTCGTAAGTACTAGGGTCGAGCACTTCTTGTAATTGTGAAGTAAGGTGCAATAGCTCTTGCTCTGCTATTTTATCGGCGGTAAGCATATTAATAGAGGCAACCAGCCCTGTAGTCACTAATGCAAAAGCAGTTAAAATAGCGCCGTTTTTAGCCATAGAGGATAGTATCATTTTGCTGCTCCGTGGCCATAAGTGCGCGGCTGTGTGTAGTAGTCAATTAAGGGAACAGCAATATTGAGCAGTAATACACTAAAAGCAACAGCATCAGGGAAGCCACCAAAGGTGCGAATTAAATACACTAATAAGCCAATAGCTGCGCCATAAATTAAGCGCCCTTTATTGGTGGTGGCAGCCGACACCGGATCGGTAGCAATAAAAAATGCAGCCATCATAGTGGCACCACTTAATAGATGAAATATTATACCAGGCTCTGTACCGGGCGCTGCTATATAACCTATGCCACTGCACAGTGCTAAGCTTGCAATAAAACTTACTGGGATATGCCAGTTAATTATTTTTTCTTTTAAAAGGTATAAACCACCGGCTAAAAAGCCTAAGTTAACCCACACCCATCCATGTCCAGCCCACTCATTAAATATCGGCTTTTGCATGCTTTCGGTTACGGTTAAACCATGGGCAATATCTGTTTTAATAGTGTCCAGTGGGGTTGCCATAGTAATGCCATCTATACCTGCACGTACTTGATCTAAACTAAAACCGGTGGCAGTAAAGTCGGTAAAAACAACCCTAAGCTGCTCGGTAAAACCAATCGGAGTATTTAATAACTCGGTAATTGGCATCCACGCGGTCATTTGTACCGGAAACGAAATTAATAATAATACATAAGCGGCCATAGCAGGGTTAAATAAATTAAACCCTAAACCACCATAGAGCTGCTTAACTATAACGATGGCAAATAAACAGCCAATAATAACTATCCACCAAGGGGCTAATGGCGGAATGCTCAATGCAAGTAGTACTGCGCTAAGCCACGCGCTGCCATCACTTAACGCAGGCCAAACGGGGCGTTTGCGAAGTAGCATTACTGCAGCTTCAAATACACTTACAGCAATCAGCGCTAATATGAGCTGAATAAGCACACCTGTACCAAAAAAGATGATCTGAGCAATTAGCCCAGGAATACACGCAGCAATAACGCAAAGCATTAATCGGGTTAACGATTTATGGCTATGGCTGTGAGGCGAACTGGCCATGGTTAATTTCACGACTGATCATTTCCTTCTTTTTGAGACTTTTTGGCTTTTGCTCGAGCAATAGCAGCAGCTACTGCGGCTTTTTTCTTGTCATCGTTCGCTTTAGGCTCGTCGGCTTTAGTACTAGATGCGGCGTCGTTATTCTCAACAGCGCTCGTTACTTGCGCATCATCAGTTGTACTTTCAGCATCGGCTAATGCTTTTGCGGCCTTTTTCGCTTTGGCGCGAGCAATGGCTGCGGCTACAGCGGCTTTTTTGTCATCAACGGGTACATCGTTTTGCGGTGTATCGTCAGTTGTACTTTCAGCATCGGCTAATGCTTTTGCGGCCTTTTTCGCTTTGGCGCGAGCAATGGCTGCGGCTACAGCAGCTTTTTTGTCATCAACGGGGGCCTCGTTTTGCAGTGCATCATCAGTTGTACTTTCAGCATCGGCTAACGCTTTAGCGGCTTTTTTCGCTTTAGCGCGAGCTATGGCAGCGGCTACAGCAGCTTTTTTGTCATCAACGGGGGCCTCGTTTTGCAGCGCATCATCAGTTGTACTTTCAGCATCGGCTAACGCTTTAGCGGCTTTTTTCGCTTTGGCGCGAGCAATGGCAGCGGCTACAGCAGCTTTTTTGTCATCAACGGGGGCCTCGTTTTGCAGCGCATCATCAGTTGTACTTTCAGCATCGGCTAACGCTTTAGCGGCTTTTTTCGCTTTGGCGCGAGCAATGGCAGCGGCTACAGCAGCTTTTTTGTCATCAACGGGGGCCTCGTTTTGCGGTGCATCGTCAGTTGTACTTTCAGCGTTTGCTAGTTGTGCGGCCTTTTTAGCTTTAGCGCGAGCTATGGCTGCGGCTACAGCTGATTTTTTATCATCAGGGCTTGCTGGCTCATCACTTTGTGCTTTTTGCTCTTTATATTGTCGAGCTTGTTCTTTACGCAATGCGCGTTCTTTTGCTACTTCGCTATTATCAGGTTCAAGTGCATCGCCTTGTTGCTTTTTAGCTTTAGCACGGGCAATAGCAGCGGCTACGGCTGATTTTTCATCGCTATTAGCTGATTTACTTTTAACTCTTGCTAAAGCATCGGCTACTTTTTGTTTTTCGTCTGGTGTTTTAACTGCAGGCTTACGTTTATGGCGATTTTGTCGCTCAGCTTGTTCGCGATCAAGGCGCTCTTTTCGCGCATCAAAACGCTCTTTAGCACGATCTGCTTTAATTTTTTCTGCCTGCTGCTCTTTTATTTCTACCTTGGCTACCCGGTAGTACTGCACTAGCGGTATTTCACTTGGGCAAACGTAGGCACACGCGCCGCATTCTATGCAGTCAAACAAATTGTGTTCTTGTAGTTTGTCGTATTCTTTTGACTTAGCAAACCATTGTAATTGCTGAGGTAATAAAGAAGCAGGGCAAGCATCCGCACAGGCACTACAGCGTATACAGGCTTTTTCTGGGCCGGGCTCTGCAAGCTCTTTATGATCGGGCGCGAGTATACAGTTAGTGGTTTTTACCACGCCAATACGAATTGTTGGTAGGGTAAAGCCCATCATTGGGCCGCCCATAATTACTTGTTGCTGTGGTACCGGCGAAAAACCTTGGCAATCGAGTAAGTGCTTTATTTCGCTGCCTAATAAAGCCCATACATTTCCGGGTTTATGAATAGTATTACCCGTTACTGTGACTACGCGCTCAATTAAGGGTTTACCTTCATAAACAGCTTGTTGTATAGCAAATAAAGTACCGGTGTTATGTACCAGTATACCAACATCTGCCGGAATGCCATTATTAGGTACTTCGCGATTAGTAAGCAGTTTAATAAGCTGTTTTTCGCCACCAGAGGGATAAATAGTGGGCACTTTTTGCACCAATATTAAGCTATTATGCTCCGCTGCTTGTATCATTGCAGCAATTGCTTCTGGCTTGTTGTCCTCTATACCCACAATGCATAACGTAGGATTGAGCAGTTGTTGCATTAGCTCAATACCTTGCACTATTTGCTTGGCATGCTCGCGCATTAGCATGTCATCAGCTGTTATATAAGGTTCGCACTCAACCGCATTAATAATTAAAAACTCGATAGGTTGCTTAGTATCGGCTTTAACATAAGTTGGAAAACCAGCGCCTCCCATACCACTAATGCCCGCTTGATGAATAATATTAACAAGTTCATCGTGGCTTAGCGTTGCTGGGTTTTTAATTGGGTTAAGCTCGCACCATAAATCTTTACCATCGGGCTCAATTATTACACTAAGTTCAGGTAGGGCCGAAGGGTGCGCCGAAGGCATTAACTTTATGTCGGCTATTGTGCCTGAGGTTGGCGCATGCATAGGCACCGACCAGTTAGCTTTAGGTATGGTTAAAGCTTGGCCTTTTAAAACGTGCTGACCTTTCTCAACAATAAGTTTACCGTTAGCACCTATGTGTTGTTTAAGTGCAACTACGAGTTTGTCGGGTAATGGCAAGCGAGTAATACTGGCACTATTAGAGAGTGATTTTTGTTGTGGTGGGTGAACGCCGCCAGGGAATGGCCAAACGACCCCTTTTTTTATTTGTTCAAGTAACTTATCCACTCAAACCTCTAATCTATTTGTGTAACGGGAATTGCATTTAACTGCCATTTCCAGTTTTGTTTAGTTTCGGCTACAGGGAGCATATCAATGCAATCTACAGGGCAGGGCTCTACGCATAAATCGCAGCCAGTACATTCGTCAATTAATACAGTATGCATTTGTCGAGTTGCACCAACAATGGCGTCAACTGGGCATGCTTGTATACACTTGGTACAGCCAATGCATTCGTCTTCGCGAATATATGCCACAGTTTTAATTGGTTCAGCTTGCTCTCCGCCAGCTAAGGGCTTGGGATCAACGCCCATTAATTCGGCGAGCTTTTTCATAGTAGCTTCGCCGCCAGGTGGGCATTTGTTTATTTCGTCGCCATTGGCAATCGCTTCGGCGTATGGCCTACAGCCAGGGTAGCCACATTGGCCGCATTGAGTTTGCGGTAAAATGGTATCAATTTGCTCAACAATAGGGTTACTTTCTACCCGAAAGCGGATAGCGGCAAATCCTAAAATTAGGCCAAAAACTAATGCCAGTGAGCCTAGTGCTATTAATGCATAAAACAAGGTCATATTAAAACTTCACTAATCCGGTAAACCCCATAAATGCCATCGACATTAAGCCTGCGGTAATTAAGGCAATAGAGGCACCTTTAAAGGGGGTAGGAACATCGGCCGCTGCAAGGCGCTCTCGCAGGGCAGCAAACAATACAAGTACTAACGAAAAACCAACTGCGGCACCAAAGCCATAAACCGCCGACTGTAAAAAGGAGTGATCTTCTTTAATGTTAAGTAATGCAACGCCTAGCACAGCACAGTTTGTGGTTATAAGGGGTAAAAAAATACCCAGCAAGCGATATAAAGTAGGGCTTGTTTTACGTACTACCATTTCGGTAAATTGTACTACTACAGCAATCACTAAAATAAAGCTCATGGTGCGTAAATAGATAATATCCAACGGTATTAAAATATATTGGTTAACTAAGTAGCTGGTTACAGAGGCAAGGGTAAGCACAAAAGTGGTAGCCAAAGACATACCTATAGCCGTGTCTAGTTTACTCGACACGCCCATAAACGGACACAAGCCTAAAAATTGTACTAATACAAAGTTATTAACCAGAACAGTGCCAATCAATAACAATACATATTCTGTCATGTGTGCCTCGCGCTATTAAAATCCAATGCATTATCCTTTTTTCTGCCGAGATAAACAACATGTGGAGTAGTTATCAGTCAAATAAATAAGGTAAAATAATTAACGCATAATGAAGATGTAAAATTACTGTAATTTGTTTGTAGAGTTTATTTAACGTTATGGTTTTAGTATGGGTGACAGTACTGAAAATAAAGCAAAAAAGAGCAACAAGTGCTCTTTTTATTAATTAAATAACCTGAACTTGGGTTAACTACGCCCTTATATCAAATGTCTTTAGGTTTTTCTATGTAGTAACCTTGTACACCATCTAAGCACAGGGTTTCTATAATGTGCTTTTCTTCTTGGCTTTCGACCCCTTCAGCAAAAACACTTACACCAATCCTGTGTGCTAAATCGACCATTAAGCGCATAAAATATTGATTGTTTTTATCATCTTCTAGGCCGCGGGTATAACTGGCATCCATTTTAATAAAGTCTGGTTTTAAATCGCGGAAAAACTTAAACGATGTTAAGCCAACACCAAAACGCTCAACTGTTATGCGAGCACCCACGCGATGAATCATGTCAATAAAGCGTTTACTCGCTTTAATGTTTTGTTGTAGCCCAAATTCACTTACTTCAAAAACAAGTTTTGATGCAATATGGGTATCTTTTAATAATCGGCGTTCTAACCAAATTACAAACTGGTCGTTGTGCGCACTTGAAGGCGTAACATTTAAACCAAAAAACTTTTCTGAAAGATTTCGGCTTTTTATTTTCTCAAGTGATGAGTCAATAATTAGCCTGTCGATTTCTATAGCCATATCAAGTTTTTCGGCCATGGCTAAAAATGAGGCTGTAGGTAGCATTTGATTATCTTCGGTTTTAAATCGCACCTGAATCTCAGCATACGCTTTAATATTTTTGCCCAAAGGCATAATATTTTGCATTACTAAATGCACACGTTTTGCTTCAATTACTTCATTTATAACTTTGCGCCAATTTTGATTACCAAATCCAGCACTTACATTATTAATTAAATCGCTTTCGCGCTGTACATGCCAAGCGTTAGCATGTTTTGATTGCGCCATACTCATGGCGTTATCTACTACCGAAAGTAACTCACCAAGTGGTTTTGCTTTTTCGTAACCCACAATACCAGTATTAGCTACTGAGCTGAGCTCTTGGGTTTGTTGATACTGAGTAAAGCGAGATTGTAAGTTTTCACCAAAACGTTCGGCTTCTTTTAGCGGTATATTAGGTAATACAGCTACAAAATCAGAACTATTAAGTCTAAATACTTGGCTGCCAGTGTAGGTGCCACTAATGTGCTTAATAATATCAGCCACACCTTTAATGTATTCATCACCTTTTTGATAACCGCGGGTTTGGTTAATAGATTGCAGTTCACTACACCTAATTAAAGCGAGTGTACCAAAAGTGCTTTTTTCGCTGTTTTCTATATTTTTTTCATAATACTCAACAAACATATTCCGATTGCCTAAATCGGTTACACCATCTTTATAGGCTTGGTGTTTTATTGTGAGTGCTGCGTTTTGCAGATCTTCATTTTTACTTTTCAAAAAGTGCGATAAACGATTAAAGCTAGGAACTAAGCTCTTTCCTTGGCTTTTGAGCCTGCTTGTATCAAGGCTGACTTCTAGGTCATGATCTAACTGGTTTTGATTTATATAAACATCAATAACATCAGCCACGTCCATACTAATTCTTTTATTTACTCTATGAGAAAGGGTCTTCATTAACGCCACAGGAATAATAATTAAAAAAGTACTAACAAGCACAATAATAAAAAACGCGCTTTGTAATAAGTGTGCAAAACGTTGCACATTAAGTGTAAATTCTACTTTTATATCAGTATTACTACCGCTTACAAACTGGGGACGTACCGAGTTAAAATTTGTTTGTACAAATTCGGCAATAAAAGGCAGTGCAGGGGAGTGCGTTACTTTAAATACTTCAGCTCCTTGATTGTCTCTGAGGATGAAGTTTGCAAAAGTATCGTTATTAGTAATAGCGCGTTTAAAATTGTTTGTTGATATATCAGATAAAGTTAAACCATCTATATAATTTTGGACTGTAGCTTGTGCATTTTTTTGCGCTTCGTTAACTGTGTAATTAAAGCTAATAGCTATAAAATAACTACCAACGGCAACACATGCTAACCAAGAGAGTATTTGTATTAATATGAGTTTTTTAAAGCCTGCCATTTTTTCAATCTTTTAATTGTCAGAAAGGGAAGGAATCAAATCCTTGATTTATAAACTAATCGTAACACGAAAATTGAGTGAATATACTTTAGTTATTAATCAGAAAGGGTAGTAGATATTGAGAGGAATGTCTATGGAATTATTAGCAATTGGCTCCCCCTCCCCGACTCGAACGGGGGACCTGCGGATTAACAGTCCGTCGCTCTAACCAACTGAGCTAAGGGGGAACTAAAGTAGTGCTATTTTATGATTTGGCTCCCCCTCCCCGACTCGAACGGGGGACCTGCGGATTAACAGTCCGTCGCTCTAACCAACTGAGCTAAGGGGGAACTACTATCATAAACATAAACTTGGCTCCCCCTCCCCGACTCGAACGGGGGACCTGCGGATTAACAGTCCGTCGCTCTAACCAACTGAGCTAAGGGGGAATCGTTTATGGTTGAAAAACTTGGCTCCCCCTCCCCGACTCGAACGGGGGACCTGCGGATTAACAGTCCGTCGCTCTAACCAACTGAGCTAAGGGGGAAGCGTCTTGCCTTTCAACGGGGCGAAATATTAATGATCCAGCCGCAAAGTGTCAACACATAAAAGATCATAAATACAAAAAAGAACTCTATTCGTTGTTTTTGTGTTCGATCTGCACGTTTTATAGCACAAATGCCAAAATTAAAGCGCGTCATTTTTATGAAAAAGTACTTTTGTTTTTAAAAATTATTAAATTAAAGGGCGTATTTACTTAATTTAAAATATAAAAAACAGCCATTACACCTAAAAATAGCGCTCAATATTACAAAAACATTGCCGTAAAGAGCTTACACAGGCAGAGTGGTTTTTAAAATTTAACGCTTAAAATCGATTTAATACTTAAATTCCATAAAAAACGAATACGGCAAAAACTAAAAATATCTTTATTTAATTACTTATTAGTTAATAATTAGCCAATCGCAAAGGTTTGTACAAAAACAACACAATCAATAGCTTAAATAATTTTATTTACACCTTTAGGTTGCTCAATAAGGTGGTGATTGCAGCTAACAGCAAGCTTTACATTAAAGCCCAAGAAAGTTTTCATATTGGTAACGTGGATAAGTTTAATACGGCATTTTATTTGATCCGCTGTAACCCCTTTATAAATGCGGCTTTGAATGAGTTATCCACGGTTTCTGTGGATAACTCTGTTTATTAAACTTTATGAACTTCAGTACCCCCAGTATTTTAGGGGGCTGCAACGATTTCAAGTCTTTAAGAATGTTTTTTTAAATCATTAAAAAACAGTGTGTTACGAATTGATGCTGAAAGCGACTCTAACGATAAGTAAAACTTTTCGTGACGATAAAGTAAAAAAATATGTTGTGTGATAATGCACCATTTATGAAGCGTTAAATGTTATAAAAGTAATTTAAATGATCTATATTTGTTTTTTGGCGCTCTCAAGGTGAATTTATACGCTAAGGCTTGAAAACAAAGCTTTACTCCTTAGTTAGGTATTTAGCCCTCTATACTCAATAAAGCATGGCTTGAATTGCCCAGATGCTTTAAAATGTTTAGCTCAGTAAAAAGAGGCCAACTTATTCTATGCGCGTAATTTCAGAAAAACATACTCGCCCTGATTTACTCAATGATCCTATCTCGCCAACACTAAAAAAAATGACCATTCCAATGATATTTGGCTTGGTGTCGTTGATGATGTTTAACATTGTTGATACGTTTTTTATTAGCTTATTAGGAACAGAGCCATTAGCAGCCGTGAGCTTTACATTTCCGGTTACTTTTATGGTAATAAGCTTAGCCATTGGTTTGGGCATAGGCACTTCTGCGGTTATTGCAAAAGCCTTGGGCAGCCACAAAGTAAATGAAGCGCGTTTTGATGCCAGTATTTCTTTATTGGTGGCTGTGATTTTGGTACTTATATTATCTTTTTTTGGTTATGTGTTTATTGACCCTATATTTACTTTACTAGGGGCTGGTGAAAACGTATTACCGCTAATACATCAGTATATGAATGTATGGTTTTTAGGCAGCGTGTGTTTAATAACACCTATGATTGGCAACTCGGTATTACGTGCCAGCGGCGACACCAAAACGCCTAGCTTTGTGATGGGCGGGGCAGGGCTAATAAATGCCATTTGCGATCCTATACTTATTTTTGGCTTTGGACCTATTCCGGCATTAGGTATTGAAGGCGCTGCTATTTCCAGTGTTATTGCCTGGTCAGTAGCGGTAGTGGTTATTTTATATATATTACTAAAAAAACGTTTATTGAGTTTAAAAGCAGGCAAACAAACGGTTATTGGCTCTATTAGTAAAATATTAAAAATTGGTTTGCCTGCGGCAGGGGCAAATATGCTTACGCCAGTTGCAATGGCGGTAATGACCGCATTAGTGGCTCACCATGGACCCGAAGCGGTTGCTGCATTTGGGGTAGGGAGTAAAATAGAATCTATTGCCAGCTTGTTAGTATTAGCGCTTTCGATGACATTACCCCCATTTATAAGCCAAAACTTTGGTGCTAGTAAATTATCAAGAGTGAAAGACGCCTACACCGGCACCTTAAAATTTGTAATGGTTTGGCAGTTTATTATTTATATATTACTAATTGCTAGTGCAGGCGTGTTAAGCCAGTTATTTGGCAAAGAACAAGCCGTTATTGATGTTATAAAACTATTTATTTACACCATTCCATTAAGCTACGGCTTGCAAGGGGTGATCATATTATCAAACTCATCGTTTAATGCTTTACATAAACCGATGAACGCATTGTTTTTAAGTATTATTCGTTTATTTATTTTTTATTTACCCTTTGCGTATATAGGCAACGAACTTGCTGGCTTATTGGGGTTATTTATTGGCGCTGCTGTGGGTAACTTGTTTACCGCTTTGGTGGCCTATAAATGGTTTATGAAAGAGCTTGAAACATTAAGTAACCAATCGTTACAGGAGTGCAGTCATTGAGCGATCATTTTCAACTAAAGTCACACTTTAAGCCTGCGGGAGATCAGCCCACCGCGATTGCGCAGTTATGCGAAGGACTTGAGGCCGGGCTTGCTCATCAAACCTTGCTAGGTGCTACCGGCACAGGTAAAACCTTTACCATGGCTAACATTATTAACGACTTAAACCGTCCAACGATAATAATGGCACATAACAAAACCTTAGCCGCGCAACTTTACGGGGAAATGAAAGAGTTTTTTCCTAAAAACGCAGTTGAATATTTTGTTTCTTATTACGATTATTACCAGCCAGAAGCCTATGTGGTTTCTAGTGATACGTTTATAGAAAAAGACGCATCTATTAACGAACACATTGAGCAAATGCGCTTAAGTGCTACAAAGGCACTGCTTGAGCGCCGCGATACTATAATTGTAGCCTCAGTGTCGGCCATTTATGGTTTGGGCGATCCAAAATCATACATGAAAATGATGCTACTTTTAAAAGTGGGCGAAAAAGTGGATCAGCGCGATATGCTACGCCGCTTAGCCGAAATACAATATACCCGTAATGATGTAGACTTTAGCCGCGGCACGTACCGAGTACGTGGCGAAGTGGTTGATATATTTCCTGCAGAATCAAGCACATTTGCGATACGTGTAGAAATGTTTGATGACGAAATAGAACGCTTAAGTATTTTTGACCCCCTCACAGGCGCAATTGAAAAACACATAGTGCGCACCAGTATTTACCCTAAAACACACTATGTAACCCCGCGTGAAAAAATTCTTGGTGCTATCGAAAAAATACAAGAAGAGCTAAAAGATCGCCGAGCACAGCTATTAAGTGCCAATAAATTGGTAGAAGAGCAGCGCGTAACACAGCGTACGCAGTACGACATTGAAATGATGCGCGAGCTTGGCTATTGCTCGGGCATAGAAAACTACAGCCGTTACTTATCGGGGCGTACACCGGGCGATCCGCCGCCAACTTTACTTGACTATTTACCCGACGATGCATTAATGATTATTGATGAATCGCATGTAACAGTGTCGCAAATTGGCGCTATGTACAAAGGCGACAGAAGCCGCAAAGAAAACCTGGTTGAATATGGTTTTAGAATGCCATCGGCTATGGATAACCGCCCACTGCGCTTTGAAGAATTTGAAGCTATTTCGCCACAAACAATTTATGTATCGGCAACCCCAGGCGATTTTGAATTAGATCGCTGCGTAGGCGCAATTGCAGAGCAAGTAATTCGACCAACAGGACTGCTTGATCCACTTATTGAAGTGCGCCCAGTGGGGGACCAGGTTGACGACTTGCTTTCAGAAATTTATAAAAGTGTTGAGAAAGGTGAGCGGGTACTGGTTACCACGCTAACCAAACGTATGTCGGAGGATTTAACCGACTACTTAAGTGAGCACAATGTAAAAGTGCGCTACCTTCACTCAGATATAGACACCGTAGAGCGAGTCGAAATTATTCGCGATTTACGCGCTGGAGTATTTGATGTGTTAGTAGGCATTAACTTACTGCGTGAAGGCCTCGATATGCCAGAAGTAGCACTGGTGGCAATTCTTGATGCCGATAAAGAAGGCTTTTTACGCTCAGCGCGCTCTATTATTCAAACCGTAGGCCGCGCCGCACGTCATTTAGAAGGGCGCGCAATTTTATACGGTGATCGAATTACAAAATCGATGGCTAAGGCGATGGACGAAACCGCACGTAGGCGCGAAATTCAGCATGCTTATAATATTGAACACGGTATTGAACCACATTCGTTAGCCAAAAAGATTCTAGATTCGATGGACGTAGGCGAAGAAGCAGGGCCAAAAGATAACCTTAGACTCATTCGTAAAGAGTCTAAAAAAGTCCTTAGTGCTAAAGAAATCACAGTGCAAATTAAGCAACTCGACAGTAAAATGCACGCTTACGCCAGTGATCTAGAATTTGAAAAAGCAGCCTCAGTGCGTGATGAAATACACGAACTCCAACAACAGTTGATAAATTAACTATGACCCCTAATTTTACTCCACTTATTGACGCATTAGCCGATGCCCCTTTATTAAAAAATGAGCTGTGCCGCGTGTTTCATGGCCGCGGCCATAGCGTAGAAGCGCTAAGCCATATTAACTTAGACTTTTACCCACCTAGTTTGTTTTTAGTGTCTTATGATGAAATAGATGAGCCAACGCTGAGCGAACTAACCAGTGTGCTGTGGCAATGGGCGCAGCAACATCACCCTGAGCTTATTACTGCGCTTGTGTATCAGCAGCGCGCGGGTGTACAAAGCCAAAATACTCTGGTTTATGGGCAATTGCCTAGCCAACATGTGGTAAAAGAAAACGGTATTGGCTTTTTAGTTGATTTAACCAGCCGCCAAAATACTGGAATATTTCCTGATATGCGCAGCGGCCGTGAGTTTGTGCAAGCAAACAGTAAACAGGCAAAAGTACTTAACTTATTTTCGTATACCTGTGGGTTTTCGCTGGCGGCAATGCAAGGCGGAGCCGATCATGTAATGAACATGGATATGAGCAAAGGCGTGCTTAGGGTGGGTAAACAAAATCATCAGCTCAATGGCTTTAATAAAGGGGTGAGCTTTTTACCGCATGATATTTTAAAGTCGTTTGGTAAATTAAAAAAAGCAGCGCCGTTTGATCTCATTATTGTTGATCCGCCAAGCTTTCAAAAAGGCAGCTTTATTTTAACGAAAGACTATCAAAAAGTACTGCGCAGATTACCTGAGCTATTAAGCGATACAACCCAGTTATTACTTTGCGCTAACAGCCCAGAGCTTAGTGAAGAGGCTTTTAAAGCCTTAATTACAGAGCACACAGAGGGCGCTATTGAGTTTGTTGAACGGTTAGCTGCTACAGAGCGTTTTATTGAAGTAGATCGTGACAGAAGCTTAAAAGCGCTTGTTTATAAAACATCGCAAACAGTAGCCTAATTTAAATTATGACTCTTAATTAATAACCAGTTTTTAGTTATTAGTTACCAGTAAAAAATGAGCCGTGGCGCAATGTTTATAATACATGCGCCATTTTTATTACTAAGGCGCTATTTACCTAAAGTAGTGTTTATGGGGGTAATAGGTAATTTTACTTTTAAGGCAGGCATTCCTGCACCCGATCATCACAAACGCAGAGCTTAATTAATTAATTATTAGCCACTTAGAATTGCACATAAATGTGATCTAATATTGCCGCTAATAACGTAAATAGCTACAGACAATATATTGCCATGTGCGAACTAATTTATGCCAAATAAAAACAGCCACCGTATACCTCTCGTCAATAATAAAAAATGGCAATACAGTTACGAGCAGCCAATTTCGTATGCCCCTTTGGTGCAGTTAAAGAATAATAATTGGGTTGTTCCACAGCATTTTTTACGCTACCAACACACACTTGAAAGTGTTAATACAGTGCTTGAAAATATCGACTTTTCGGCGCACTTTAGAGTGGTTGCTGCCCAGCAAAATGAACAGCTTTACTTACAAGTGGCAGTGCTTAGCCCAGACAACTATTCAAATAATTCAAACTGCGAGAAAAATAGCGCAGCTAACAAAAATCACACTCGCGCAAAAAAATTATTATTTGGCAGGCGCTGGCTAGTAGAAAAAAACCTACCAACCTCAGAGCTTATTCAAACTGCGTTTTTAGCACTTAAAATAGCACGAGAGCACGAAGTGCGAGAGCTGCTGCAATTAACGCATAAAGGGGCAACAAGTACGCCATTTAATAACCATCACGACTTGTCATTAATGGCGCAAAACCCTGAGTTGGTAAGTAATAGCACTGATCAAGCGAGCGCTCAATCGATAGCTAAACGGCTGATATTTGCCGGTATGAGCATAGTGATTAAAAACCATCAAGTAATAACCAGTAAACAGCACTTATATACGCTTGAGCTTAATTGTAGTGATTGCCAATTAAATGAGTTTAATAATAAAACCATGGCATTTTTAATAACCGATACGTCGGCAAATAGCTTTTTACATGGCTTTATTACAGCGCTTGTAGCCATTAGTAACGAGTATGTAAGCGAGCACTTTAAATATAAAAATTTTGCACGCTTTAGCAAACAGGTAATGGCCGAGCAAATAGGGGAGTTAAGTGTAGCTATACGTTCGCCAGACGCGCTAGGCTTGTGCTCTATGGGCAAGCAGCACGCTAATCAATTAAACTTTGAAATAGACAGCACCCGAGCACCACAGGGCTGTGGTCAGGTTATTGGTGGTTTTTTAGCTGCCCACGGTATTGAGCAGCCAGAAAACGCCCATTTATATGAAAATTATTTATAGTTTATTTATTTCTTGTTTTACGTCAAAGCTTGAATCGGTAACTATGGTTTCAAGGGTTTGCACACGCTCTTTTAATGCTTGAACTTGCGCACTTACTTCAGCAAGGTGCTTATTAGCATCGCTATTATTATTTTGCATACGGTGTTTAAATTCTAAATGTTTTTTGTACATATCGTATATAACTCCAGAGCCAACAGATATAAGTACAATTAATACAATCATGGTAGTGCCCGACATAACCGCTTCCTGTTAATTACTTTGGTTAAAGTATAACCGTAATACATTTACGATAAAGCGCCTAATTGTAACTTTATTTTTCTAAATGTTGATTGCCGGTGTGCTGGTAGTTTATACATTGGCTATATTGTGTAATGATTAAGCAAAGAGTTTGCCCCTTTTATTAACTAATTAAGTGAGCTGCTATGTTAAATAATAAAATTCCTCCACTTGTTGTTGTGCTTTTTTTTGCATTAATAATGGCCTTAATTGCACATTATAGTGTGATTGATTTTAGTGCCTTTATTTTATATTTAACGGTGAGTTTAGTAACTATAGGCTGCGTATTTTGTATTGCCGGATTGGTTAGTTTTCGTTTGGCTAACACCACAGTAAACCCAAGTAAACCAGAGCAAGCGACAAATTTAGTTACCAGTGGCGTTTATAGGTTTTCTCGTAACCCTATGTATGTGGGTTTTGTATTTATACTACTAGGGTGGGGTATTTGGTTAAGCTCGTTATGGGCACTTTTGTGTGTGGCGGGTTTTATTGCCTACTTAACACTGTTTCAAATTATTCCTGAAGAGCGGGCGCTTACTCAGCTCTTTGGTGAGGATTACATCCAATACAAAAACAAAGTAAAACGCTGGCTATAAACAAGCACCCATAAAAAAGGCTATCGATGATAGCCTTAATAAATTGTTTATTCGTATTCTAGCGGGTCGGTTAAGTTATTGACCTCAAATGCTTCTAAGCGCTCTTGGCATGCTCCACATTTACCACAGGCTTTTTCACGGCCGTTATAACAGGTCCATGTTTGGCTGTAATCTAAGCCCATTGCAATACCATCGGTTAAAATATCAATTTTTGTATTGTTTAAATACGGGCTAAAAATTTCTACGGCATCGTAGTTAGCAATGCGGCACACATCATCCATTTTTTGCACAAATTCAGGACGACAATCAGGGTAAATCGCATGATCCCCAGAGTGGGCACCATAATAAACCTGGCTCGCTTTAAGCGACACTGCATAACCTACCGCTAAAGACAGTAAAATCATATTACGGTTTGGCACTATTGTGCTTTTCATGCTGTCTTCTTCGTAATGGCCTTCTGGCACGTCAATATCATCAGTTAAAGATGAGCCGCCAATAATTTGATTAATAGCCGAAATATCAACAATTTTGTGTGGCACATTTAATTGCTTACATACCTGGGCTGCCACCTTAAGTTCTTTTACATGACGCTGACCATAGTCAAACGATAAGGCATAAACATCATGTCCTTGTTGCAGGGCCTTATTTAATACGGTAAATGAATCCATACCGCCGGAATAAATAACTACTACTTTTTGCGTCATATCTGGTTTTGCTCTTTAGTTTTAATAGAGGTTTATATCAGGGCACGATATACTACATGCCCACGGCATAAATAACAATTTTTGCGCTGCGCTATTTAGTCCTTAATGGTAGCAATTTTGCTGCTTGATCGTAAGTGAGTTCTCTTTTGTACAAAATAAATGAAGTGTTTGAAACCATCCAAGGTGAAGCTAGTTATACTGGTACACCGTCTATATTTTTGCGTTTGCAAGGTTGCCCAGTAGGGTGCTCTTGGTGCGATACAAAACAAACATGGGATGTTGATAATGTGTACAAAGTGTCGCTTGACGAAACAGTAGAAAAAAAGGCCGATTCAGATCATTGGGCACAAGCCAGCGCAGCAAACATATTAGCGTTATTTCAATCACGTGGTTATACCGCAAAGCATGTGGTGATCACAGGTGGCGAGCCTTGCATGTACGACTTAAACCCAGTGTGTAATTTATTGCACGAAAACGGCTTCAGTACGCAAATAGAAACCAGCGGCACCTTTGAAATACTTGCCCCAGCGCAAACTTGGGTTACTGTATCGCCAAAAATTAATATGCGCGGCGGTTTTGAGGTACTTACAACCGCCATGCAGCGCGCCAACGAAATTAAACACCCCGTTGCCATGCAAAAGCATGTAGAGGAGCTAGAAGAGCTGTTTGTTAAAACGGGTGTTAACCCTAAATTGGTTTATTTACAGCCTATTAGCCAAAAAGAGTCTGCAACTAAACTGGCTATTAAAACCTGTATTGCTAAAAACTGGCGCTTATCAATTCAAGTGCATAAGTATTTAGGGATTAGCTAATAATTAAGCCGGGTTTTAAGTGATTAGCTGTGAGCTAATACCAGCTCGGCGTTAATTTATATTACGTAGGTCAGATAAGCGAAGCGCCATCCGACAACCCTTAATTACATCTACCCTAAAGCTTACTTCGCTAATACTAATAACTAGTTTACTATGCGCCACCCAAATTACTTACCCTTTAATAACTAGGCTAATATGTCCGCAAATGCTTTATACACAGATCTCTCTGGTTACTATGACTTAATGTGCGCTGATATAGATTATCAAGCTCAAAGCCATTTTATTAAACGGTTACACCAAATTTTTGGTAATGGCGCAAATACACACCTAGATTTAGCGTGTGGCACAGGCCCGCATGTACGGCATTTTATTAATATTGGCTATACAAGCAGTGGCCTCGACATTAATCAACCTATGCTAGATAGAGCCGCTATTCGCTGCCCAGAAGCACAATTTACATTGCAAAATATGAGCGAGTTTACCGTAGCGCAGCAGCAAAATTTAATTACCTGTTTTTTGTATTCAATTCACTACTGTGATGGCATTGAAAAATTAAAAGCATGTATCATCAGCGTACATAACGCACTAAAAGCCGGTGGCATGTTGTGTTTTAACGCAGTTGATAAAAATACTATAAATAACGATTCATTTGTAAAACATACAGCAACTAGTGAAAATAGCTTATTTACCTTCAGCTCTGGCTGGCATTACAGTGGCACGGGCGAAAAACAGTCGCTAAAACTGCGTATTGAAAAAACCACAAGCGATGAAACATTCATCTGGAATGATGAACACCCCATGGTGGCGCTTAGCTTCACCGAGCTAAAAGCAGTTTTGCAGCCTTATTTCGAAATCCATATATTTGAGCATAACTATGAGCAAATAACCCCGTGGAATGGTAATTCGGGCAATGCTATTTTTGCTTGCGTAAAAATTTAAGACAAACGACGTAGGTTGGGTAGAGCGTAGCGAAACCCAACGAATACCCACCCCCTAATAAACCCGCATTATATATTTGAAAACGTAGGTCGGATAAGCGAAGCGCCATCCGACACAGCAAAATATCTTGCCAATTATTATCAGCATTTAGCGTTGTCGTACGATTGGAGATCAGTCGTTAATTAATCGTGATGTCTGAAGTCAAGATTTGACCCCTTTGTCTCTTTAGCTTCACCGAGCTAAAAGCAGTTTTGCAGCCTTATTTCGAAATCCATATATTTGAGCATAACTATGAGCAAATAACCCCGTGGAATGGTAATTCAGGCAATGCTATTTTTGCTTGCGTAAAAATTTAAGACAAACGACGTAGGTGGGGTAGAGCGTAGCGAAACCCAACGAATACCCACCCCAAATAAACCCGCATTATATATTTGAAAACGTAGGTCAGATAAGCGAAGCGCCATCCGACACAGCAAAATCCCTTACTAATTATTATCAGCATTTAGCATTGTCGTACGATTGGAGATCAGTCGTTAATTAATCGTGATGTCTGAAGTCAAGATTTGACCCCTTTGTCTTTAGTGTTGTCTGAAGTCAAGATTTGACCCCTTTGTCTCGACCCCTTTGTCTCAGGCAGCATTTTTCACATGGCCCTTGCCGAACGGTGGCAATTTGTGCCGGTATTTTATCTAATGACATAGTATTAACTTATCAATGGCTTTATCTTATAGTATAAAAATTCTACTCTATCGGCAGTAACACAGCTGGCGAAAAACAGTTGCCGCTAAAATAAAAAGCAGGAAAACTATGAAAACACTGTTAATTGTTGCCCATGCGCCCTCTAAAAATACCCAGTTAATGGTTAATGCTGTTTTGACAGGGGCACAGCATCCTGATATTGAGCAAGTACAAGCCCGCTGGGTATCACCATTAAACGCCACACCTGAAGATGTATTAGCTTGCGATGCGATAATTATGGGCACGACGGAAAACCTCGGTTATATGAGTGGCGCATTGAAAGATTTTTTTGACCGTTGTTATTACCCTTGCCTAGATGTAAAACAGGGTTTGCCTTGTGCATTATTTGTTCGTGCTGGTAACGATGGTACTGGTACTTGCCGAGCAGTTGAATCAATTTGTAGTGGCTTGCGTTGGCACTGGGCTCATCCACCATTAGTGTGTCGTGGCGACTGGCAACCAGCGTTTCTTGAGCAATGCGAAGCGTTAGGTATGACCATAGCAGCTGGGCTTGATGTGGGTATTTATTAACGAACCAAAACACAAAGTAAGCTGCGTGGTCTACCCGGGCTGAGTATACTTACCCGGGCCAATATGCTAAGGTTTAAATTGAAATAATTGTAGGAGAAACAAAATGTTAGCAGAATCAGAATATACGATGAATAACTTGTTTGCGCAATTAGGATTAGACAGTTCGGATGACGCCATTAATGAGTTTATCGAAAAAAATCAATTAGCAGCAGGCGAATCATTAAAAGAATCTAAGATTTGGAATGATAGCCAACGCACGTTTCTCCAAGAGGAATGGGATAAAAACAGCATGTGGACTCAAGTCATCGATGATTTAAATTTACTTTTGTCAAACGTCGCTGAGTAAATAAATTTGCAGTAATTATCAGATAATAGATATGTCGATCTTGGGCGTAGCGAATGTAGAACAAAAACCATAGAAAGCCGTAGGGGTCAAATCTTGACTTCAGACATTATCATCATTGAACGTTTGATAGTCGCTGTGAGTTTACCTTTCGATGAAAAGTATAATTTAATCAACACCCACAAAAAAGCGTTGCCCTTGAGCAACGCTTTTTTATGTCTAATTTCTAACAGCGAGTAACTTACTCTGCCGCTAACTTATTCTGCTGCGAGATAATCCAACACTACCTGATGGTGATCTTTGGTTTTAAACTTATCGAACAGGTGTTTAATTTTGCCGTCTTGACCGATTAAAAACGTCAGGCGGTGTATGCCGTCGTATTCTTTGCCCATAAATTTTTTGTAGCCCCAAATTCCAAATGCATCTGCAATGGCATGATCTTCATCTGAGAGTAAATCGAAGTTAAGTTCTTTTTTAGTTTCGAAATTTTTAAGGCGTTTAATTGGATCTGGGCTTATGCCTACTACGCGGGTGTTAAATTTTGCCAGTTCTGCTTGCTGGTCGCGTAGAAAGCCGTAGGGGTCAAATCTTGACTTCAGACATTATCATCATTGAGCGTTTGATAGTCGCTGTGAGTTTACCTTTCGATGAAAAGTATAATTTAATCAACACCCACAAAAAAGCGTTGCCCTTGAGCAACGCTTTTTTATGTCTAATTTCTAACAGCGAGTAACTTACTCTGCCGCTAACTTATTCTGCTGCGAGATAATCCAACACTACCTGATGGTGATCTTTGGTTTTAAACTTATCGAACAGGTGTTTAATTTTGCCGTCTTGACCGATTAAGAACGTCAGGCGGTGTATGCCGTCGTATTCTTTGCCCATAAATTTTTTGTAGCCCCAAATTCCAAATGCATCTGCAATGGCGTGATCTTCATCTGAGAGTAAATCGAAGTTAAGTTCTTTTTTAGTTTCGAAGTTTTTAAGGCGTTTAATTGGATCTGGGCTTATGCCTACTACGCGGGTGTTAAATTTTGCCAGCTCTGCTTGCTGGTCGCGTAGGTTTTCGGCTTGTACGGTACAGCCAGGTGTTGACGCCTTAGGGTAAAAATAAACCAGTACTTGTTGCTGTTTTAACAACTCGCTTAAGGTGATTGTTTCGTCGTTTTGGTTTTGTAAGCTAAAAGCGGGGGCGTTGTCGCCGGCTTGTAATGGGCTGATTTTGTTCATGCTTGCTCCTTAATTTAACGAATACGTCTAAATATATAGTCTACGTTGAGAAGGTGAGAAAGTTTTTCAAAACTAATTTTAAATTGGTCTACATCTACTTCAACAGGAATATTAAACTCTAGTTCACAGCGCATTCTCATTACTGCTTCTTCGTCATCATAAGTGTCTGACTTTAGTGAGCAAATAATAATATTGTTGTCTGCAAAAAAGCGCGTAACTTTACTCAAAGTGCCGGGTGTGTCGGTGCCTGTGTACTCTAGTGTGTAACCGGCGCGAAACGCTCCTTGGTTATGACTTGCTGTGCGCTTCATCATAGTGAGCAAACCCAGTTCCATCGCTTTGGTAGGCAGGGTGTGTTCTATGCGGCTAATGGCCGACATGTCACCGCTAAGTAGCATGATAAATGTAAATTCGTTACCTAAAATAGCAATGCGGCTATCTATTATATTACAGTGGCAATCGCTTACTAGCTGAGTTAACTCACTAACTATGCCAGACCTGTCTTCGCCAATAGCTGTTAAAACAATTTGATGATTTGAGTGTGCAGTCATGGGTTTAAATACCTAAGTTACTTGAATTACAACAGCGCAGTTGGCAACACAAAAAGTAAACACATAAAGTTGCGTGGCGGCGAAGTTTAACACAAAAACGTGTTTAAACTACACAGGCTGCTAATTTAGCAGTTTAAAAGTACAGTGTTTCTTGTTTTTACAAGCATGGGAAAGTACCATAGCCCAAATGTGTCTATTTGTTGCTTACTTTTGTTAACAGAGGTGAGTATTAAGCAACCAGGCAACCAAATTATAACTGTAAAGTTAATATTGATTTTACACTGAACCAAATCGGCATTACCCACTCATATACTTGTTAAAACAATTAAAGGGTATGCTAAGGAGAAATATCTGTGCAGTATTGGATCCCAAAAGCACTAACAGTAAGTGTATTGGTAAGTTTATCAGGATGTAGTGTATTTACTAATGATGCACATGACGAGCGTAATTATCGCGCTCATGAAGTAGTAAAAGTGCCTGCATCGTTATCACAACCCGCTCAAGATCCAACATATAAAATGGATGTAGGCCAATATAGTAATAATCCAGATGCTACAAATTACCGTCCGCCTGCTCAAGTACTTACAGTAGCAAAGGGTAGTTGGGTTGAAGAAACAGATAAAAACGCCCGTGTTTATTTTGATAAAAACGATGGTATTGATGACCTAGATGAGTTTATTTGGGAGTCTATTAATGCGGTTTTAGCCGACAATAACACGCAAGCGACTAAAGCAGACAAGCTACTAGGCATTATAGAAACAGATTGGTACGCTATTATTAAGCCAGAAGAAAGCTGGTTATGGAATAGCGACGAAAGTGTTGATTTAGAACGCTTTAAATTTACAATTGAAGAAAAGTCGCATCAGCGTACGGCTTCATTAAGTGCTGAACTTATTGACTTTAAAGGTGATGAGCCTTTAAGTGATTTATTTAAGCAACAGTTAGAAGTGCGTGCACTTAACCAAGTTATTAGCGAGTTTGATTATCGTTATCGTCAACTTGAAGTTGATATGCGCAAACGCCAAGGTATTATTTCTTTAGAAATGGGCTTTGATAACAAAGGTAATGCAGCACTTGTAACTGAGCAGTCGTATGAAGCTGTATTTGACCGTTTTTCAGGGTTTTTAGAGCGCTTGTCGTTCACTATTGTTGAAATTAACCCAGATACAGGCTTAATTACGGCAGATTATAAAAAACCAGAGTCAAGTGTATGGGATTCTATTTGGGGTGACGAAGTAACCCAATTACCTATTGATGAAGGTCAATATCAAATATTAGTAAGTAAAACCAAACAAGGCGGCACTAGTCTGACCTGGATGGATGAACAAGGCGATACGCTTGAGCCAGGTACTATGAATGGTTTACAGCAAGCATTAGTGGCTGCACTCATTCAGCGCGGTATTAATATTTAATAATAATAAGTTTTTACCACAAAAAGAGCACTTTGCTCTTTTTGTGGTTTTTATAGGTTAAAAATATGTCTCAGTTACCCACTTCGTCGCAATATAATATGCGCACTTGGCTTACCTTTTTAGTTCCTTCGCTAATTGGTTTGTTTTTATTTATGACACCAATCCCTATTGCTGATGGTATGACCATTCCCATTGCATTAATGGCTAAAGCAATTAAAGAGGGAATTAGCTCTGTTATGATTGAGCTGCTTACATTCATTATTTGTGTAACGGGTGTGCTTTCGCTATTAGCTAAAGTTGTTAAGCCTAGCTTTATTAAAAAGTCTTTTATACTAAAACACTTATTTGATGTTAACTGGCTTTGGCTAGGTATTCGCTTACTGGGTATGCTGTTTATTGTTTTGACCTTTATTAGTCAAACCGGCGCAGACGTGAGCTCGGCGCTTCCTGCGTTTTTATTACCGGTATTTAATGCTATTACCTCGGCAGATACGGGCGGCTTGGTTTTAAACGATTTATTGCCTATTTTGTTTTCGGTATTTGTTTTAGCGGGGTTATTACTGCCGCTGTTATTAAATTTTGGTTTGTTAGAGCTAGTGGGCACCTTGTTTACTAAACTTATGCGTCCGTTATTTGGTGTGCCGGGGCGCAGTGCTGTTGACTGTGCGGCGTCGTGGTTAGGTGATGGCAGCGTAGGTATTTTAATGACTGCGCGTCAGTACGAAGAAAAACATTACACTGAGCGTGAAGCGGCCATAATTGGTACTACGTTTTCGGCAGTTTCGATTACCTTTAGCTTAGTGGTTATTGAACAAGTGGGCTTAGAGAGTCACTTTGCACCGTTTTATTTAACTGTGTGTTTAGCCGGTGTGGTTGCTGCGATTATTGTGCCGCGCTTACCGCCGTTACGCTTCAAAAAAGATAGCTTTATAGATGGCAGTAAACGCGATGAGCATGCTGAGTCTGTACCAAGTGGTAAAACCTTGTTTGGGCATTCTTTAGATGTTGCGTTAGCTAAAGCGCATAGATCGCCAGGGTTTAAAGGCACGTTAAAAGAAGGCTTACACAATGCATTTGATATGGTGTTTGCTGTATTACCTGTCGTAATGGCGGTAGGTACATTTGCGTTAATTATTGCCACATATACCCCTGTTTTTCAGTATTTAGGTATGCCGTTTATTCCATTTTTAGAGCTGCTACGAATACCAGAAGCAGAGCTTGCTTCACAAACGATTATGGTTGGTTTTGCTGATATGTTTATTCCTTCAATATTAGCAGCGGGCACAATTGAGAGCGACGTAACCCGTTTTATTATTGCGGCAATGAGTGTAACGCAACTTATTTATATGTCGGAAGTGGGTGCACTTTTACTAGGCAGTAAAATACCGGTTAATATTTTTGAATTGTTTATTATTTTTATTCTTAGAACCTTAATCACTTTACCAGTTATTGCCTTAATGGCGCACTGGTTAGTTGGTTAGTTGGTTATAAAGATTAAGCAGTAAAAAGCCCTGATATTCAGGGCTTTTTTGTATCTGTAGAGTTAGTTTTATCGGGCTTTGTTTTTTTAAAGGGTAAATTTGCCGAGTGCTTTAGCAGTGCAAGATTACCAATAATAATAGCAAATACAATGATAACAATAACAACCATGTGCCAAGTTTGCATAGCAACGTCCGTTAATTATAAGCAAAGTATAAGTGTGAGCGTTTTAGTTTAAAACAGCAATAAAGTGACTTAAAAAATGGTGCTAATGCAGTATTTAAAAGCGTTTTGCTACCGATAGAGTTAAAAAATTTAGCCCGGGGTTGGGATCTTTAAAGCCCGCATTAGAGTAATGAATAATTCTTAGCGCCACGTTGGTTTCGCCAAAATCAGCAACTAAGCCAATTCTGTCTTCAAACTGATAGTGAGTGCTAATGTTTTTACCCGCAAAATAGGTTTCATCAACCAATGAAATACCAATACCCGCTTCTACATATATGGGGGTATTGTTAATGCTAAATGCTGGGAACAACAGCACAGGCGACATGGCAAGCACTACATTAGACTGTGTTTTATCGCCATGGTTATATTGCCAAAGGTTTACACTGGTTTCGAAATAAAAGCGCGTATCGCCAAGTAAAGACTGCAACCCTGTAGGATAATATTGATGGGCTAGTTTAAAGCCATTTACGCCACCTTCTCCCTTGAGCAGATCAATTGCGTAGCCGTGCTGCGATTGTGCGAATGCGTGTTGACTCGTGAATAATAAAACAAATATAAATAATGATAAAAATGACGTTTTCATAGGTGTCAGTGCTGTGCCTGAGTTAAATAGTGACTAAATAGTAAGGGCGCAACATGGGTGTTTTCAATGGGACAAAAATACGTTTGTATATAGGGTGTTAACCGAGGTTGATTAACTAATTGAATTTATTTACTTTGTTTTATTGGTGCTAAATGGGCATTAATAAGTTGCTTATTTAAGTCTATTTAAAGGTGTAATTATCGCGTAAATTAGCGTCATCTTAATCACACAGACAATAATTTATTATGAAGTTTTTAAAACTGTTTCTCGTTGTAGCTGTATTCTTTAGCGGCTCACTTTTTGCTCAAACGCAACAATCTCCACAACAACTCCTTAAAAGCGTAGCCGATACTTTATTTGCCGATATAGCCCAAGTTAATGCCAAAGGCGATGCAAGTAAAGAAGACATGTTTAACATTGTTGAGCAGCGCTTAATGCCGCATATTGATATAAAATTTGTAGCATTTAAATTATTAGGCAAACATATAAAGGGCATTGAGCGCGAGCAAGCAGTTAATTTTATTGATGCAGTAGAGCATTATTTAACAGGCACTTATGCCGGTGCTTTAATGAAGTACACTGGTCAAAAAGTAGTTTTTGAGCAAGATAACGCTTTGAGCGACTCACAGTACGCTACGGTTAAAACCCAGATAATACAAGCAAATGCGCCTACTATAGATTTACATTTTAAATTGCGCTTAGGGAAAGATGAACAATGGAAAGTATACGACATAGTTGCAGAAGGCATTTCATTGCTCAGCGCCAAGCAAAAAGAAATTATACAACGTATTTCTGATGTAGGTATAGAGAGCGTTATTAGCGAATTAAAAAGCAACTAATAGTAGATTATGTGACCCTGATTAAGTCCAGCTCCAACCAAATAAGCAGCCAACTAGTTATGTAGTTGGCTGCTTTTTTATTTTATAAGTATTGCGTTACTTTGCGCTAGCGTGGCGATCAAGGTGTGCTAGAATATCGGCTCGTCGATTAAGCGTGGTGTCAGCTAAAAGCTGCTATAACTGACCACTGTCCCAAGCTACACTGGAGTTGTGTTGTTTTAATGGAAAATGTACTGATTTGGCCAAAGGAATACCCATTACTTATCAAAGGACTTGTAGAACAAAATGGTGCCTTTATTTTAGATGCTTTAGAAGCTTGGCCTGCCTGTCGTTCTACCCATGAAGATGATGGAGTATGTACTACTGTTTTACCGCCCATATTTTATTTAGCGTGGTTTACTCCGCTGGAGCCTTTTGAAGAGTGTTATTTTCAACATATTTGCGAGTATGACGAAAGTGCACAAACGTATATAAGCGCGGTAAAAGAACATTATTTTGATAACGAATATACCCCCGAAAGCTTAGTACTTATGCTTTGCCAACGGCTCGAAAAATACGCGAATGTATCGGCGCAAAATGAGATTGATACACCGCAGTCGTTATTTAGTTTATTTTTTGCTAAACGCTATTTTACTCTAATTGAGCATGCGTTAAATAATCGCAGTAAATTATCGGCGGTTGACACGCTAGCTCTGTGGCAAGAAGTTGATTTTAGAGAACGTTTGAGTGCTTATATTCCAGGTTCAATTGCCGATCTTGAGCATTTAACTGAACTGGCAAGTGAAAAAGTGGCTAAAGGCAAAGACTACTTTACTTTACTCACTCAAGTATCGCCGGATGTAGATTCTGTGGTACTACTTGAAAAAGCTTTGCTTGCTCATTTAAATAAAAAAACCGCTAAGCAAATGATGGCCATGCGCTTTATTGAGCAAGGCGCAACAGGTACGCTTGCCGATGAGCACAATAAAACGGCCTTTATGTGGGCTGCTGAAAAAGGCTACGTAAATGTAGTTGAAACCCTGCTGAGCCAACAAGATAAAAAAGCAGTTGATGATAAGGGGAATACTGCCTTGCATTATGCTGTGCTCTCTAAAAACGAATCGCTTATGGTATTGCTGCTAAAGGCGGGGTATGACTTTAGAGTGCGTAATAACGAAGGGCTTAGCTGTTATCGCTTAGCAGTGAGCATAAAAGCGAGTAACTTAGTAAAGTGCCTTGAGCGCGACTTTGGTATTAAAGAGTTGTCGCCTGAAGGGCAGTTTGATCGCATTAAAAAAGTGCATGCGCTGCATGCTCTGGTTACTTTATTATTGCCGGTGCAATTGTTTTTCTTTTTTGATGAAACAATAACCATAAAAAGCGAATTAACATTAACTCTAACTATGATTGCGGCGGTGTGTTTCTTTTTTGCGGCTACTTTAAAGCGCTGCGCGCTGTACCCGCACATTAAACACCCGTGGGGATTATTTGTATTAAGAGGCTTTTCTTTAGTTAGCCTAGTAGGGCAGTTAGGTTTAGCCGCTATTGTAACCCTTGCCGCATTAAGTTCTTTAGTTTAAAAATTTATGGCAAGTTTATCTTTCGAGGTTAAATTTGCAGCAATGTGTTTGGCCGTTAGGCAAGGCGGAGCCTATGTAGTGTGGCTGTTCCCCATAAATAGGCGATAACGATGCATAAATAAAAAACGCGCTAATTAGCGCGTTTTTTGTGTTTAAATTATAATTTAATCTGTTTTTTCGTGCTCGTGCGCTGCTTTTTCTTCGGCGAGATCGTCTTTCAATTTACGAATTTTTAAGCCAAGTTCTTGCCCACGATGCCTAGCATAGTAGGTACAGCCAATAAACATAGCAGAGGCAAATAGTAGCTCTAACAATACCCATACCAGCTCATCTTGCGCTACCCAAAGCAATGTAAGGCCATGAATAAAGTAAAGCATAACAATAAAGTTTGCCCATGCATACGTATACGCTTTGTCTTGAATTATGCCTTTAAGAGGAAATAATAATGGCAGTATGTACACGGCAAAAATAAAGCCATTGCTGTGGCCTTCTCTCGGTGCAAATACAAACATCCATAACGGCATTAAAATTAATAAACCGACATAACCAAAAATCGCGGTACGTTGAAATTTAATAGTAATTGGCTTTTTAGCTGGAATTTCAGCTGTTTTCATTGAAGTTTTCTCGCAATTTGAGTGAGGCGTTTGCCAACACTTTGGCATATTTTAATTTCGTCTTTACTTAATTCAGTACTATTACTACTACCAGCAACATGTGTTGCACCATAGGGCGTGCCACCGGTTTGTGTTGCCAGCAATTCGGGTACATCGTAAGGTACACCGAGTAACATCATGCCATGGTGCAGTAACGGTAGCGATAAGTTCAGTAATGTGGCTTCGTTGCCGCCATGCATACTGCTTGACGACGAAAAAACACAGGCTGGCTTGTCAATTAATTGCCCTTTTAACCATAATTCGCTGGTGGTTTCCCAAAACATTTTTGCTTGAGAGGCCATCATACCAAAGCGAGTAGGTGTGCCAAAGGCAAGGCCATCACAGTTTATTAAATCGTCTTTAGTGATAATAATGTCGTGTGGGTTTTTAGCAACAAAAGTGCGCAGCAAAGCGCTGGCCCCTTGTTGCTCTATAGACTCGGCAATTTCATGGGCCATAGCTTCAACTGAGCCATGGCTTGAATGGTAAAGTACCACTATGGTCGTGCTCATTATAAAACGCTTAATACGTTTTCTGGAGGGCGACCAACAGCAGCTTTATCATTGTTAACCACAATAGGGCGCTCAATTAGTTTTGGATTTTGTACCATAGCATTAATAAGTGCAGCTTCACTGGTTTCATCTTTTAAGTTTAGCGTTTTGTAAATGTCTTCTTTGGTGCGCATTAACTCGCGTGCAGATGTAAAACCCAGCTGCTTAACTAATGTAGTTAGCTGCTCGCTACTTAAAGGCGTATTTAAGTATTCAACTATACTTGGCTCAATAGCTTTGCTTTGTAATAAAGCTAGGGTCTCGCGCGATTTAGAGCAGCGCGGATTATGATAAATAGTTACAGACATAAAATGCTTCCAATAAATGAGTTGCGGCCATTTTAGGCCAAGCGCTTGTAGACTTAAAGCCTAGCAAGCTCTTTTTGTAAAAGTCGGTATTGTGTAAGTAGCGCTTTTAACCTTTGTTGTTTAACTAGCTCGTTTGGCTCAATAAAGTTGAGTGCTTTTTGTATTTCGTCGGCAGCTTTTAAATAAGCGCCGTATTGCGATAATACATCGGCATTGGCTTCGTGATAGGCGGCGAGTTTTTCTTGCTTTTTATAGGCGTCGGTTAATAGTTGCTTACCTAAACTGTGATCTGGTTTTTCTAGTAAAAAGCTTTTTAAGATGTTTTCGGCAAGCTCGTATTGCTTTGCTTCTAGGGCTGCGTTGGCATAGTTTAGCGTAATTACCTGATTGTTAGGGCGGTAATTGTTTAATTCTGCTAAATAGGTAACGGCTTCAGCGGCCTTTTTTTGCGCTATTAATAAATCGGTATAGGTATCTATATAAAATAAGTTTTTAGGATCGCTTTTTAGTAGTTCATCTAAAATAGGCTGCGCTTCATCAAGCTTTTTTTGATCCAGCAAACTAATGCCTAAGCCATATTTTAGGGCGGCATTATTGTAGCTATTTTCGCGAATTAATTTTCTAAACAGCGATTCTGCTGCTTCTGGTTTATTGTCGTATCTTGCCAGCACGCGACTTTTTGCTAAGTTAAACTCAAGGCTCGGGTTTACTTGGCGTTTAGGGTATTGCTGCGCACGCAATCTTACATCAGACACACGGCTCTCAGGAAGCGGGTGAGTAAGTAAAAACGCAGGTGGCTTATATTTATAACGAATTTGCGCAGCGAGTTTAGTTAAAAATTCACTTGATGCACGAGGATCAAAGCCTGCATTATTAAGCGTTTGCATACCAATACGGTCGGCTTCTTGCTCTGCTGAGCGGCTATGCGTTAGTTGGCTAAATGCCGATTGTGTTTGGCTTGCTGAAATAATAGCAATACCAGCATCGGGCACGACTACAGCGGCTAAAATACCGGCAATCATTCCGGCTATAGTCATTGCGCTGTTGTCTTGTTGCTGCTGTAGGCGCCGTGCTAAATGGCGCTGGGTAACGTGGGCAATTTCATGGCCAAGTACCGATGCAAATTGACTTTCATCATCAGCTTGCGCAATTAATCCGGTGTGTACGCCAACATGGCCGCCATAAAATGCAAAGGCGTTTATTTCAGAGTTATTTAACCAAAAAAATGAAAACGGAAACCGCACATCATTGGCGCTAGCCACAAGTTTACGGCCCACTGTGGTTAAGTACTCATCAAGCACAGGGTCGTTAATTATTGGCGACGAGCCTCTAATTTGCATCATCATTACTTCGCCAATCGCTTGTTCTTTTTCGAGCGGCAGCACTTGTAAGGCTGAGGTACCTAAATCTGGCAATTTAAAGTTTGTTTGCGCCTTTAAAGGCTCACTTACTAATAGGCTAAATGTAAGCGCGGCACTACATAAAGTGATAAAGGCTGATTTTAGCTGCATTTTATTCCCTGTTAATTGGTTCACCAAGAGCAATTTTGGCAATGTTTATTTCGTCACTGCATGCACGGCTGTCTTTTTCACATAATTGATAAAGCGCTTTTATTGTGACCCCATCTAGCTTTACTACGTTCAATTGTATTTGTAAAAAAGTAATAATTTTATGCACTACCTTGTGTGCGTGTAAAATAATAGCTTTATCGGCTTTGTCTCCACGTTCAAAATAAAAGCCAATAAATGTATGTAATTGATTTATTCTAATTAAGCACTTCATGGAAAGTGGATCCCATACTTTAAATTCCATAAAACGATTATTTTTAACGTATTGATCAATAATAACATCTTTAGCGTACGGTTGAGCCCAAAGCTCAAAACCACGATCGGTAAATACTTGATGCAGTGCAATGCGTGGCTTTTTATTACATTGAATTTCGCCTAGCTCGGTTTCGTAGCCGTCAAGTAGATCAAGGTTCCAATTACGTTTGTCTAAAAGGCTTTTTACTGCATTATCAAACCCATGTTCTAAAATACCTTCAGCTTCGCTGACCGATGAGGCAACAAGGTGATAAAAAGGTGGTAATTCGCCCCAATTTATTTGTTTTTTATACCAATTAATCTCTTTGAGTGTTGGATTACTGGGTAATTGCGCTTTATTATGCGTGCCAGGCATTAACCTATCCTTACTGCTAATTATGCCCTAAGGATAAACTATTGCCGAGGTTGTTTTAAGGAAAAGTTATGCATGTTCACACTTAATACATTTTTAGGTGGTGACTATGGGACTTATTATTGATGTGAACTCAAGGTGAAACGAGTATGCTAGAGCAAAATTTATCAGCTTATAAATGCCCACAGCAGTTTATTCAATTTAAACTTGGGCTGCGTAAAGCCGTGTCGTTACAACAAAGTATTACTTTTAGTTTTAATAATGCAGAAAATATAAACGACATTGAACGATTTTTACAAAAGCATGCATATTGTTATACCTTAAATAAGCGCCAAGGAATGTTATTAGTGGAGCCATTACGTGTTTGAATATATAAAAGCGTGGTACGAAAAAAAGTTTTCTGATCCTCATTCAGTTACTTTATTATTTTTATTATTGGCGTTAGTAGCCTTATTATATTTTATTGGATCTTTGATAGTGCCGGTATTAGTGGCACTTATTATTGCCTATTTACTCGATTGGCCGGTACTGCACTTAGAGCGTTTTGGGTTAAGGCGTTTTACCGCTACAGTAATTGTTATGCTTATATTTACAGGTATTATGCTGACACTTATTTTAGTTATTGGCCCTGTGCTGTGGCAGCAAACCAGTAATTTATTTCAAGAAACACCCCATATGGTAGAGCAAGGGAAATCGTTTTTATTGGCCTTGCCTGCGCAGTACCCTAGTTTAATTACTGCAGAACAAGTACAAACAATTGTATTAACAGTAGAGACTAAAGTAATTGAATTTGGTCAAGTAGTGCTGTCGGTGTCGCTCACGTCTTTAAAAGATGCGGTTGCGTGGTTAATTTACTTAATTTTAGTGCCCTTGTTAGTGTTTTTTATGCTTAAAGACAAACTAGAGCTTAGCCACAGTATTGCTAAACTTATTCCGCAACAACGACGCTTAATAATGCAGGTGTGGAATGAAATGAATCAGCAAATAATGAACTACATTCGCGGTAAAGTGTTTGAAATACTGATTGTTGGCTCGGTGTCGTTTATTGCCTTTACGGTACTTGATTTACGCTATGCTGCGTTATTGGGAGTATTAGTGGGCTTTTCGGTGTTGATCCCTTTTGTGGGTGCGGCATTGGTAACCATTCCGGTGGCGGCAGTGGCGTTGTTTCAGTTTGGAATTGAAACCCAATTTTGGACCATTTTAATTATTTACGGTATTATTCAAGCGCTTGATGGCAATGTACTAGTGCCTTTATTGTTCTCTGAAGCGGTTGATTTAAATCCGGTATTTATTATTGTAGCGGTATTGTTTTTTGGAGGCTTGTGGGGTTTTTGGGGCGTATTTTTTGCCATTCCACTGGCGTCATTAGTCAAAGCGCTGATCAATGCGTGGTCATCTACTCAAGAAGAAATCATTAAAGAGCTGAGCTAAAAGTTAACACCGCTTTAAGTATAAAAAAGCATAGAAAACGCATCTTTAAAACTAATTGATTATTATCTATTGCAGCCAAAACTATGTAATATTGGTATAAGATATATTTATTAGTAATAAGGTGCGTTTTTTAATGTCTGAGTATTTATTACCCGATGAGCCAGTAAAACAAGTTTACCTTGATGCAAATGCAACGACCCCTGTGTTGCCATGCATAGTTGATGTGGTGTGCCATGCAATGCAAACCTGTTTTGGTAATCCTTCTAGCCCACACATAACGGGTATTCAAGCTAAGCACTTATTGGAGCAAACTCGACAAAAAGCACGCGCGGTAATTGGCGCTAATAATGGTGATATTTTATTTACCTCTGGGGCAACCGAAGGTATTCAAACGGCTGTAGTGTCTACGCTGATAAATGCTAAAACCCATAATAAAAAAAATCCGGTGTTACTTTATGGCGCTACAGAGCACAAAGCAGTACCAAATACCCTAAAACATTGGAATCAAGTGCTAGAGATTAACGCTCAAGTACTTGCTATTCCGGTTGATAGTAACGGTATTTTAGACTTAGATTTTATTGCTCAGCATATTGATGATGCGCTGATGATTTGCACTATGGCGGTTAATAATGAAACCGGTGTATACCAAGATCTAGCGGCAATAGAGCAGGTTATTCGTAATCGCAATAGCAGCGTGTCTTGGATGGTCGATTGCGTTCAAGCATTAGGTAAGCAGCAGCTTATGTTGAGCGAAACAACAATAGATTACGCACCGTTTTCGGGCCATAAACTCTACGCTCCCAAAGGCATTGGCTTATTATATATTCGTCAAGGCAGTGCTTATACGGCATTTATAGCCGGTGGCGGGCAAGAAAGTGGTATGCGCTCAGGTACTGAAAATCTCCCTGGTATTGCAGGACTTAATAAGTTATTTAGTTTGTTATTAGATAAAACCGATGACACGTTTAAATCAAGTGCTGTGCTTGCGCAATATCGCAGCCAATTACACAATGCAATAAGCGATACATTTGGTGCCATTACCTTTAACCATGATTTTGCATACTCAGTGCCCACCACGCTTAATTTTGCGGTTAACGACTTAACCAGTAAAGAAGTTATTGATTTATTTGATGCTGCCGGCATACGCGTGAGCGGCGGCTCTGCGTGTAGTACTGGTGCTTCACAAAGTTTTGTACTAGATGCAATGGGTGCAAGCCAGTGGCAAAGTGAAAACGCCATACGTTTATCGTTTGGACCTGCCGCCACGCAACAAGATATTGACCATGCCTGTGAGCGAATTCGCGCCCTTAAACAAGTATTACAAGCAAATTGCCTGGTAGTATCTGACAGCGCTACACCTACGCAGGAATTATGTGCACTAGGCTTAACCCAATTTAGGCACCAAGGCGCGTGCAGCTGGTTATATGTTAATAGCAACAACCAAGCGGTGATCATCGACCCTATTATAGAGTTAATACCGCGCTTTGAAAAAATAGCCAATACGCAAAATTTAACCATAACCGCTATTTTAGACACCCATGCTCACCAAGAGCGTAATAGTGCAATTACCCTATTACGCAGTGTGTTAGCAGCACGTTTAGTAGCAGGAGAGGTTGATCAATTGGGTTGGCCAGTTAACCAAACGGTGATTAATTTAAATGGGCAACGCCTAGAAAAACTTGCCACACCTGGGCATAGCCAAGACAGTGTGAGTTACTTATTAAAAGAAGCCTCGGGTGAGGTTCGCTATTGTTTTTGTGGTGATCTCATTTTACCAGCGGGGCTGGGTAATACTCATTTGCTTGGTGGTAGTGCAGAGCAAATGGCTGACTCGTTAATATTATTAGCGCAGCAGTTAACCCCAGAGGCGGTTATTTGCTCAGGACACGATTACCAACAGTGTTTTGCTATGAACTGGGCGGTGCAACAACAGCAAACTCCTTTATTGAGCGCATTATTATCTAAGCAAATAACGAAAGATGAATTTGCTGCTAAAAAGCAGCAGCACGATGAGCAAAAACAAACAGATAATAACAACCAGCTTTGTGGTTATGTAAATGCGCAACCAGATACAAATACACAGCAATTGAGTTATTCACAGGCAAAAGAAATGCTCAGCCACGGCAATGTATATTTAATTGATACGCGCGAACCCTATGAGCATGGCGCTAATAATATTTCATCACTGTTAAATGTTGCTACAGCTAAAACCTTAAATATTCCGCTTAGCCGTATGGCAAACGCAATAGTAGAGCAGCAGCTAGATAAAAATAATCAATATATTTTAGTGTGCCGCAGTGGTAACCGCTCAAAGTTGGCAGCAGCTAATTTAATTGAGCTAGGTTATACCTCGGTTTATAATTTAAATGGCGGTTTGGCACTGGGAAGTTAAAATTAGTTAGCAAATAAATATAATTAAGGCCGGCATTTGTCGGCCTTTTTATTTATTTGCCAAATTAAGCTAACTGAGTCGCCTCTGAATGGGTTGTTAAATTAATATATTAATTTTATGATACCGGTGTCAAAAGCAAAAAATTACGTTATCATTCACAGCATAAAATATAAAAACAGCTCATTTTTAACTTTGCTATATATGTTAATTAACTAAGTTTTATATAATAAATACATTTAAATCAATAGATTAATATTTTAGGGGATGTTTACATGACTAACCGTTCGCAATTAGCAAGTTGGCAAGCGCTTGAAAAAAGTGCAACCAAGATGAAACAAAGCCATCTTAGGGATTTATTTGCTAAAGATGACGCGCGTTTTTCTCAGTTTTCTACGCAAATCCCTGGATTATTATTTGATTACTCAAAACAACGTATTGATAAAGATGTTTTTACGCAGTTAATTGCATTAGCTAAAGAGTGTGACATTAGCGCTTGGCGTGAAAAAATGTTTAATGGTGAAAAAATTAATATCACCGAAAACCGAGCAGTGTTACACACAGCATTACGTAACCGCGCTCATACGCCACTTATTGTTGATGGTGAAAATGTAACTGAGTTGGTTGATAACGAACTTGCTAAAATTAAACTGTTTGTTGAAAAAGTACGCAGTGGTAAGTGGTTAGGCTACAGCGGTAAGCCAGTAAAAGATGTAGTAAGTATAGGTGTAGGTGGTTCAAACCTTGGCCCGCAAATGGCAACCGAAGCATTAAAAGCATTAAGTGACGATACCTTAAATGTACATTATGTGTCGAATGCTGACGGGGTACAAATTGCCTCGGTATTAAAAAATATTGATGCTGAAACAACCTTGTTTGTTATTGCATCAAAAACGTTTACTACGTCAGAGACAATGACTAACGCTAAAACAGCGGTTGATTGGTTTTTACAAACAGCTAAAGATAACGCCGCTATTGCTAAGCATTTTGTTGCGGTGAGCACTAATTTAGAAAAAACAGCCGAGTTTGGCATTAGTAACGACAACGTATTTACGATGTGGGATTGGGTTGGTGGTCGCTTTTCATTATGGAGCGCTATTGGTTTACCGATTGCATTATATGCAGGATATTACGCTTTTGAAGCAATTTTAGAGGGTGCGTACGAAGTTGATGAGCACTTTAAAAACGCACCACTAGAGCAAAATATTCCGCTTATTATGGCATTATTAAGTGTGTGGAATACCAGCTTTTTAGGTTATACCTCGCAAGCTATTTTACCTTATGACCAAGCGCTGCACATGTTGCCTGCGTACTTACAACAAGGCGAAATGGAAAGTAACGGCAAGCATGTTAACTTTGCGGGTGAAACTGTGCCTTATACAACAGTGCCAATTATTTGGGGTATGACCGGGATTAACGGGCAACACGCATTTTACCAATGTTTGCATCAAGGTAATGTTATTGTACCGGCTGATTTTATTGCCTCAATTAAGCCGCAAGTAAACGTTGATAAACATCACGATATTTTATTATCGAACTTTTTTGCGCAAACAGAAGCACTAATGAATGGCGTAGATGAGCAAGAGATCACCGCAGATTTAACTGCTAAGGGTAAATCTCAGGCACAAATAGATGAGTTACTAAAGCACAAAATTCATCAAGGCAACCGCCCAACTACCTCTATGTTACTAGATAGCGTAGACGCTAAAACGGTAGGGCGCTTAATTGCGTTGTATGAGCATAAGATTTTTTGCCAAGGCATTATTTTAGAAATTTGCTCATTTGATCAATGGGGTGTTGAGCTAGGTAAAGGATTAGCATCAAAAATAGAAGCCGAGTTAGTTGATGAGCGCGTTAAATATGCTCATGATAGTTCAACTAATGGCTTAATGGCGTATTATAAGCAACATCGTACGCAGTAAAAATTTAGCTTAGTAACATAAGCAACCAAATACCTTTGAACGGGTAGCGCTGGTGTACTTAGGGACTGTATTTTTGTGAGAGGAATTACAGTTCCCTAAGGCCCATTTTTAAGCGCAGATGATAAAATTAATAATAAATAGCCAGCAGTGTGGTTAAATAAAAAACATCATCATCACAGCATAATAAAGCAGGTTTTTGTGCAAATATATTTATAAAAACCGACATCATTCAAGCAATAAACCGCTATATCTGATTACCTAACGGGTAGTGCCAGGTAGCACAAACGTAGAGAGTAACTATGCTTAATCCTTTTGATATTATAATTTTTGGGGGCGGTGGTGACCTTGCGTTACGCAAATTACTACCTGCAATGTATCGAGCATATCAAGAAGGTAATTTACCTGAAGGCTCACGTATTTTGCCAACGGTACGCGAAGAAACCCAACGTGCTGAGTACATAGAAACAGCACACAAAGCCTTAAAAGAGTTTTTAGCAAAGGATGAGTTTAATGCTAAAGATTGGAAAGCCTTTGCTACTTTTTTAGTACCTGTTGTTAGCAATGTAACAGCCCCTGACGATAACTGGGATGTGCTAAAAGGTATTTTAGATGAGCACGACAGCACTAAATCTCGCGTATTTTATTTATCACTACCACCTGCTGTGTACGGCACTTGCTGTGAAATATTATCTGTTAAAAACTTAATAACGCCTACTTCACGTGTAGTGGTTGAAAAGCCTATTGGTTATTGTGGTGAATCTGCTGAGGCTATCAATGGAAAAATCGCAGAGTATTTTAGCGAAGAGCAAATTTTCCGAATTGATCATTACTTAGGTAAAGAAACTGTTCAAAACTTAATGGCACTGCGTTTTTCAAACTCGTTGTTTGAAAACATGTGGGATGCTAAATCAATCGATAATATTCAAATTAGCATTTCAGAAACTGTGGGCCTTGAAACCCGTGCAGGCTTTTACGACAAAGCCGGTGCGCTGCGTGATATGGTTCAAAACCACTTGTTACAACTGTTATGTTTAGTAGCAATGGAATCACCCCATAAACTTAATGCCAATAGTATTCGCAACGAAAAGCTCAAAGTATTAGAAGCGCTGCGTCCACTTATTGGCAGCGACGTAGATAAAAATATTATTCGTGGCCAATATGTACCAGGTGATCTAAACGGTAAAATTGTACCAGGTTACTTAGAAGAGCTTAATGAAGGTTCAAGTAAAACCGAAACCTTTGTAGGTATTCGAGCGCATATTGATAACTGGCGTTGGGCAGGTGTGCCATTTTATTTGCGCACTGGTAAACGCATGGCTAAACGCTGTGCTGAAATAGTAGTGCAATATAAAAAAGTATCACACAATGTATACGAAGACAGCGTAGGCGAAATAGAGCCAAACCGCTTGGTGATTCGCCTACAACCAGAGGAAACTATTCAGCTAACATTGATGTCTAAACGCTTAGATAACCTTGAAATGCAGCTTGAGCCAGTAACGATGAATATTGAGCTTTCACAAGCCTATAGCAATGGTTTTCACTCAGATGCCTACAAGCGCTTAATGCTAGATGCAGCCGCTAATAATCCTTCGTTATTTATCCATCGTGATGAAGTACGCCAAGCATGGAAGTGGATTGATCCAATCATCGACCGCTGGCAAGAAAAAGGCAAACCGGCGCTTTATCGTGCAGGTAGCTGGGGCCCAGAAGATGCTGACGAATTATTAGCAGAGAACAACCATGTATGGTTTAACACCGGTGATAAGGGAGCATAATGGCAACAATAATTGAAAAGTTTTTTGATAGTAAAGAGGCGCTTACAGCAGAGCTGTCAGCAACACTTGAACAATCATTACGTGATGGCATAAGCAATGATGGCCGTGCAGTATTAATGGTATCGGGCGGTTCATCCCCTGCTGCGGCGTATAAGCATTTATCAACCCTTGATTTAAATTGGCAGCATGTTGATGTTGCTATGGTTGACGAGCGTTGGGTAGATGCTAGCCACGAAAAAAGTAACGAAGCATTTATTAACAGCACGTTATTACAAAACTATGGTGCTGCGGCTAACTTTGTCACGATGAAAAATAGCGCCGAGACAGCGCAGCAAGGCACTGCAGTGTGTGAAGCTGCTTATGCTGCGTTAAAACGCCCGTATGATGTGACTATTTTAGGTATGGGGCCAGATGGTCATACTGCGTCATTATTCCCACATGCAGAGGGTTTAGAAATAGGCTTAAACTCGGAGCAACTGGTATGTGCAATCAATGCCATTGAAAGTGATGTAACTGGCAGTATAACTGAGCGTATGACACTTACATTAAACGCGATAGCGCAATCTAAAGTGGTTAAGCTACTTATTAGCGGTGATGAAAAACTCGCTGTGTATAAGCAAGCCAAAGCGGGTGGGGATGTAAACGACATGCCACTGCGCGCAGTGCTAAATCACCCAAGTATTAATATTGAGGTTTATTGGGCGCCGTAATTTAAAATGAGTGCGAATGAACAAATAAAAAGGCAGCTATAACTAGCTGCCTTTTTATTTGTGCAATTATCATCCAAAATAACGTGGTTAGTAACGTGATTTTGTTAAAACAGGTTAACATTAAAAACAAGCCTGTATGTTAAACAGCCTTGCTGTGTATGCTTTTTAAGCAGATTTAACCCTTGTTATGTGTACGTTTTTTGGCAAGGTGCAGATTTATTTAAATTTTATTTTATCAAAACGGTTGTCATAAAAGTTTCCCTTCCTTTTTTTGCTCAAAAGCATTAGCCTAAAGGTATTAACAAAGAAACATACAAATTAAAAATAAACGGAGCAGTAACATGGCGGAGCAACAAGTACAGCCTTTACACAACGAAAAACATGCCAATACTAAAATTAAAAACGGCATCAATGTAGAATTTATGAAAACGCAACATTTAGTGCCAGTAGTTGCACATGAATTTGCGCGTATAGCGAATGAATTTCCAATGTCTTTCGTTAAAAATAACGAAACAGGCACTTTTCAAGCAGTTGCTATGTTTGGCCTTGAGCCAGGCGAAAACTTGTTTGTTGAAGGCGATAAGTGGACGGCAGCATTTGCACCAATGGCTACGACGCGCTACCCACTAGGTTTAGTAAAACACCCAGATCAAGATCAATACGGTATTGTTATTGACGAAGCGAGCCCATTAGTTGGCGAAGAAGAAGGTAATGCGTTGTTTGAAAACGGCGAAGAAACTGACTACTTAAAGCGTCGTAAAGAAGCATTAGTATCGTTTATTGAGTTTTCACAGATCACAGATGCTTTTACGAAGTTTTTAGCCGATAAAGAGCTTTTAGTAGCGCAAACGCTAACAGTTGATATTAAAGGCGAGAAAAAAGACATCAACGGTATTTACCTTATCGATGAGAAAAAACTTAATGAATTAAGTGATGCTGACTTTTTAGAGCTACGTAAACGTGGTTATTTAGCACCAATTTATTCTTTTTTAACGTCTACGCATCAAGTAGCACGTTTAGCTCGTTTAAAAGCGCAACAAGCGTAATAATTTAAACCAGCAAAAAAAAGCGCCTTTGGGCGCTTTTTTTATGTGTTTAAACTTACTTTACTTGATAAATAGTTAGCGACCATCCACATTGGTTTCACTGAAGTTTATAAGAGCTCATTATGAAAAAATCACTTTTAATGGCGCTTATCGCCACTAGTTTTATTAGCGTAAGCAATAACGCTTTAAGCGGAGAAGTACCTTTTGCTATTGCCATTCATGGCGGTGCGGGCACGATTGAAAAAAGTAAATTTACGCCAAAAGAAGAGCAAGCTTATCGTGCTAAATTAACCCAAGCGGTAGAGGCCGGTTATAAAGTACTTGAGCAAGGCGGCGAAAGCTTAGATGCCATAACGGCAGCGATTCAAGTGATGGAGCAGTCTACTTATTTTAATGCAGGGCGTGGCGCGGTTTATACTTACGATGGCAGCCATGAGCTCGATGCATCAATTATGGATGGTCGTAATCGTCAGGCGGGCGCAGTTGCAGGTGTTAAGCATGTAGAGAGCCCAATTAATTTAGCACGTTTGGTTATGGATAATTCAGTACACGTCATGCTCAGTGGGCAAGGCGCTGAAGAATTTGCTAAAGAGCAAGGTATTCCCTTAATCGAAAATAACTTATTTGATACCGAGCACCGCTATAAAGCATTATTAAAAGCAAAGCAAAAATTAGATAAAGCCAAAGCAACCAGTAAAGACTATCAAGCGGCGCATAAAGCCTTGCCAAATAACTATAAAATGGGCACGGTTGGTGCGGTAGCACTGGATAAAAATGGCAATTTAGCAGCTGGTACATCAACCGGCGGTATGACCGCCAAACGCTATGGCCGTATTGGTGATGCGCCGGTAATTGGTGCAGGAACGTTTGCGGAAAATGAATCGTGTGCGGTATCGGCTACCGGCCATGGTGAGTATTTTATTCGTTACAATGTAGCCAGCGATATTTGTGCGCGCGTTAAATACCAAGGTAAAACCATAACGCAAGCAGGGGACGAAGTGATTAATGGGGTACTTGCACCAATAGGCGGTACGGGCGGTGTTATTATAGTGGATACTAAAGGTAATATTAGTTTGCCGTTTAATACCTCAGGTATGTACAGAGCCAGTAAATCAAATACCCAAGCCACTTATGTAGGCATTTTTAAAGGCGAATAAGCGCTTTATTTGTTTGGCTGGTGGCTTATATAACAAACTACTAAGCGTTATGCACTTTGTAGGATTAACCCCAGCCATTTAATTTGCTACAATTGCGGCTCTTTTACTAATTTTATAAGGTATGCGGGTGGTAAACCTAGGTCAGTTGTTTGGCGAGCTAAAGACGTGCTTGAAAAAAGATCAATTCATTTTTAAAAAACGCTTACATGGCGTAAAAAAAATAACCGATGAGAATAAGCATGCCAACGCGCTTGAAAAAATAGCGGCCGACATTACCCGTAGCCAAGCACTGCGCGCGCAGCGTTTAGCGGCTCTGCCTAAAGTGACTTACCCAGAGCAATTACCGGTGAGTCAAAAAAAGGATGTGATTAAAAACGCCATTGCTAATAACCAAGTGGTTATTATTGCAGGTGAAACCGGTTCAGGTAAAACCACGCAAATTCCTAAAATGTGTTTAGAGCTAGGGCGTGGGGTTGATGGCTTAATTGGCCACACCCAACCAAGGCGACTAGCAGCACGAACGGTGGCTAATCGTATTGCAGAAGAAATGCAGTGTGAACTTGGCCAACAAGTTGGTTTTAAAATACGCTTTAGTGATCAGGTCTCGAATAATACCTATATTAAACTAATGACCGACGGGATTTTACTTGCCGAAATTCAACAAGATCGATTTTTAAATCAATACGACACCATTATTATTGATGAAGCGCACGAACGTAGCTTAAACATTGATTTTATTTTAGGTTATTTAAAAAATTTACTCCCTAAGCGCCCCGATTTAAAAATAATAATTACCTCAGCAACGATCGATCCAGAGCGTTTTTCAAAGCACTTTGATGATGCGCCAATTATAGAAGTATCAGGGCGAACCTTCCCGGTTGATGTACGTTACAACCCAGTTACTGAGATAAATAAAGAGGATATGGAAGCCGAAGGCGACCAACTGCAAGGTATTTTTGATGCTGTAGATGAACTGTGTGCAGAAGGCCCTGGCGACATTTTAATATTTTTAAATGGTGAGCGTGAAATACGCGATACCGCCGATGCTCTCAGTAAACGTAATTTAAAACACACTGACATATTACCGCTTTATTCGCGACTATCAAACGCCGAGCAAAACCGCATATTTGCACCGCACTCGCGCCGCCATATTATTTTATCGACCAACGTGGCCGAAACATCGTTAACCGTACCGGGGATTCGTTATGTAATTGATCCGGGTACGGCGCGTATTAGCCGTTATAGTTACCGCACCAAGGTACAGCGCCTGCCTATAGAGCCAATATCGCAAGCCAGTGCAAATCAGCGAATGGGACGTTGTGGCCGCGTAGAGGCGGGTATTTGTATTCGTTTATACGCTGAGGATGACTTTTTATCACGCCCAGAGTTTACCGATCCTGAAATACTACGTACTAACTTAGCTTCGGTTATTTTACAAATGCTAGCGCTGGGTTTAGGCGACATGGCGCAGTTTCCGTTTGTGCAAGCCCCAGATAGTCGTAATATTAGCGATGGTTTAACCTTGCTTGAGGAACTCCAAGCAGTACATCCCACTAAACGTAACGACAAAACAGCGCTTACCCAGTCAGGCCGAGAATTAAGCCGTTTACCGGTCGATCCGCGTTTAGCTAAAATGGTGTTAACCGCACATAAGCTCGGTGCGCTACGTGAAGTAATTATTATAGTGGCGGCACTGTCTATTCAAGACCCCCGTGAGCGCCCGCAAGAAAAACGTGCTGCGGCAAACGAAAAACACGGCCGTTTTGATGATCCTGATTCAGACTTTATTGCATTTTTAAACTTGTGGAATTATTTAGAAGAGCAACAAAGCGAGCTGACTAATAGCCAGTTTAGAAAACTCTGCCAAAAAGACTTCCTCGCTTATATGCGCCTTCGTGAATGGCAAGATATTGTTTATCAAATAAGTACCGTATGCAACGAAATGGGTATGAAAGCCACATCGAATGCTGCCGACGGTGAGCAAGTTCACAAAGCATTACTGAGCGGTATGCTTAGCCATATTGGCTTTAAAGATGAAAAACAAATTTATAAAGGCGCGCGTAATAGCCAGTTTCATATTTTTCCGGGGTCGGGGTTATTTAAAAAGAACCCCAAATGGCTAATGTCGGCAGAGCTGGTAGAAACCAGTAAATTATATGCCCGCACTAACGCCAAAATAGACATTAACTGGGTTGAGCCACTGGCGCAGCATTTGGTTAAGCGCAGTTATACAGAGCCACATTGGGAGAAAAAACCCGGTGCGGTAATCGCCTTTGAGCAACAAACCTTATATGGCCTGCTAATCGTCAATAAGCGCCGCTGCGTGTATAGCAATATTGATCCTAAAGTGAGCCGTGAGCTGTTTATTCGCACCGCATTAGTTGAGCAAGAACTGGGTTTAAACGAAAGCTTTTTAGAGTTTAACCGCGAGCTGATTGAAGATATTCAAGTGCTTGAAAACAAGTCACGCAGGCGCGATATTTTAGTTGATGAGCAAACTTTATTTGAGTTTTACGATAAAAAAATTCCAAAAGAAATTAATAATCGTGCAGCATTTTTAAAATGGTATAAAACGCAAAAACAACAAAATAAACACTATTTGCAAATGAGCCGCGATGACTTAATGCAGCATGGTGCAAGCAGTATTACCGAGTTTGACTACCCAGATACTTGGCAGCAAGATAATTTAATTTTACCTTTAGCGTATCATTTCGATCCCGGTCAAGCGGTTGATGGTGTGTCGGTACAAATACCGGTTGCGCTATTAAACCAAGTGCAAGAAAGCGGCTTTGACTGGCATATACCTGCGTTTCGACATGAGTTAATAAGTGGTTTAATTAAATCATTGCCTAAGTCACTGCGCCGTAATTTTGTACCTGCGCCTAACTATGCCGATGCTGTTTTGGCGGCTATTGAGCCATTGCAGGGGAGTTTAATTGACGCACTTAGTAATCGACTATTAAAAATGACAGGGGTGCGAGTTGACCCTGATGCCTGGGATTTAAGTGCCTTGGCAGCGCATTTACGTTTGCAGTTTGAAGTACGTGGCGATAACGATAAGTTACTCGCGCGTGGCCTAGATTTAGCCAAACTTAAAGCGCAGCTACAAGGCGAAGTAACGCAAACATTATCCAAAGTAGCCGATAAAGGCATAGAAAAAGCAGACTTAACGCAGTGGGATTTTGGCGAGCTACCTAACTCATATGTAAAAAAACAAGGGCAATACGAAATTAAAGCGTATCCGGCGCTGGTGGATAAAAAATCAACTGCTGCTATTGAGCTTTTCGATAACGAAGTAAAAGCACAGGTTGCCCATCAACAAGGGCTGCGCCGATTAGTATTATTAAATGTGCCTTCACCAATAAAGTATTTGCAGCAAAACTTACCAAATAAGGCTAAGCTTGGATTGTATTTTAATCCTTTTGGTAAAATAGCCGATTTAATTGATGACTGCATTGCCGCCGGTGTTGATAGCTTATTATTAAAGTACGGTGACATTCGCACCAGCGACGCGTTTGAAAATGTAAAAGAGCATATACGTGGTGAGCTTGGTGACGCTGTAGTTGAAATTGCCACGCAAGTAGAGCAAGTGTTAAGTATAGCCCATGCCTTACATAAAAAAATGAAAGGACGGGTAGATTTAACCATGATCACTGCGCATGGAGATATTAAATCGCAATTAGAGTCTCTTGTTTTTAAAGGCTTTGTAAGCCAACATGGGGCAACTAAGCTAAGTGACTTAATCCGTTATTTAAAAGCGATTCAAAAACGTTTAGAAAAGTTACCCATAGATCCAAATCGCGATAGATTATGTGTACTTGAGCTTGATAAAGTGGCTCAAGAGTATAAAAAGCAAGCAAACAAAACCCCTGAAGGGATGCCAATTCCAAAAGAGGTAGAAGCTATCTTTTGGATGCAGCAAGAGCTGAGAGTGTCTTTATTTGCACAGACCTTGGGTACTCCGTATCCAATTTCGGCAAAACGTGTGTTAAATGCAATAAAAGAAATAGAGTAAAAGGTGTATCTACTATTAAGCTTAAGTGCTTAATAGTAGAACTTATTTTTTGTTTTGAGAAGGAAACGACATAGCCATGTCCTCATCAATAGAACATAAAGTACAACAACTACTAGTGGTAGATGACGAGTATTTTAATTATGAAATACTCAAAGCAGCACTTAGCGCAAAGTTTGATGTTAATTATGCCGATTCTGGAACAAGCTGTTTAGCCTCTGCTATTGCTAATCCGCCCGATATTATTTTACTTGATGTATGTATGCCAGGGCTGGATGGTTACGATACGTGTAGAATGCTTAAACATACACCTGAGACAAAAAACATCCCTATTGTTATGGTGTCAGGGCTGGAGTCACCGCTTGAAAAGCAAGCTGGGTTTGACGCGGGCTGTGATGCTTATGTGGTTAAGCCGTTTTCTGTACCACTGTTGTTAGAGCAAATTAATAAAATAGTATAGGAAAAATTATGTTTACAGATGATAAGCGAAATTTTCGACGTATGCAGATCAATACACCAGCAAAGCTAACCACAATAGAGCCGATTGCTGGCTTAAATTATAATGCAGAATGTGTAGATTTGAGTGCAACTGGGTTGTCGTTGCATTTAGATGAGTTACTTGAGCCAAACACTATTTTATTGGTACATATAGACTCAACTCATCCGAGTATTGCGCCTTTAGACGCAACGGCTAAGGTGATACGCGCCAGCAAAGAAGATGACGGTACAATAACTGCCGGACTTGAGATAATACAGTTTAATTAGCTTAGGTAGCGTGGTTATTGCCCATATAAATAGGTAATAACTACGTATAAATACTAGGGTCTGTTGACCTTTGCGGATTGAAATTTGTTCAAACTAGGGGCGATTTAATCACGGCGCGAGGTTTGTAACCTAGTGGGCTAAGTAAAAACCGAGCAACAAAGAGTCAATCGCCCCTAGGCAGAACCCTTCGGGCAGTGCCTGTTTGGCATTGATGCTACGTTATCGCCTATTTATGGGGAATAACCACACCACATAGGCTCTGCCTTGCCTAAATACCAAACACACTGCTGCAAATTCAACCTTGAAAGATCAACAGACCCTAATCAAGCCTAGGCGTTAGTAAACCTTACAAATTAAGCCTTTTAAGTAAAAACCTTCAGGGTAACTACCCGCAATAGGGTGATCGGCGGCTTGGTTTAAACGCTCCATAATAAGTAAGTCTTTACCAGCATCAAGGGCTGCATCAGCCACCACTTTTTGAAACAAGTTTTGCTCCATTAAGCCCGAACACGAGAAGGTTAATAAGGTGCCACCTGGTTTTAATATTTGCATAGCAATCATGTTTATATCTTTATAGCCACGACACGCACCAGTAAGTTGTGCTTTGTTGTCGGCAAACTTTGGCGGATCCATTACTATAGTGTCAAACAATACACCGTCTTCGCGGTATTGACGCAGTAACTTAAATACATCTTGTTTGACAAAATCAACCTTATCTAAATCAAGGTTGTTATGCTCAACATTGCGCTTAGCTGTATCGAGGGCTGGCTGCGATACATCCACATTAGTTACGTGTTTACAGCCGCCACGTAGGGCATACAACGAAAATGTACCCGTGTAGCTAAAGCAGTTTAATACGGTTTTGTCTTTAGAAAAGCGTTCAAGTGCAGCGCGGCTATCGCGTTGATCTAAATAAAAGCCGGTTTTATGGCCATCAATAATATCAACTTCAATTTTAAAGCCATTTTCTGCAATGAGTACTGGGGCAGTTGGTTCATTGCCCCATAATGCCCCTTTAATTGGCTCAAGGCCTTCTTTGGTACGCACTTCTACATCTGAGCGCTCGTAAATGCTCATACCAGGGAATATAGCCATTAACGCGCCAACAATTTCACCTTTATGACGCTCAGCACCCGCGCTAAGTAATTGACACACTAATACGTTGTCAAACTTATCTATGGTAACGCCGGGTAAAAAATCTGATTCTGCGGCGCAGAGTCTAAAGCCAGTTAAACCACCTTCTTCGATTACTTGGCTACGGGCTTCTAGTGCACGACGTAGGCGGCGTTCAAAAAAGTGTTGATCAATAACTTCTTTTTCGTCAAAGCTCCAAACACGGGCACGAATTTGTGAATGTGGGCTATAAGCTGCTGTTGCTAAAAATTTACCTTCACTGTCGTGAATAGTAACTGTGTCACCTAGGCCTGGTTTACCTTTAATTTTTTTGATGGCTTTGGAAAATAACCAAGGGTGTTTTCTTTTTAATGATTTATCGCGGCCAGCTTGCAGGTAAACGGCAGATGTCATAAAGCTTCTCAGTAGTAATAAATAAGCGCTGTATTTTAGTCAAGGCAAGGGCAACATACAATGAATGTTTTGCATGGAGCCCATAAATCGCGGTAAAGTATGGCTAATTCAATATGTTAATTAGGTATTTGGAACACGTTGTGACAGACATAATGTTAAGCCCTGAGCTGCAGCAGCTCAATTTACAGTGCAGAGCCTTTATTACCACACTAATTCATGCCGATGTGGCGCATGATATAACCCATATTGAACGCGTAGTTCGGGTTGCTATTAAATTGTGCGATGCAGAGCAAGCTAATATGAAGGTAGTGCTCCCGGCTGCATGGTTACACGACTGTGTAGCCGTGGCTAAAAACCACCCAGATAGGGCTAAAGCCTCTACTATGGCCGCCGATAAAGCGATTGCTTTTTTAGCTTCTATTAATTACGACGCGCAATTATTTACTCAAATTCATCATGCAATAGCGGCGCATAGCTTTAGCGCCAATATTAAAGTGAACTCAGTAGAAGCACAAATAGTGCAAGACGCAGACAGAATGGATGCACTAGGCGCGATTGGTATAAGCCGCTGCATGAAAGTAGGTGGCTCAATAAGTCGATTACTATATAACCCGGATGACCCATTTTGCCTACAACGCGAAGCAGATGATAAAAAATACACGCTTGATCATTTTTTTATTAAGTTATTACACATAGCTCAAAGCATGAATACTCCCTCGGCTAAGGCCGAAGCACTAAGACGTACTGAGTATATGCATGACTTTTTAGAGCAACTAAAGTCTGAAATAGGAGAGCAGCGTGAGTATACCTAAGCTAGCTGGGATTGATCATTGTCATTTAAATGTGGATGATTTAGCGCAAGCGGTTAAATGGTATGAGCGTGTTTTAGGTTTTAGTGTGGTTGAAGCGCTCGCCTTTTGGAATGAAGATGGCAAAGGGCCATTAACCCTTGAAGATGCAAATGCTACCACGCGTTTAGCGTTATTTACTGCACAGGGACGTAGTAAAGGCATTGCTTTTTTAGCCACTGGGGAGCAATTTATTGCATGGCTTGAGCATTTTGAACACCTAAATATTAAAACAGTATTAGCTGATCACGGCGTTACGTTTTCAATTTATTTTAAAGATAACAGTGGAAATAGCCATGAAATTACCTCTCATGACTATACGCAGATTAAAACTGTGTATCCGCAGGTATTATTAGGCTCGCATACAGCCAAAAAGAGCTAAATTAAAATCGCTCCTGATGAGCATTTTTTATGGCAATAATATCGTCAATTTTGCCAATAAATAGCTCAACCAATTGCGGGTCGAAGTGTTTACCGGCTTGTTGTTGCATATGTTCTAGAGTTTGCTCTATGCTCCAAGGCTCTTTATAGGGGCGTTTTGAGGTAAGTGCATCAAATACATCGGCAATGGCAACAATACGCCCTTCCAGCGATATGGCTTCTCCTTTTAGGCCATTGGGGTAGCCAGTACCATCCCACTTTTCATGATGTTCAATTGCCAGCACATGCGCCAGTTGTAATAGTGGCGATGATGAATTTGCTAAAATTTGTGCACCAATTAAAGCGTGCTCTTTCATGTGGGTAAACTCATCGGCAGTTAACTTTCCGGGTTTTAGCAAAATGGCATCCGGAATACCTATTTTACCTACATCGTGCATAGGGGCTGCTTGGCGTAATAATTCGGCGTGTTGCTCATCCATACCCAGCGCCAATGCAAGTACTTTGCTGTATTGACTCATACGTATAATATGCTCACCGGTATCGGTGTCTTTATATTCTGCAGCACGACCTAAACGCTGTACTAAATCGACATGAGCTTGTTTTAGCTGCTCAGCTTGCACTAACGACAGGTGAGTTTTAACACGTGCCCGTACAATAGCAGGGCTAATGGGTTTGGTTATATAGTCTACAGCGCCTAGTTCAAAACCTTTAAATTCATCACTTTCATCACTTAGCGCAGTAACAAAAATAATAGGGATATGCGATGTTGCAGGGTTAGCTTTAACAATTTGGCATACTTCAAAGCCATTCATATCAGGCATCATAATATCGAGTAAAATTAGCTTTGGTAGTTCTTTTTCAAGTAATGCTATAGCGGCAGCGCCCGATTTAGCAAACGACATTCTATATTGATTACCAAGCACCTCGCGCATTACTTTTAAGTTTGCAGGCTCGTCGTCAACAATTAATATGCGGGGCTTATCTAGAATAAAATCCATTAATTAATTCTCCTTTAGGGTTAACTTTTTAAGTAAATTTGCTAATTTAACTTGCGCGTTATCAAAGTCGAATTCATCAAAGGCACTGGCTATTTCATCTATATCTACTTGTACTGATGCTATACATTTACGTTGTAACTGATCGAGAAGATCATCATTAAGTTCGGCATTTTGTGCATCAGCATAGAGTTCTTGGCAAATTTCTATTAGCTCAGCTGTTGATAACGGCTCAGCATTGTCGATAAGTTTGGCGGGCTCTTTACATATAGTGCTTGCTAATAATTGGCCGATAAGCGCCAATTCAGTTTTTATATCTGCCAAAACGCTGGTTAGCGCAGCTTCATCGTCAGCGTTCTCTAAACGCGTTAACAGTGTCATTAAGGTTAATAACCCTAAATTACCAGCCACGCCTTTTAAAGTGTGAATAAGCGTATAAACACTTTTAATATCGCTTAGTTGCAGCTTAAATAAGCTTATAAATTGCTTTTCGTTGGTATTAACAAATTTAGTAATTTCGGTAAGCTGTTTACATTTAGAGCCCCACAAAGCTAACCCTTTTTCAAAATCTATGTGCTTGGCATCGGGGTCGGTTTGCGCAATTAATGTTTCTTTTGCTAAGCCAAGTCCAAGCACCAGTGCTATTTCTTGATTCAGTTGGTTGATATCAACCGGCTTATTAGCAAACCCATTCATGCCTGCATTTTTAGCGGTTAGTTTATCTTGCTGTAACACGCTGGCTGTTAAGGCAATAATAGGCGTAAATTTTATTTGTTTTAGTTGCTCCAATGCACGAATTTTAATGGTGGCCTCAATACCGTCACATTCAGGCATGTGAATGTCCATTAAAATGACATCAAAGTCTTGTTGATTAAACGCCTCAATGGCTTTTAAGCCATTACTTGCAGTGGTTACTGTGTGTTGATCTCGCGAAAGTAATATAGAAAGTAGCTCTGTATTTTGTTCTATATCATCAACCACTAATATTCTAAGCGGAGGTAGTTCGGTATGTAGGCCTTCAAAATAATCTATTTTATTTTCATCACCAACAGTAAAAGGTAATGAGAAGTAAAAGCAGCTGCCTTTATCAACTTCACTCACTAAATCAATTGAGCCATGCATAAGCTCTACTAATTGTTTACTTATTGTTGTGCCTAAACCTGTGCCACCAAATCGACGTGTGGTCGTGCCATCGGCTTGCACAAAAGGCTGAAAAACCGCTTTAATACGATCTTTAGCAATACCAATGCCTGTATCTTGTACTTCAAAAAATAGGTGATTATTTTGTGTGGTACTTACGGTAACAGTAACAGCGCCTTGCTCAGTAAATTTAATAGCGTTACCAATAAGGTTTGTAAGTATTTGCCTAAGGCGGTCGGGATCACCGTAGTATGCGGTGCTAACTGATTTATTAATATTAAGCGTTAAATTAAGGTTTTTCTTTTTAGCTTCTAACCAAAAAGTTGAAATAATACTGTCGATAACGGGCTTTAAATTAAAATGCACAGGCTCAATGGTTAGCTTTCCTCGTTCTAACTTTGCAGAGTCGAGAATCTCATTAAGCAGCCGCAGCAAAGAGCGTGCTGCGCTATTAACCGTAACAAGGTGCTTTTGCTGCTCTTTACTTAGCGGTGTATCCATTAGCAGATCGCTAAAGCCAATAATTGCATTCATAGGGGTGCGTATTTCATGGCTCATATTTGCCATAAAAGATTGCTTAGCATTGGCAGCTTCTTCTGCTTGCAGTTTAGCGTGCTCTAATTTTGCTTCATACTCTTTGCGCTCAGTAATATCAACAAGTACACCATCAATCCACTGTGCAACATCGGTATTATTAAAGTCAAAACTACCTTTCTCTAATACCCATACAGTTGCGCCGTTGCGATGGCGAATTCTATATTCAACAGAGTATTGACGCTTTTCGGTAACGGCATTAGTGAGCGTGGTAATAATCATTTGTTGATCAGACTTTAAAATCAGGTCTGTAAACTCAATGTGTTGCTCAATAAATTCATCTGGTGTATAGCCAGTTAAATCCAATATACTTGGGCTAACAAATAGCATGGTGTAGTTAGTATCGAATTTACATCTAAAGGCAACGCCTGGCATATTTTGCATTAATGAGCGATATTTTTGCTCATTTTCAACAACCGTTTTTTGTAGCGCTCGTTGCTGCGTTAAGTCAGTAATAAAGCCAACATACAAAGGCGGTTGCCCAGTTTGCGTCACTTGTCCAATACCAAGGCGCACAGGGATCAAATGGTTATCTTTATGTTTAGCAAAAGTATCGCGGTTTATGCCTATAATAGCGCTTAGATCAAGAGTCATATCACCAGATGATGACGCATTGTTTAGAGCGTTATTATCATTTAAAAGAATCTGTACACTTTTACCTTGTAATTCATGTTCTCGCCAACCTAAAATCTTACTCGCAGCATCATTAAAGCTTAAAATAATACCTTGATGATCAATAGTCACAATGCCATCTATTGCTGTTTCTAATATGGCGTTTAACCGCGACTCGTCGGCTGACTTTTCTTCAAGTAGCAGTTTATAGCGTACCATGCCATTAATTACAGCAACCACGCTGGTTATTGCAACAGTTGCAGTGGCAACCGCAATTGCAACAAATGTAAGCCCAGCAGACGCATTTTCGTCTGCGTAAATAAGAGGAGAAGTTGCTACAAAACGGGTTGCTGCCATACCCATATAATGCATACCAGTAACAGCAAAGCCTAATATAACGGCGCTGGTTGAACGAATTTGTAACTGTGATAACCGAGGGAAAATTCTTTCAAGATTAAAGCGGCTATATAAAGCTATAAACGATAGGGCAACGGCCATTAAAATAGACAACCCAAACATAACTGGGTCATACCGTAGCATAGGCGCAAGCTCCATCGCCGCCATACCACTGTAATGCATAGTGCCAATACCCGAGCCTAATAATACTGAGCAAATAGCTAATACTTTAAAGTTACCATTACTTTTTACCAGTATAGATACAGCATATTGGCATGCCAAAAATGCCGGTATAAAAGAGAGTAAGGTAATAGTTGGGTTATATTTAATGTTAGTACACAAAGAAAAAGCTAACATACCAATAAAATGCATGCTCCAAATACCCGCAGAAAAAACAGCTGCAGCGGTTACAGTAGCTAAACGTTGATAGCTTGGGAAAGTAGTTTTTTTAGCTAAATCAATGAGCTTTGTAGTAAAAAAAGCGGCAAATATCACTATTAAAACTGAAAGAGAAACCAAGAGAGGATCGTAAACCCCGTTTATAATTAAACTAGGATCTTGGTCAGTAATAAAGAAAGCTGATAACATGGCGGCTCTAAATAGGCATTTTAATCGTGTAGTTTAATAGAATTAATTAATTAATAAACCGTTAATTTTATGATTGCTTATTAAGCTATAAATAAACAACACGGCATTAACTAACCATTAGACGAAAAGTAGCCCCTAGCTAGTATAGTGTGAGAGATTAATTTGTTTGCCTACCAACTAAAAAAAAGTACCCGACGAAAGACCGTTGCTATTAAAGTGCATAATCAAAATGTGACGGTATATGCCCCCCATCACGTACAAAAAAAAGTGCTCGATAACTGGTTATTAGAAAAAAAATCATGGGTTGAGGCGCAGCTGCAAAAACAGCTTACTTTGGTTGATACAAAACAGTATCCACTTAAGGACAAAAAGATCTGGGTTTTTTCAGAAGCAATTAATTTAACGTTTCAGCAAGGCAATACCTCTACAGTGGAGCGCCAACAAGATGGCCTGCTTATTACCGTTTCTGCTCGTGTTAAGCATCAGCAGCAAAAGTACCAATTACTTTTAGAGGCGTATTTAAAAGAGCAGTTAACCGCATACATTGAAATGCGACTTAATGACTTTTGCACGCAGATGCAAGAAGCGCTGCCTAACGATTTAAATATTGCAGTTTATAAACGCAAATGGGGAAGTTGTAATAGTAAAAGGGCGTTAACATTTAACTTATTATTGATTGGTGCACCGCATAGCATTATTGATTATGTAATAGTGCATGAGCTGGCGCATTTACGACATTTAAATCATAGCAAAGCATTTTGGCAGCGCGTAGCACAATTTTGTCCCGACTATAAAGCAAGTACGTTATGGCTAAAACAATATGGTATGAGTTTACAATGGGTATTTTAATGTTTAACTAAGAAAAAACACGGAGATTACTAACAAGGAATGTAGTAACTATATAAGTAGAAAATAAGTAGAAAAGTGGTGGAGGGAGCTGGATTCGAACCAGCGAAGGCTGAGCCGTCAGATTTACAGTCTGATCCCTTTGGCCGCTCGGGAACCCCTCCACACTAATTTTGTTACATTTGGCCCCACTTAACTTAGCGGTAAGAAAAGTGGTGGAGGGAGCTGGATTCGAACCAGCGAAGGCTGAGCCGTCAGATTTACAGTCTGATCCCTTTGGCCGCTCGGGAACCCCTCCAATGCAACGGCGCTGATAATAGCAAACATCGTATTTAAGTAAAGAAAAAAGCTAAAGAAAAATGAAATAAAGCCGATAAATAGGTATTACTTACTTCAATCGGCTAAAGTCTATGCAAATCGGTGATTTGTTAATCACAGAGAGTCAGCTCAACACTCGACTCAATAAAAGTGTGCATGAAAAGCGCCGAGGAGAGTTTGCGCTTTTACTCGCTATGCTATCTCATGATGCACTCGATTTTAGCCAATTCCATTTACCAAAAACAGAAATTGAAGATTCAACTGTTGGCGAAGATACCCTTCGCAAACAAATAGGAGCAGGTCCAAAGCAACTTTTAGCGCCAGATAAGTTTGATATCTTGATAGGGCAGTTTAACGCCTCACTATTAATGCAAGCAGGGGAACGCGCTGGAATGAGCGATATTAAATTAAATCACTGTTTAAACCCTGAACCATTGTTTATAAGAGATGATGTAAGCCATATTCCGCTTCAGGTGCGTGATAATTGTGAATTAGCAGTGCGCAGGCGTATAAATAACACACAAACGCAACTATCTAACCCGCAACTCGATGCTGCTGCCTTTTACGAAAGCCTAAATAATGATGCGCTTCACCACCCATTGCATTTAGTAAGCGCTTAATTATAAAGCGTACGCTGTAACTGCTTTGATATTGCAATAACCAATCATATTAATAGAACTTGGCAAACGATTGCGCCATCACTCTAACTATTAAGTTACTTGTCTGTAATATAAAGCCGCTAACTCTCTACACTTAAGCGCATTTTAGCGATACTTTATTTTATTAATGGATTAATAATTGATTTAATATAAAAAAAGCATCCAAAAATTAAATGCAATTGCTATAATAGGCTCAAATGGTATGACATTAAATGCCGTTATCATTAAACCAAGGTAATTAGGAACGTAATGAAGAAAATATTCACGCTAAATCACGAGAAAATCAAATATCCTCGTATGGTTGACGCCGCAAAGCATGAAGTGAAAAAATATTTGAAAAGAGAGCGTAACAAAACTCTACCACTCGATGCTGATTACTGGGCGTTTGATTGTAAGTTTGGTAATACCGCTGAAGATGCACAAGTAGTGCACGTTGCAGAGCTTAGTAATCATATAAGCGAAATAGAAAAGCAAAGCTTAACTTCTTTTTATGTAGAAATATTAGCGCGCCCAGCTCAACGTCAACAACCAGATTTGGATGACGACGAATAAGACGCTTATAAAGTAATTTGCGTAATTTTTAAAATGGGCCTATTGGCCCATTTTTTGTTTGTACGTTTATACAAACGCGATTTAAACCTTGAGCATTCAAGTACAAGCAGCTTATAAGCAGTGCTTACTTTCAGTATTACCCTGAAAATTATGGCCGTGATTCTCTAAAACAATTAACAACAACTCTGTATCGCCATTTTTATATTTGGTTGTAAGTTTGATTAAAACCCCAACTTTAATACATTTGCATAACATAAGACTGTATTATACTGTGTTAGTTGATAATTATAGAAAACAGTAGTATTTATGCCATTAAATTATGCCGATAGCGATTTAAAACTTAGCCTTAAAACCTCAAAAGTTCTCATTGTTGATGATCAGTTACTTAGCATAATTGTACTGAAAAAAATATTATCAAAGCACTTTATTGTTAACACCGCCAACAGCGGTGAAGAAGCAGTTGAAATATGTAAATCTAATACTCCCGATATCGTACTGCTGGATATTTCAATGGATGGCATATGCGGTATAGAAACCTGTTTAAAACTTAAAACGACGACACAAACCCAAGACATTCCCGTTATATTTGTTACCTCCTTTGAAAACCAAGAAGAGGACTGCTGGGAAGCGGGTGCGGTAGACTTTATTCAAAAACCGATTAACCCAGAAACCTTATACAGAAGAGTAAGAGCGCACTTAACTATTAAGCTGCAACATGACTTATTAAGTCAAAAAGTGTTTCTTGATGACTTAACTAAAGTATTTAACCGTCGTTATTTTGATACTCATATTAATAAAATACAATTGAGTGCATTAAGAGAGAATACAGAATATGCTTTATTACTTATGGATATTGATTACTTTAAGCAATACAACGATATTTATGGACACGTAGAAGGCGACGTTGTTTTACACTTAGTTGCTCAAACAATTGCCAACAGCCTGCAAAGGCCAAGCGATTTTGTTGCCCGCTATGGCGGCGAAGAATTTGTGGTTGTGCTACCCCATACCAACGAGGAAGGCGCTCGCTGTGTTGCTGAAAAAATTAAAAATAACATATATGGCTTAGGTGTTTTACATAAGTACTCAGAGTTTGAGTTTGTCACTATAAGTATAGGTGGAGCTACGTTATTGCAATCAGACGAAGGCAACATGGATATTTTGCAACGCGCAGATAAAAAAATGTACGCCGCTAAAGCACAAGGGCGAAATACAGTGTGCTTTTAAAGCGCAGCGAACCCAATACCAAAATATACGGTAGAGCAGTTATTAACACAGGCCTATAGGTATGTAAATTGCCAATAGTTGCTCAAAAGTAAAATTTTATTTTAGCCATACACATCGCCTGTAACAGCCAACCCTAGGCATGGCTATTGGATGTATTTAAGGTTCAGTTGCCTGTAATTACCTACTTTACTTACCGCACAGCTGCAGTTTGTTATACGCTATGACACTTTTTATATTTTTTGCCACTTTGGCAAGGGCAGTTGTCATTTCTGCTTATTTTAATATCGGCTACCGGAAATAGTGTGCCTTCAAGGTAGCGCCACTGCCCATCTTGTTTAATAAACAACGACTTTTCGTGCAACTCGCAATATAGGTTTTGGTAAAAGTAATTGTAACTATTCAGCCTCATCTGAAATGAATATATCAGGCAGCTGATTTTTGAATAATAACTCAAGGGCTAGGCTTGCAGATACATATTGTTTTCTGCAAGTCGATAAATAGCTTCTCAGC
>NZ_JADYWN010000020.1:0-60074 GCF_015864805.1 Pseudoalteromonas sp. NZS127 | reverse complement strand
GGCAATTCAAGGTAATTCAGACTATATGAATAACACACTAAATAAGGGCTTAAGCCCAGTAGTAGCAGGTAATACAGGGTTTAGACGGTTTAGCGTGGCGCCTATGTTGGATTGGACTGATCGTCATTGTCGTACTTTTCATCGTAAAATGACTAAGCATACAGTGTTGTACACGGAAATGATCACCACGGGTGCTATTTTGTTTGGCCGAGGCGACTACCTACACTTTAATCAACACGAAGGGCCCGTTGCATTGCAGCTGGGTGGCTCTGATCCACAGGCTCTTGCACAATGTGCAAAGCTTGCGGGTGAGCGTGGTTATGACGAAATTAACTTAAACGTAGGTTGCCCGTCAGATCGCGTGCAGAATGGTCGTTTCGGTGCTTGTTTAATGGGTGAGCCGCAATTAGTTGCTGACTGTGTGGCGGCAATGAAAGCAGAAGTAAATATACCTGTTACGGTTAAAACGCGCATTGGTATTGATGAGCAAGACTCGTATGAGTTTTTGTGTGCACTTATAGAAGCTTCGCATAATGTTGGGTGTGATGATTTTATTATTCATGCTCGTAAAGCTTGGTTAAAGGGGTTAAGCCCTAAAGAAAACCGTGAGGTACCGCCGCTTGATTATCCACGTGTTTATAAGTTGAAAAAAGATTATCCACAACTCGATTTAAGTCTTAATGGTGGCGTTAAAACAATTGAACAAAGTTTAGAGCATTTACAGCATATTGATGGTGTGATGATTGGTAGAGAAGCGTATAGCAACCCGTTTATACTCAATGAAGTGGATGAAAAGATTTATGGTGATATCGCTAACACGCAATCTCGTCATGATGTCGTGCGCTCTATGTATAGTTATATTGAAGACGAAATGCGCTTAGGGGCTAACTTTTGGCATGTTGCTCGTCATATGCTGGGGATTTTTCAGGGGCAGCCTGGTGCCCGTGGATTTAGGCGTCATCTGTCTGAAAATGGCCATGGAAAACAAGCCGACTTATCGGTAATGGATAAAGCTTTGAGTTTTGTACCTGAATAATCAGCTAAGTGAATAATTTAATAAATGAATAAATACAGCCATCTTCGGATGGCTTTTTTGATCCTAAAAAATAGTCAAAAGTTTAGTTTATTGGCTAATTACACTTAATCATATTCAGTTAAAAGTAACTTTAATTTATAAATTATAAGTTTAAGTTTCTGAATTTAATGTGTTTTACTGTTTATGTTATTACTTGGCATAACTCTTGGAATCTAATTTGTGTAATCACTTAAAAAGTTAACAGGAGAATCTCATGGGAATATTTAATCGCGTAACCGATATTGTTCAAGCAAATATAGTGTCGATATTAGACAAGGCAGAAGATCCAGAAAAATTACTTAATTTAATGCTCAGCGAGATGCAAGATGCACTTACTGAGTGTCGCATTACGACAGCGGCTTTGTTGTGCGAAGAAAAAACACTTAAACGTCAAATTGAAAATAAAAATAACAATTTAGTATATTGGCAGGATAAAGCTGAGCTAGCAATAGAGAGAGGTCGAGATGATTTAGCAAAATCAGCTTTACTTGAAAAACAAGCCATTAGTAACACAGTTGTAGCAAAGCAGCTGCAACTAGAAACGCTGCAGCAATCAATAACTAAAATGACAGCGGATTGTCAGCGTTTGCAACAAAAAATAGCCGAGGCTAAAGCCAAGCAAACACAGTTAGTACAGCGGCACAATATAGTGGCTGCAAGGGGGCAAATAAATAGCCAATTACAAAGTGAAAAAGTTGCACATGCACTCTCTCGATTTGAGAAAGTAGAGCAGCGCGTAGAAGGTATTGAAGCACAGGTAGAAGCGTACGAGCTTACTGATTCAGAAAATACTATAGCTGCACAAATAGACGCTTTGGTGAAAAACGAACAAGTAGATGCAGAATTAGCTCGCTTAAAAGCTGATTTAAAAACTAACTTAAAACAGAGTGCTTAAGGAGATAATTATGAATAGTTTTAACAGCAAACGTGGTTGGTACAAAGATCCACTAGATAAAAAAATATCTGGTGTGTGCAGTGGTTTAGCGCAGCGATTAGATTTACCTGTGTGGTCAACACGACTTGTCACTATTTTATTATTTTTGAGTTTTCCGTTTGCAATTGCACTAGGTTATTTTATTGCGCATTGCTGCCTAGAAGAAAAAGCAATTTAAGCTAATTTACATTTAGATTGAATTAAGGAGAGCTAAATGAAAGCGTTAGCCGTATGTATAATTGTTTATTTACTATTTTTTACTGATGTTGTCTCTGCGGTGCACTTTGATACTTGGCAATTACCGCTTTGGATTGCAGATACAAGTTGGACTGGGCTTGAGCTAATAGGAGCTTTAGCGGCTATTATTATTTTTGTAGCTGCTGCAGTACTAATAACGATAGGATTAGTTGGCGCAGCAGCAGTTGCATTAGTCGGAACTGTATTGGCATTTTTATTTGGATCGCTGATGATTGCTTGGCCGTTACTATTTATTGCGGTACTTTGCTGGTTAGTAGCTGATAACAAAAAAGTAGCATCTTAACTCCAAATTAACTGACTATTGCAACTGAACTATGTTAAATTTGATACTTAGCATTATGTTTTAACAAGGATTAGAGTGGTGATTAAACAGTGTATTTCAATTGTTTTGGTGTCGGTTTTAAGTCTTTTTTCATCATCATCGATGGCACATTCAGGGCATGATCACGATGCGGATGTTGCTATTATTAAGGTTAGTAATGCACAAGTAAGGGAGTTTTTACCTGCCATAACTTCAAGTGTAGGTTATTTAAGTATTATAAATCATAGTGATACTGTGGCTACGTTGACTAAAGCAACTATTGATGGCTTAGGTCGCGTTGAAATTCATGAGCACTCGCACGTAGATGGCATGATGAAAATGCAAAAAGTTGAATCGTTAACAATTAACGCCCATCAACAAATCGATTTTAAGCCTGGTGGCTATCATTTAATGATTTTTGAACCACAAGAACCGTTAAAAGTAGGCCAACAACGCAAACTCACACTATATTTTAGTGATGGCAACCGTGTATTTACCAATGCTCAGGTGGTATCGCTTGCATCACAAGCAGAACAATCACAAGCATCAAAACAACATACACATCATTAGGAGGATCAATGTCACAACATAAAGGGAAAATAGTTGCTGCATTAGCTATATTACTAATTATTTTTTACGCAATAGCTGTTTATTGGAGTACGGAGCCTGCTCGTTTTAATGTGGTAGAAAAAGCAAAGCAGCAAGCGCAGCAACGTAATGAGCAATTTGTTATTGGTTATACAACAACATCAACATTAATAACGGTAGCAAGTACGTTACTCGAAAAGCCAGGCGGTTATTTATCAAATGATGTTTTGCCGCCAAGTATAATAATGGACGATATGCCTGCGTGGGAATATGGCGCACTCGAAATGGTGCGTGATTTAGCCCTTTCTATGCGTAAAGATTTTAGCCGTTCGCAATCGCAATCAACTGAACACGAAGCTCTAAAAAAAGCACAGCCGCAGTTTAATATTAGCTCTGAAGCGTGGGCGTGGCCAAGCGCTGAAGGTGAGTACCAAAAAGGCATTGATTACTTATTGGTATATCGTACTCAAATAGCGAATGACCATGAGCGTGACAGTCAATTCTATGCTCGCGCCGATAACTTGCGCAGTTGGCTAAAAGAAGCTGAAAAGCGTTTAGGTAGCTTGAGTCAGCGTTTAAGCGCTAGTGTAGGCCAAGATAAAGTAAACACTGATTTAGCGGGTAATACATCAAATACACAAGCCACTTTTTCTCCATTACAACAGCAAGCAAAAACGCCATGGTTAGACATTGATGATGTATTTTATGAGTCGCGCGGTGCTACTTGGGCTTTATTGCATTTCTTACAAGCGGTAGAATATGACTTTGCCGATGTACTTGAGAAAAAGAATGCACGCGTAAGTGTGCAGCAAATTATACGAGAGCTTGAGGCAACTCAAGAAACAGTATGGAGCCCAATGATATTAAATGGGAATGGTTTTGGTTATGTAGCAAACCATTCACTGGTTATGGCAAATTATATATCTAGAGCCAATGCGGCTCTTATTGAACTTAGCGAATTATTGACCCAAGGATAGAAAATGAAAAAGTATTGTTTAGCAGCAGCCCTTTCAATGGCATGTTTAGCGCCTGCAGCGCAAGCTGATACCTTATTAGGCTTGTATGTAGGTGTTGATGGCTGGAAAGCGGATAACGAAGGAAGCTTTTCTTATAAAGGAAATGCACCACAAGATTTTAATTTTGACGATGAAACCTTCGTAAGCTACTACGCTGCACTTGAGCATCCAGTGCCATTAGTACCTAATATTAAATTAAGATACACAGAGCTTGAGCTTACCGGCTCTACACGTCTGGATAAAACATTTTCTTTTAATGGTTCAGATTACGTTGTAGGTACTACGGTTAATTCAGTAAGTGACTTAACTCACATTGATTACACATTTTATTACGAAATCTTTGATAACGACTTAATCTCTATCGATTTGGGTGTTAACGCTAAGCAGTTTGATGGTGAGATTTTAGTTAAAGGTACTACGCAACAAGGTGGCGCGGATTATACTGAAACTGTTGAGTTTTCAGGCTTTGTACCATTGGTTTACGGCCGCGCTGAAGCAGGCTTACCTTTTACCGGTTTAAGCGTGTTTTTTGAGGGCAGCTTTGTAGCAATTGACGATAGCAAAGTTCAAGATTACCAAATGGGTATTGCATGGGAATTTATTGATAACCTAGCAATAGATGTTGCTGTTAAAGCAGGTTACCGCTCAATGACATTAGAGCTAGACGATGTTGATGATATTAACACTAATATTGATGCATCGGGTCCATTTGCGGGCATTCAAGTACACTTTTAATTACACTGCTAATTAATAGTATATAGCGTGGTTTTGCTACTTAGTAGTATGCCACGCTAGTTCAAATTCACTCTCAAGTGCACTATTAAGTAACTGCTTATACACTTTATTTACCGGGTAGTTAATGAGTTTAGATAGCTCATCACCTGTTTGCGTAAACTTATAATAACTCAATACTAAATCGCTATTTTTTGCTTTTAACGTTACTTTTTGTGATAAAAACGATAACGTAAGTTCTTGCCCAGTTTTTAGTACCGCAGACTCAATCTCTTTTCGATATAGTAAATTTAAATCCATTAAAGTTAATATATCAGGAAAGCTAATCCCTGTTTTTCCTAAATTTAAAGATACTTTATTGCCCTTACGTAACAAATCAAATAGTGATGGTTTTTTATAAAACCCCAGTAAAATAAAGTGGCTATCGTCTTTTTCATTATAACCAGAGAGGGATACACACTTTTGTAGAGAGTCAGCTTCGCGCTGGGTCATATGCTTAAGTGTTTGCAAACTTTTTATTGAAAAAGTACCCGGGTTAAGCGTTTCACCGGTGAGTATTTTTGCCCAAAGTGACTGCATAGATTGATTTGAGGTATCACCACATAGTGCTACAAAGTGTTCTACCCAATCGGCATCGGGTTGTTTACTACTGGCTACGTCAGGACAAAAATCCATTGCCATAGCTAAAATTGTTTCTATATTTTGCTGTTGTTTAATGAGCAGTAAGTCTTGTCTTTTTTGTGCTCTAGCTAAAACGGTATTGTCGCTATTAATGCGATATAGCGGTTTAACCTTGCCTTGGGGGCCATAACTTTGCTCATTATTATGGGATGCCTCATTATTGCCTACTTTAATAATAGGATAACCCAGTAACGACTCTATGGTATTAGCGAGATTAATTCTTGCTTGTGCGGTTTTGACTGCCATGACTTTCCATTATTGTTTGTGCATCACTTAGCTGCGCTACTGTTTTTAAATTATTGAGCCCCAGTGATACTGCGTTACTTAAAATGTGCTCACTAAGCACAGCCACATACCCAGAAACTAAAGGCAGCGTGGCTTGCCCCGTAATTTGAAAAGTAACCGTGACCGTTTTTGCATTTTGCGTAAATATTACATTAGCGGCAATAATGTGTTCTTGAGCAAATAAAATATTCAACACCATTTTGTTTGCACTTAACGCTGTGGTGGTCATTTCACCTGCGCCCCATTTACTTTGCCATGATTGATGAGCACCAACCCCTGTGCTTGGCTCACCTAAGGAAAATTCTACAGAGGGATCCAGCTTCTTCCAAGGCGACCATTTATGCCACTGCGAAAAGTCAGTGATTAAGGGTTTTACTATGTGCGTATTAGCATTAATGTTAATACTCTTTGTTACGTTATAGCTCTGTGGTAGTAATAGGCCAATAACGATAAAAAGTAAGAGTAAAACTAATAAAAGCTGCACTAACATTTTTAATATTTTAATAAAAAAACCTCAGATAAATTAGGTTACAAACTCATAACTTATTATTAATTTAGCATATTAACTCGGGTGTGCTTAACTTTCGAGGTTAATTTTATAGCAACTATTTTTTAATTGAGCTAGATATTTAGCCACAACCTATAAAAAGTAATAGTTAATTTAGGTGTATAAGTATTAAAAAATAACGAAACTTCACTTTAAAACCGCGCGGCACAGCAAAGTAGTGCTCTATCAAGGTAGGTTGGTATAGGGTATAATTTGCGCCTTTTGTTATTAAACGGTCAACTTTATGAGCACACTTAAAGCTAAGCGCGCCTTATTCTCATACCCAAAGTATTGGGCAGAGTGTTATGGCACAGCACCATTTTTACCTACTACACGCGAAGAAATGGATGCACTTGGCTGGGATAGCTGCGATATAATTATTATTAGTGGCGATGCTTATGTAGATCATCCTAGTTTTGGGATGGCAGTAATTGGCCGGGTACTTGAGGCGCAAGGTTTTAGAGTGGGTATTATTGCCCAGCCAGAATGGGACTCTAAAGAAGCGTTTATGGCGCTGGGTAAACCCAATTTATTTTTTGGTGTAACCGCTGGCAACATGGACTCGATGATTAACCGTTATACTGCTGAAAAACGCATGCGCCATGATGATGCCTACACGCCAGACAATATTGGTGGTAAACGCCCTGATCGTGCGGTAATCATTTACTCACAGCGCTGCCGCGAAGCGTATAAAGATGTACCACTTATTTTAGGTGGCATTGAAGCAAGTTTACGCCGTGTTGCTCATTACGATTATTGGCAAGAAAAAGTGCGTCGTAGTGTTTTGTTTGACGCTAAAGCCGATATTTTAATATATGGTAATGCGGAGCGCCCACTGGTTGAGGTTGCTCATCGTATTGCCGCGGGCGAAAGTACCGATACCATTCAAGATGTACGAGGGACTGCGGTTATTCGTAAAGAGCCGTTACCAGGCTGGCGTGGCAGTGACTCTACCGCTATTGATAAAATAGGTAAAATTGATCCAATTCCAAACCCGTATGGCGCAGATGATGTTGGCTGTAGCAAATCAGAATTTAAACAAGCAGGTATAGACTTAAAAGCCGAAGCCGCCAAGGTTATTACTATTCAGCCAGCGCGCCCTAAGCCATGGGAAAAAACCTACGTTAAATTACCTGCGTTTGAGCAAGTAAGTGTGAATAAGCCATTGTATGCACATGCTTCTCGTATTGTGCACCAAGAAACTAACCCAGGTTGTGCTCGTGCTATTTTTCAGCGCCACGGCGATCGTTCTATTTGGGTTAATCCCCCAGCATATCCACTAGAAACACATGAAATGGACGCCGTATTTGGTTTGCCGTATCAACGTATTCCTCATCCTAGCTATGGGGATGCAAAAATACCTGCCTACGACATGATTAAAACGTCAGTTAATATTATGCGAGGCTGTTTTGGTGGTTGCAGTTTCTGTTCGATTACCGAACATGAAGGGCGGATTATTCAAAGCCGTTCGCAAGAATCAATAATTGAAGAAATTGAGCAAATTAGAGATAAAGTACCCGGGTTTACCGGGGTTATTTCTGACTTAGGTGGCCCAACAGCCAACATGTATAAATTGGGTTGTACTAGCAAAAAAGCAGAAAGTACCTGTAGACGTTTATCGTGTGTATACCCTGAAATATGTAAGCATATGGATACCGATCATACGCCAACAATTGAGCTGTATAAAAAAGCCCGTGAAGTTAAAGGCATTAAAAAAATCTTAATCGCCTCGGGTGTACGCTACGATTTAGCCGTGCAAGATCCACGTTACGTTAAAGAATTAGTTACTCACCATGTAGGTGGATATTTAAAAATAGCGCCAGAGCATACCGAAGATGGACCATTATCAAAAATGATGAAGCCAGGTATGGGAGCTTACGATCAGTTTAAAGCGTTATTTGATAAGTACTCAAAAGAAGCGGGTAAAAAACAGTATTTAATCCCATACTTTATTTCGGCGCACCCAGGTACTAAAGACGAAGACATGGTAAACATGGCTTTGTGGCTTAAGTCGAACGACTTTAAACTTGATCAGGTACAAAATTTTTACCCATCTCCAATGGCAAATGCGACCACTATTTATCATACCGAGATGAACTCACTGCGTAATATTAAAAATAATACCGAAGTAGTACCTGTGCCGAAAGGTGCGCGCCAGCGTCGTTTACATAAAGCAATTTTACGCTATCACGATCCTGCGGGCTGGCCAATGATCCGCGAAGCACTGCGCAAAATGGGTAAAGCTAACCTAATAGGTAAAGCGCCAAATTGCTTAGTGCCAGAAGAAGGGCGCGACGAAAGAGCTGCAAAAGGAAGTAGTCGAGGTGGGCGCCCAGCATTAACGCGCCATACTGGTTTTAGCCAATTTCATAAGGCCAATACAAAACCAAAGGTAGCGAGTAATCGCCAAAGAGCTAAATAGAGCTCATAGTTTAAAAAGTAGTTACCCTGTTTGGCTTATTACTAAGCTTGGGCTTGATTACTGAATATATGAGTACTGAAAAAAATGCCGCTTATTTTGCAATAAGCGGCATTTTTTATGTAAGTTATTTAAGTAAAACTTAAATAATATCAATTTTGTTACGAATGATTTTTACGCCATCCATATTTTCTAAAAACTTTTGTGCCAACGCACGCTCAAAACCTGTTTGCGCTTTACCGTATAAATCTACTTCGCCATTTTTAACTTGTACGCGAATATCGCTTAGCGCTAAATTAGGGTTGGTACGCAAAGTGTGGGTAATCGATTGCTGTAAGTTAGGTTGGGTTGCCAGGCTGCTAACGACAACCATATTTGTTGTAGCACTCACTTTTGTAGCGCATGCTAATAAAAACAAACAACAAAATGATACTAAAGCGATAGTTAATTTTAAACGGCTCATAATCATATCCTTACATTGCAATTAATCGGGTAGCCAAATTAGGCAGAGTTACCATGATAGTTACAATTATCGTTCCATATTTAATATACTGAAAATAAAGGCTATTTTATTAAGTGGGAATTCAGGTGGGCAATTGTTACATAAAACTAAGTAGAGATTACATAGCCCTAAACCATGCAGTTATGGGGGAGCAGGCATTAAAAAGCCGACATTTTTGTCGGCTAATATAATACTACTTACAGTATGCGCTTAAGTTACTTTTTCTTTTTAACCTTAGCTTTTTTCTTCGCTTTCATTTTAACCGGATCTTTACGCTTTTTAGCCGGCGGCTTAGCTTCTTTATGCTTTGGCTCTAATCCTTTAATAACACGGCGTTTAAGTTTTTGCTCAATATAGCGCTCTATTTTATAAAGAATGCCAATATCGTGCGCTTCAACCAGTGAAAGAGCGATGCCTTTTTTACCAGCGCGGCCCGTACGGCCAATACGGTGTACGTATATATCGGCTGTGCGTGGTAGGTCAAAGTTTATTACATGGCTAATATCAGCCACGTCGATACCGCGCGCCGCTACATCGGTAGCAACTAATATACGGGTTTTGCCGCTATGGAAGTTTTCCATCGCTTTCATGCGTTTGTCTTGCGGCATTTCGCCGCGTAACCAGGCTGCTTTAACGTCGTTAGTTGTTAGTTCACCAATTAGCGTTTCAAGGCGCTCACGGGTTTTAACAAACACTATGGCTTTAGTTACGTCTGGGCCATTAAGGGTATTAACTAACAGCTCAAGTTTATGATGATAGTCGTCGGCTAAATGTACCCACTGGTGAATTTTAGCCTTTTCTTTGCGTGACGATTCGGCTTCAAGCAATGCTGGATCGTTTAGCGTTGTTTCAGCAAATCTTTCAACACTGTCGCCTTCAAGGGTTGCTGAGAATAAAAAGCACTGACGACGATTTTTAGCTTCGTCACAAATACGGCTCATTTCTTTTTTAAAGCCCATGTCTAGCATGCGGTCGGCTTCATCAATAATAAGCATTTCTACGTGTTCAGCATGAAAGTTTTCGGTTTCTAAATATTCCATTAAACGCCCTGGGGTGGCGATTAAAATGTCATTATTTTTTTCAAAAATCTCTTTATGCGTACCATAGTTAATACCGCCTGTTACTACCCCAATTTTAAGGTTAGTACGTTTAGCAAGTAGTTCGCATTGTTCATGAATTTGATAAGCTAGCTCACGAGTTGGCGTCATTACTAATACGCGCGCAAAACCAGGATCACGACGCGGAAAATCCAATAAATATTGAATAGCCGGAATTAAAAAGGCGGCTGTTTTACCTGTACCTGTAGGCGCAGATGCTAAAATGTCACGCCCCTGAAGTGCTTCAGGAATAGCTTGTTGTTGAATGCTGGTTGGCGTTTCGTAACCCATTTTATTAATGGCGTCGAGTAGCTTGTTATCAAGATCAAATTCAGAAAATTGCATAGAGTGTCAAAAATAAAGGACAATGGCACTAATTATACTCGGTTACGCCTGCTTGGTGAATGAAAAGGTGAAAAAATGTCTGGTTTTGCATTTAAACAATTTAAAGTTGCGCACGAACAGTGTGCAATGAAGGTATCAACCGATGGTATTTTGCTTGGAGCATGGGCTAATTTAAGTAATGCCAACAGCCTGCTCGATATAGGTACAGGCACGGGATTGCTGGCGCTTATGTGCAAACAGCGCAGCCCCCAGTTAACTATAACGGCGGTAGAAGTTGATAAAAATGCTTACCAACAAGCGTTGCAAAATATTGCCGCTAGCCCGTGGCCAAATATAGAGGTGCACCAGCAAAGCATTCAAACTTTTAACAGCGCGCAGCCGTTTGATGTAGTGATAGCCAACCCGCCGTATTTTAATCACAGTTTAAAAGGTAATAATGAGGCGCGTAATATTGCGCGCCATACAGATGGTTTAAGTTTTGTTGAGCTAATTAGTGCTTTTAAAAAGCTCAGTCATGCAGGCTCAACATTTAGCTTAATTTTACCCACTACAGAGGCTGCGGTGTTTATTGAACTTGCTACTCAAAACGGGCTTTTTTTAAATACTCATTGCCAAGTAAAGGCGACGCCAAATAAAGCGATTAGCCGAAGCCTAATGACCTTTAGCTATATAAACCAGAGCATTGTGGAATCAGCTTTGTGTATAAAAGATAATGAAAACAACTATAGCGAAGATTATATTACGCTATGCAAAGCATTTTATTTGAAGATGTAATGTGGTAAACAGTGCTGGTATGATGAGTTTATATGTATACAGGAAACTTATAATGAAAAAACGAACTAAATCAGTATTATTAAGCGCCTTAGCCGCTACATTTTTTACAACGCAGAGCGTACTTGCCAGTATGACGCCTGTTGGGCTTTGGAAAACCATTGATGAAGACACTAATGAAGCTAAGTCGTATGTCCGTATTGTTGAAAATAACGGGGTTTTAAGCGGCACCATTGAAACATTATTAAATAAAGATAAGCAAAATGCAGTGTGCTCGCAGTGCTCGGGCGATAAAAAAGATCAGCCCATATTAGGCATGACCATTATTGATAATGTGATTGATAGCGGTGATGGTAGTTGGGAAGACGGTCAAATACTCGACCCAAATAACGGTAAAAGCTATACAGTGCGCTTAACGACTCAAGATGCTGGTGAAAAATTAGAAGTGCGTGGTTATATTGGCTTTTTTTATCGTAACCAATATTGGCTAAGAGTAGAGTAGTTAGCCAATAAAATTAAAGCGCAGTGTGGCTGCGCTTTACAAGTACAACAATAATAAACAGTATTACAGGGTTTCGCTGTACTCGGTCATTACCTGTTCAACCCAAGTGGCAATACGCTCGTCGCTTAGCTCGTACTGGCTGTCTTCATCAAGGGCTAAACCAACAAAGTGTGTACCGTCTTCGGTGAGTGCTTTAGATGCTTCAAACTCGTAACTATTGTCGTTTGGCCAAAAACCTAACTGGGTAAATGTTTGCGGACTTATTTCGTCGTGTAGCATGCCAAGCGCATCTTGAAACCACTGGCCGTAACCTTGTTGATCACCCATGCCAAATAACGCGATGGTTTTACCATTTAAGTTTACGTCTGCTATGTCGTCCCACTTTGACTCCCAGTCTTCTTGTATTTCACCAAAATCCCAGGTTGAAATGCCAAAAATAATGAAATCGTATTGCTCTGCATTTTTTAGTGGTTCGTCTTTAATATTATGCAAGGTAACGATATCGGCACCAATAATGTCGCGAATTTTTTCTGCTGCCATTTCGGTGTAGCAGGTAGTAGAGCCAAAAAATAAACCAATTTGCATCGTATTTATCACTGTGTAATTGCCTGATATGATAAGCTCAAGTTTACCGTAAGGTGTTTTTAATTGATACCTTAGGCAATGGCTATAACAAAAATGAGAGCACAAAAGTGACAACGCTAGCTGACGACTTTTCAGAACCAAGCACGGCACCAAAAAGCAATAACGACTACCTAGAAACCTTTTTAGATTGTTTGTATTTAGAGCAAGGGGTGAGTGAAAATACACTATCGGCGTATCGCAGCGATTTAGATAAGTTTTGCCAGTTTTTAAAAGGCAAAAATTTAATGACTGTAACCGGCCTAGACGTTGAAAGCTATTTAGCCCATAGAGTTGATCTAGGCTTAAAGCCGCGTAGTACTGCGCGTAGTATTAGTGCGCTTAAGCGTTTTTATCAGTACTTTGTGCGCGAAAAGTTAATTAGCGACTCGCCAATGCTCAATATTGCGCAACCTAAAGCAGGACAGTCTTTGCCTAAAACGCTTTCGGAGGCTGAAGTAGAGGCGCTACTGAGCGCTCCCAATACCGATGAGCCAATGGGGCTGCGCGATAAAGCCATGCTTGAGTTACTATATGCAACAGGTTTGCGGGTTAGTGAGCTTGTAGGGCTGCGGATTGAACAAATTAATTTGCGCCAAGCTGTAGTGTTTGTAAAAGGTAAGGGGAATAAAGAGCGTTTAGTGCCACTGGGCGAAGAGGCCATGTATTGGCTTGAGCAGTTTTTAAAGGTGGGACGGGCGCAAATGATTAAACACGCCACCGACTTTGTGTTTCCCTCAAAGCGAGGGGTTGGCATGACCCGACAAACTTTTTGGCATAGAGTGAAGCACTATGCTATTTTGGCATCAATTGAGTCGTCATTGTCACCGCATACATTGCGCCATGCATTTGCAACCCACTTATTAAATCATGGGGCAGACTTACGTGTGGTTCAAATGATGTTAGGACACAGTGATTTATCAACCACCCAAATATATACGCATGTTGCAAATGAGCGATTAAAATCGGTACATGCGCAGCATCATCCACGTGCTTAATATGAAATTTATTATCACTAAGCCGGTCAATTGATATGTATTTATAAAAATAGAGAAGAATTATGAAAAAATTAATGTTAGCAGGTGCCATGTTATGCACTAGTTTAAGTGCCGTAGCGAATGATGTGGCTGTAGCCCCTAACGCTAATGATCCTATTGTTATTAAATTTGCCGCGCTTGGTGTTACCGTTAAGCAAATAAACCCAAGCCCAGTAGCGGGTTTAAAAGAACTGATCACTAATCAAGGTGTGCTTTATGCAAGCCCAGACGGACAGTTTTTAATGCAAGGGACACTTATAGACTTAAATAATCGTAGTAATTTAACCGAAAAAGCACTAAATGGCGTGCGCCAATCTGGGTTAAAAGAATACGAAGATTCGATGATAGTGTACAAAGCACCTAACGAAAAACATAGCATTACCGTATTTACCGACATTAGCTGTGGTTATTGTCGTAAATTACACCGTGAGCTAGATGATTTACTTGAAGCGGGTATTACCGTTAAGTATTTAGCGTTTCCGCGCGGTGGCCTACAAGGTTCAGGTTATAATGACTTAATGAACGTATGGTGTGCTAAAGATCAACAAGAAGCACTAACCGAAGCTAAAAGTGGCTCAAACACTACAGCAGTTAAAGGTTGTAGTGCGCCAGTTGCTGAGCATTATCAGCTAGGTCAAAGCTTTGGTGTTACCGGTACACCTGCTATTATTTTAGAAGATGGCACCATGATCCCAGGTTACCAGCCAGCTGCCGCATTAAGCGCTGCGCTTAACGCCAGTAAAGCCCCATAGTAATTAAATTTACGGTGCGCATAAAAAAGGCCGAAAGGCCTTTTTTTGTATATTTATGATGAACTAAATAAGTTAAAAATCTGCATGAAAAAAACGATCCAAACGCGCGAAAACGTCGATGATTCACATTTACCGAGTCATTTACACCCTGTAATTAAGCAAATTTATGCCACGCGAAATGTTTCCCATGCCGATGAGCTAAATAACAGCGCTGCCACATTACACGACTTTAAGTTATTTAAAGATATGGACAAAGCCTGCGACTTGTTAATTGAGGCGCTACATGCCCAAAGCCATATTTTAATTGTTGGCGATTTTGATGCTGATGGTGCAACCAGTACCGCTACATTAATGCAAGGCTTGGCCATGTTTGGCTTTGCTCATTTAGATTACTTAGTACCTGATCGGTTTAGCTTAGGTTATGGTTTAAGCCCGGCGTTAGCTGCGCAAATAGTACAGCTTAAACCCGATTTAGTAATTACAGTCGATAACGGTATTTCCTGTATTGCGGGTATTGATATTGTAAAAGCCGCCAATATTAAAGTACTGGTTACCGACCATCACCTACAGGGCGAAACACTCCCTAATGCTGATGCCATAGTAAACCCGAACAGGCACGACTGCAGCTTTCCGTCTAAATCGATTGCAGGTGTTGGTGTGGCTTTTTACTTACTTATTGCCCTTAGAAGCACACTGCGTGAGCAAAATCATTTTGCGCAGCAGCCTATGCCTAACTTAGCCGACCTGCTCGACATAGTTGCGCTTGGTACTGTAGCCGATGTAGTGGCGCTTGATGCCAATAACCGGACATTGGTGCACCAAGGACTAGCGCGTATTCGCAGTGGTAAAACTCGCCCAGGCATTACTGCCCTCATTGAGGTTGCTAATCGTAATGCCTCAAGATTGAGTGCCAGCGACTTTGGTTTTTCGCTTGCTCCGCGCTTAAATGCCGCAGGGCGTTTAGATGACATGAGTTTAGGCATAGCCTGCTTACTCAGTACCGATATAAACCAAGCTAGGCGCATTGCTAGTGAGCTAGATAGCTTAAACTTTGCACGCCGCGAAATAGAGCAAGGCATGCAGCATGAAGCGCAAGCTGTGCTTGATAAGTTAGCGTTTAATGATGACAATATTCCCGACGCTATTTGTTTATACCAAGAGGATTGGCACCAAGGTGTTATCGGTATTTTAGCCGGGCGTTTAAAAGAAAAATACCACCGCCCAACAGTTGTATTTGCGGGTGGCGAAAACGGTGAGATAAAAGGGTCATGTCGCTCAATTGAAGGGCTGCACATACGCGATTTACTCGAAGGGCTAAGTACGGCCGATCCGCACTTAATTAGTAAGTTTGGTGGCCATGCCATGGCGGCCGGTTTAAGTATTAATGAGCAGCAATTTAGCGAATTTAAACACGCCTTTGATACTGCCGTTAGCGCCCAGCTTAGTGAAGAAAGTAAACGCTGCATTGTATTTACCGATGGCGAGTTGCCAAATGAGTGTTTTACCATGGATTTTGCCCAGCAATTAAAACAAGCGGGCCCTTGGGGGCAGCAATTTCCTGAACCGGTATTTGAGCACACATTTGAGTTAATTCAGCAGCGTATAGTGGGCGAAAAGCATTTAAAACTAGTATTAAAACATCAATCAGGCCGCTTAGTTGATGCCATAGCTTTTGGCATTGATGTAAAAGAATGGCCAGATAACAACGCACAATTTGTTAAAGCAGCGTATCAGCTCGATATAAATGAGTTTAGAGGCAAGTTCACCCTGCAATTAATTATCCGAGAGCTAGAAAAAGCCAGCTAAAAAATATCTAGAATAGATCGCATAAAGTGCTAATAAAGCGCACGGTTTTTTGTTAAAATCGGGCGTTTTTATCATTTGACGATAATATATTGCGTTAATTCCTTTTTAAGGGGCGTAATAACCTAGCCATTTTGGAGTAATGACCATGTTTGAAGTGAATCCTGTGATTAACCAAATCAAGGAAATTCGCGAACGTACTGAGTTGCTTCGGGGGTACCTTTGACTATGCTCTTAAACAAGAACGCTTAGAAGAAGTTAACGCCGAACTTGAAGACTCAGCCGTATGGAATGAACCTGAACGCGCACAAGCTCTCGGCCGTGAAAAGTCGGCATTAGAAGCTGTTGTTGAAACTATCGATACTTTAGTGACGGGTACTGACGACGTTGAAGGCTTACTTGAGCTTGCTGTAGAAGCCGAAGATCAAGAAACCTTTGATGAAGCACAAAGCGAACTAGCAGACTTGAACGAGCAACTAGAAGCGTTAGAGTTTCGTCGTATGTTTAGCGGTCCTCATGACTCAAACGACGCTTACCTTGATTTACAATCTGGTTCTGGCGGTACTGAAGCACAAGACTGGTGTAATATTTTGCTGCGTATGTATTTACGCTGGGGCGAAGCTAAAGGCTTTAAAGTTGAATTAGTGGAAGCTACTGGCGGCGATGTTGCAGGAATTAAAGGCGCAACAGTTCGCTTTGTTGGCGAATACGCGTATGGTTGGTTACGTACCGAAACTGGCGTGCATCGTTTAGTGCGAAAAAGCCCGTTTGACTCAAGTGGTCGTCGTCATACTTCGTTTGCCTCTGCATTTGTTTACCCAGAAGTTGACGACAATATTGAAATTGATATGAACCCGTCTGACTTACGTATTGACGTTTACCGTGCCTCGGGCGCAGGTGGTCAGCACGTTAACACCACTGAATCAGCGGTTCGTATTACGCACGTACCAACAAATACCGTAGTGCAGTGCCAAAATGAGCGCTCACAACATAAAAATAAAGCCCAAGCAATGAAACAGTTAAAAGCAAAACTGTTTGAGCTAGAGTTACAACAACAAAATGCTGAAAAACAAACCCAAGAAGACTCAAAGTCGGACATTGGTTGGGGCAGTCAAATTCGTTCATACGTACTCGATGACGCTCGCATTAAAGATTTACGTACAGGCGTTGAAAGCCGTAATACCCAATCGGTACTTGACGGCAACTTAGACAAATTTATAGAAGCCAGCTTAAAATCTGGTTTATAACCACCAAGCTAATAAAGAGCTAAAAAAATGACTGATCAAATCCAAGACGAAAACAAGTTAATCGCTGAGCGTCGTGGCAAATTAGATGCTATACGCCAAAATTGCCCAGCCAACGGTCATCCAAACCAATTCCGTCGTGAGCATTACACGGCAGATTTGCAAGCCCAGTTTGGTGATAAGAGCAAAGAAGAATTAGTAGAGTTACAACAAGTAGTGTCTATTGCTGGACGTATTTTAGCAAAGCGCGGACCATTTTTTGTAATTCAAGACATGAAAGGCCGCGTACAATCATATGCGTCTAAAGATGTGCAAAAAGATTTAAAAGAAAAATATGGCCAACTAGATACTGGCGATATTATTGGTGTTAAAGGCGCGCTTAATAAATCGGGTAAAGGCGATTTATACGTAGAAATGACAGAGTACCAACTATTAACTAAGTCACTTCGCCCGTTGCCAGAAAAATTCCATGGCTTATCAGATCAAGAAACTAAGTACCGTCAACGTTACGTTGATTTAATTACTAACGAAGCAACGCGTGAAACATTCCGCATTCGCTCACAAGTAGTTGAAGGCATTCGTCGCTTTTTAGCAGACCGCGATTTTATGGAAGTAGAAACACCCATGCTACAGGTTATTCCTGGCGGTGCATCGGCACGCCCGTTTGTAACACACCATAACGCGCTTGATATTGACATGTACCTACGTATAGCGCCTGAGCTGTACTTAAAGCGTTTAGTGGTAGGTGGTTTTGATCGCGTATTCGAAATTAACCGTAACTTCCGTAACGAAGGGTTATCTACGCGTCACAATCCAGAATTCACTATGATTGAATTTTACCAAGCATACGCTGATTACATCGATCTGATGAACATTACCGAAGACATGCTACGTACAGTTGCAGAAAACGTACTTGGTAGTGCTGTGGTAGTTAACACAACTAAAGACGAAAACGGCGAAGTAATTGACTCAGTTGAATACGATTTTGGTCAACCGTTTACGCGCTTAAGCATGAGCGACGCAATTTTAAAATATAACCCTGAGTTTGATGCGGCAGTGTTTAACGACCCAGAAAACCATTTTGAACAATTAAAAGCGTACGCTAAGCAAGTACACGTTAAAATTCCTGAAAACTGTGTTTGGGGCCCAGGTAAATTTTTGTGTGAAATATTTGAAGAAACAGCAGAGCACATGCTTATTCAACCTACGTTTATTACCGGCTACCCATGGGAAGTATCACCATTGGCACGTCGTAACGATGAAAATTCATTTGTTACAGACCGCTTTGAGTTTTTTGTTGGCGGACGTGAGCTGGCTAATGGTTTCTCTGAGCTTAACGATGCACAAGACCAAGCAGAGCGCTTTACTCGTCAAGTTGAAGAGAAAGACGCAGGCGATGATGAAGCAATGCATTACGACGAAGACTACATACGCGCACTAGAGTATGGCTTACCACCAACTGCAGGTGAAGGTATTGGTATTGACCGTTTAGTAATGCTGTTTACTGACTCTCCAACCATTAAAGACGTTATCTTGTTCCCGCATATGCGCCCGCAAGCCGACTAAGCTTAATAATGTAAAGTAATAAAGCGCCGCTTAAATGCGGCGTTTTTGTGTCTGGGCTATAACTTTTTAATCTGAGTGTTTTTTAAACGCACTGTTGCATTTATGTAAAGTTGTTCGCTACACTACGATGGAAATTTAGAGGATTGATTTAAGGCTCTAAATAAAAAGATTAAATGGATTTATAAATAATAATATGAAAAATAAACGTATTGAAAACCCAATCAATAACTGCGAAACAGAAGATGCAAGACAAGCCTTTTACCGAGCCTGTATTGCAGAGTTTCAAAAGTTAGGTTATCAAGAGCAGTATCTTGCAGAGTTAAATGATGATTTAGTGCCTGTGTTAGGCGTTAACCCACCAGAAAAAAGTTAAAAGTTGTTTGAATTTCAAACTAATTACACATTAAAACTAACTAGATGCACAATCTATAACCATATAGGCACATTTGGTAGAAAAGTGTTTGACATATTTTCTGAACTCTTTATTATACGCCCCACAAGACGGAGAGGTGTCCGAGTGGCCGAAGGAGCTCCCCTGCTAAGGGAGTATAGAGTTTGTAGCTCTATCGAGGGTTCGAATCCCTCCCTCTCCACCATTTTTAAATGGCATGTTTTGTAAGTTTTAAAGTATGGGTGCATAGCTCAGCTGGATAGAGTACTCGGCTACGAACCGAGCGGTCGGAGGTTCGAATCCTCCTGCGCCCACCATACTTTAATAACTCTGCTTAGAGTTTAAATAAGCAAAAGCTCTGCTTAGAGTTAAAATAAGTAAACTATAAAGTGGGTGCATAGCTCAGCTGGATAGAGTACTCGGCTACGAACCGAGCGGTCGGAGGTTCGAATCCTCCTGCGCCCACCACTTTATAGACTCTCACTTAGAGTAAAAACAAGTAAAGTAAAAATGAAAGTGGGTGCATAGCTCAGCTGGATAGAGTACTCGGCTACGAACCGAGCGGTCGGAGGTTCGAATCCTCCTGCGCCCACCACTTTATAGACTCTCACTTAGAGTAAAAACAAGTAAAGTAAAAATGAAAGTGGGTGCATAGCTCAGCTGGATAGAGTACTCGGCTACGAACCGAGCGGTCGGAGGTTCGAATCCTCCTGCGCCCACCACTTTCATATTTTCATACACTTTTAAGTGTAAGAAAAATAAGCCGATGAAAATCGGTTTTTTTATTTTAAAGTTATACACTCCGCTTAGAGTTTAAATAAGCAAACAATGAAAGTGGGTGCATAGCTCAGCTGGATAGAGTACTCGGCTACGAACCGAGCGGTCGGAGGTTCGNAATGAAAGTGGGTGCATAGCTCAGCTGGATAGAGTACTCGGCTACGAACCGAGCGGTCGGAGGTTCGAATCCTCCTGCGCCCACCACTTTCATAATTAGCCGACACTTGAGTCGGTTTTTTTATGCCTGAAATAAAGTGAAATTATTGTGTGGCCGAGAACCGAGCACTCGCAGGTTCACTCTTACAAGATACGTCCTGCGCCCACCACTTTCATACATTAACCGACATTTGAATCGGTTTTTTTGTGCCGGAAATAAAGTGAAATTATTGTGTGGCCGAGAACCGAGCACTCGCAGGTTCACTCTTACAAGATACGTCCTGCGCCCACCACTTTCATACATTAACCGACACTTGAGTCGGTTTTTTATGCCTGAAATAAAGTGAAATTATTGTGTGGCCGAGAACCGTGCGGTCACAGGTTCACTCTTACAAGATACGTCCTGTGCCCACCACTTTCATAATTAACCGACATTTGAGTCGGTTTTTTATGCCTAAAATAAAGTGAAAATTGTAGATTGCCATCCCTGTTAACTGAGAATTTGTTCGCGAGAGAAACGGCAGGTTCTAATTACTTAACACCTTTCTAAAGCTGCTCTTTTTTATTACCTATGTTACTTTAAACGCCTTGTTTAAAAGGATATTGCAGTATGTTTAAAACCCTATTTATTACGTTGTTTTTTATTTTTAGCGCTACTTTAATACTCAGCGTACAAGCTGATGAAGCTAAAGGTTCAATTGTTGTGGGGGCGCAGCAATACACAAAGTATTTACCGCAGTTAAAAAATAAGCGCGTAGGGCTGGTGGTTAATCAAACATCAACAGTAGAAAAAATCCATTTAGTAGATAGCCTGCGGGAAAAAAACGTAAACATAACTAAAATATTTGCACCTGAGCATGGCTTTCGTGGCGATCACGATGCGGGGGCGCACGTAAAAAATGCCGTTGATAGTAAAACAGGTATTCCACTTATTTCCATTTACGGCAACAATAAAAAACCGAGCGCCGAAGTTTTAGCTGATGTTGATGTAATAATTTTTGATATTCAAGATGTGGGTGTGCGATTTTATACTTATATAAGCTCTATGCATTACATGATGGAAGCAGCTGCCGAACAAGAGGTTGAGTTTATTGTACTCGACAGACCAAACCCAAATATTGCTTATGTTGATGGGCCCATATTAGAGCCGCAATTTAAGTCATTTGTAGGTATGCACCCCATTCCTATAGTTCATGGTATGACTGTGGGCGAGCTTGCAAACATGATCAAAGGTGAAGGCTGGATAAATCAAGCAGCTGTTTTAGAGCTTAATGTGATCCCAGTTAGTGGTTATACACGCGCAACTAGCTATAGTTTACCGATAAAGCCAAGCCCTAATTTACCAAATGATACTGCTATTTCGCTTTATCCGTCACTGTGCTTTTTTGAAGCCACGCCAATTAGTATTGGCAGAGGCACCGATTTTGCGTTTCAGGTTATAGGTTATTCACCGGTTGCTTTAGGGGAGTTTAGTTTTACCCCGCGCGCTATTAAAGGCGCGGCCCTAAACCCTAAATTTAAAAACCAAGCTGTGCAGGGGCTCGACTTACGCCAAGCCACCACTAAAGGGTTAGATTTAAGCTACTTAATAAGTGCTTATAAGCAGCTTAATAATAATGATATTACGTTTTTTGAGCGCGCTGATTTTATGGATAAGTTAGCAGGTACCGATAAGCTGCGCTTAGCTATTGAGGCGGGGCAATCGGCACAACAAATAAAGCAAACTTGGCAGGCGGCCCTGATGCAATTTAAACAGCAAAGAGCACCTTATTTGTTATATGAGTAAAAGGCAGCTTATGTACTTATATTTAAAAAATAAAAATTATTACAGTATAAAAAAGTTATTAATAGTGGCTTTAAGTTTTATGCTGGGGGCATGTAGCTCCTCTGTAGAGCCGCTCGAGCCCAAGGCGCTATTAACGCAAAGTAAACTTGTTGAGCTGCCTAATGCGCAAGTAATTGTTACCTTTCCTGAGCCAAACCCTAGTAGCCGTGAGTATGTAAATAATCGCGGCACGTTTAAAGCCTATAAAGGCCATGGGCAGCTGTTAATTCAAAATCATAGTGCTAAAAGTGCCGACATTTATATAAATAATCAACTGCTTAATATTAAGCAATTGCTCGGCGCTAATACTGTGTACCAATATAGTTTAGCTAAGCTAACGCATAACGGGGTTAACACCTTTAAAGTTGCAAACATTCAACCAGCGGGAGCAAGTTTAACGCTGCGCTTTGCGTTTCCTACTTTAAATAAAGCGTCGCATCAGCAGGCTAATTTTAGTGAGGTAGATGCATTAATAGAGCGAGATATTAAAGCGGGTTTTCCTGGTGCTGTTTTAGCGGTAGTAAAAAGTGGTGAGTTAATTAAATTAACTGCTTATGGCGATGCAAAACAGTATCAACAGAACGATTTAATGCTATTACGCCCAGAGCCAATGCAAACTGATACCTTATTTGACTTAGCCTCTAATACTAAAATATTTGCTACCAACTTTGCATTAATGAAGTTAGTAAGCGAAGGCCTATTAAATATTAATAAACCAGTGCAATTATATTTACCAGAGTATCAAGGCGATGGTCGAGAGCAGCGACGCGTAAAAGATTTACTCACGCATAGCGCAGGCTATCCGCCGGTGTTTGATTTTCATCGTAAAGACAGTAGCAATGGCGATGTGTTTTACTCACAAAATAGCCATACTACAAAAAAGCTCTTACTTACCAGTGTGCCACTTAGCGAAAAATCGCTCGGGCAGCATGTTTATTCAGACATTGATTACATGATTTTAGGAGTATTGGTTGAGCGTATAACCGGTCTTTCACTTGACGATTACCTAGAGCAACAAGTATATGCGCCATTAAAATTGCATAACACTGTGTTTAACCCCCTTAAAAAAGGCTTTAATGCTCAGCAATTTGCCGCCACAGAGCTGGGTGGTAACACGCGAGACGGACGAATCAAATTTGATAATATTCGCACCCATGTTTTACAAGGCCAAGTACATGACGAGCGTGCGTACTATTCTCTAGGTGGCGTAGCAGGGCACGCGGGGTTATTTAGTAATGCGCCAGATTTAGCCATACTTTGTCAGCTACTATTAAATAATGGTGGTTACGGCGATAAGCAGCTTTTTAGTGCAAGTGCTTTGGCGCAGTTTTTAACCCCACAAAGTAGCGATGAAACCTACGGGCTGGGCTTTAGGCTTGCTGGTAACAACCAAGCAAGGCGTTGGCACTTTGGCCCTTACGCAAGCGCACAGGCTTATGGGCATACAGGTTGGACAGGCACAGTAACGGTAATTGATCCCGTTTACGACTTAGCGATTATTTTATTAACTAATGCGCGGCATACGCCAATTACAGGCTCGCAAAAAAGTTATCAATTTAGTGGTAAAAATTATGAAACTGCACAATATGGCTCGGTTGTTTCATTAATATACGAAGCGTTATTAAATCAATAAACTGACAGTATAAATAGCATATATCAATGTGCTTAGTGGTTTACTTAAATGGGTTTTGACTGTAAAACTTAAGCTAGATAACAAAGTGTAAAATATTTACCCCGTAAATAAGCACACTAAAATAAAGGTTAATTTATGTCTTGGTATTCTATTTTACCGCCGTTAATCGCCATTGCTGTCGTATTTTGGCGCAAAGAGGTCATTATGGCGCTGTTGCTTGCAGTGGCTTCGTCAGAGTTTTTACTCGCATTACAGGGGGAGGGCAGTAGTGTATTTAATACCTTTTTAAACACTATTGAACGTATTGTTAGCGTAGCAAGCTCGCCCGGCAATACCCGTATTTTAATTTTTAGTATTTTGATTGGTGCTTTGCTTGCCTACATTCGCGAGTCGGGTGGAGTAGCCGCTACCGTTAATATGTTAATGAACAAAGGTATAGCGAAAAGTAAGCGTCAAGTTGGCTTTTTAACTATGTTTACTGGCATTGCGGTGTTTATAGAGTCAAACCTGAGTGTACTTACTGCAGGTATTTTATCGCGCGGATTATTCGATAAATTTAAAATGAGCCGCGCCCGCTTAGCTTATATTATCGATAGCACCAGTGCGCCGGTATGTATTTTAATATTACTAAATGGTTGGGGCGCATTTGTACTGGGGTTATTAAGTAACTACGAGTTAGGTGAATCGGCTGTATCGGTACTTTGGGGCAGCGTAGGCTATAACTTTTACGCCATAATCACGCTTGTTATTGTTTTTTACACCATTGCGTTTGATAAAGTACATGGCCCAATGAAACAAGCTGAGCAAAAACTAGAGCTACAAACAACTGACTTAAAAGAAGAAGTAAAAGGCTCTAAAGCACGCTTTATGTTAGTGCCCCTTATTACGCTGATTGTTAGCATGGTGGGCTTTATGTTTTACACAGGTAACGGTGTATTGGCAGAAGGTAGTGGCTCAAAGTCGGTATTGTATGCAACCGTTTTAGCCATAGTTGTAGCTTACTTTTTAATGCTAGCATCACGCCAATTTAGCCACCATAAGTTAGTTGAAACAGGCTTTAAAGGGATGGGCGAATTACTGCCACTAGTAGGCATTGTATTGTTATCGTTAACTTTAGGAGCAAGCTTAAAAGAGTTGGGTACTGGTGTGTTTGTGGCATCTTTAGTGGGCGATTACCTCCCTATTTACTTGGTGGTACCGGCACTGTTTTTAACCGGTGCGGTTATGTCGTTTACTACGGGTACATCGTGGGGCACCTTTGCAATTTTAATCCCTATTGGCGTGCCGCTTATTCAAGCATTGGGTTTGCCGCCGTCGTTGGTATTAGGTGCTATTCTAGGTGGCGGTATATTTGGCGATCACTGCTCGCCCATATCCGACACCAGCGCAGTATCGGCAATTGCATCGGGCTGCGACTTACTTACTCACGTTAAAACCCAGCTACCCTATGCCTTGTTCGCTGGTGGCCTGACACTTATAGCCTACTTAGTAACGAGCATAATTGTTTTATAAGCGCGTTTATGATTACTCATTTTGAATGACAAAAAGCCTGCAAATTTGCAGGCTTTTTGTTTATACGTAGGTCGGATAAGCGGCGCAGCCGCGCCATCCGACAGGTCAGCTACTTACAACGCATTTAAGCTGTGCTCTAGCATTGCGGTAATTTGCTTTACTATTTTTGCTTCCGTTTTCGGCTCAAATTGTTGGATTCTGGGTGTGTGAATATGGCCTGTTGGAATGGTTGAATTAAGTTGATTACGAAGGCGTATACTGCGATACGAAATTTCATTAGACAGGTATCCACCGCCAGAGCCATTTACGGCAATGCTATTTTGCAGCTCGGCAAGTGTTGCAGGCTCGTAAGTTTTTTCTAAGGTAGTGATTTTATGATTATCAATAACCTTATACGGCCCTTGTGCTTGCTGCATATTTGCCACGGGAAGGCTAAATTGTACAAATTCGTTACCTGGCAGTGGCTGGTTATTTAAACTTGGGAGCAAGGGAGCTGTTTGTGACCCGCCAAATATAATATTGGCATTGTCTGGGGCAGTTACGCTGCGGCGCTTACCGGGAAATCTTTCTAAATCAAAATCTTTGCGACCCATGCTTACAGTAACAATCATATCGACATTATTCAGGGCGTAATAAGGCGCGAGGAGTGCTTCGATTATACCTTGATCAAAGTCGGCATAACGAACGGGCACCATAACGGTGTTAATTTCAGCGCTAATACCTTGGTAGTTAATTACTTGACCATCTAGCAAGAGGGCAGCAACTCCAGATGGATTACTTTGATTTATGTTTTTATCTAATAAAAAGGGGTCAAAGCCGGTAAGGATAATTTTTTTAGTGCTGCTTTTAGTAAAACTGAGGTCGTTATGACCGCGACTGCCTTTTTCTAACTGAGTTAAAAGGTTATTTTGCTCAGCAACTGAGAGGGTAAATTTTGGCTTAACAGAGCGAATTATTTTACTTGAAAGTAATCGTGCCCAGTAAAGCTCGCGATCATCGTAGTTTTTAGTTGTAACAATGCGTTGTTTGGCGTTTAACCATAATTGACTTGAATAATCAGCGATTAAGTCAGTTGCATGCCGAAAGTTGTTAAGGCTTTTCCATTGCTGTTCAAATTGATTCACCTCATCAGCAAAGGCCATTAGCACCTGAGGCATGGCGTGGGTAGCGGCTTCAATTCGTTGCTCTTCGGTTGTTAAATTGTTACTCAAAACCGAGCAAGAAGAAAAAATTAAACTTGAAGCAAATAGTAGTTTAAGCATGGTAGTCCTATACAGTTACAGCGATTATTTGGTTACTATCCTACGCATCTAGACGCAGTGCAAATTAATTCGTTGGCTAACCATTGATTAACAGCTCCTAACGTTGCAGAGGGCTAATCGCACTAATGCTGTTGTTAAATCAAAAAGAACGCAAATAGATTTTTCGATAAGTGGATTGTTTAGTTACAATGGCGGCAGTTATATTTTGTTCACTTAATTTTAGGCTGTTATGCAACTCATTGAAATAAATAAAGCGCGTTATCGTAAGCATTTAAACCGTGTTATTGCCGGTTGTGCTGTGGGTTTAGCTGTTGGGAGCTTAGCTATATCGCAAACGCTGATTGCTTTGTTTCCTGATGAGAGCGGCACTCACTTTCATTGGAACGTAACGGGCGTTGTTATTAGCGCATTAGGGCTTGCGTGGTTACTTAATAAATACCGCACGCATCCGTTTATGATTGAAGTGGTGTATGTGTGGGAGCTTAAACAAGCGCTTAATAAAGTAACCCGTAAAATGCCTAAACTAAAAAAAGCCGGGCGTGAAGGTAATGCCGATGCGTTATTAGCCATTCATTACAGCTACGCGGGCTCTAAATTGTTATGGCAGCTCGATGACAATACAATCACTATGGATGACTTAGCAATTAAGCAAGCTGAGCTGGATAGTGTGGCGGCTAAGTATAATTTAACACTTGATGCCAATGACTATGATGCAAGTATTTTAAAGAACTTTTAAAGCAATTTTAAAACGATTTTAAGTATTAAATAGCTTTTTAATTAGCGTATTAGTTGCGCTTTTTTCTTCTGATAAGGGTTTAACATGAGTTTAATTGTTTATGGCGTACCTCTTTCTCCTTATGTACGCAAGGTGTGTCTGTGTTTGGCTGCAAAGCAGTTAGATTATAAGTTAGAAATAGTGTCGCCGTTTAATCAACCGGCTTGGTTTTTTGAGTTAAATCCATTAGGGCGTATACCAGCGCTTAAAGATGGTGATTTAGTGCTGGCTGATTCGAGTGTTATTTGCCAATACCTTGATGATAAATACACAGGGAATACAGCATTACTTGGCGACACTGTCGAGCAGACTGCTCAGGTACGCTGGTTAGAAAAATATGCTGATTATGAACTTGCCCCATTAACTACTTTTACTGTGTTTCAACAGCGAGTAATTAATTTAGGTATGCAAAAAGTATGTGATGAAAGTTTAGTAAAGTTGGCTATGAATGAGCAGTTACCACCGCACTTTGACTACCTTGAAGGCGTGCTAGGTCATAATGATTACTTTGTAGGTAACGCGTTAACCCTTGCTGATATAGCGTTTGCGTCGCAGATAATCAATATGCAGCATGCGGGCGAGCAGATTAATGCACAGCGCTGGCCAAATTTAGCTGCACTTTTTGAGCGTGTAAAAGCATTACCAGCAATGCAAACTTTATTACAAAGTGAGCAGGCTATGCTTGCGTCAATGCAATAGTGTTTAGGTTATTTAGTTCAGTAATTAACAGCGTTTAGTTTAGAGGGAGGCTCTATGAAAAAAATACTGGTTGTGTGTTTAGGTAATATTTGTCGATCGCCTACAGCTGAAGCGGTATTAAAAAAACGTGCTGAGCAGTTAGGTATTACCGTTAAAGTTGACTCGGCCGGTACTATAGGTCATCACGAAGGCAATTCACCAGATAGCCGATCTATGCAGGCGGGCGAAAAACGAGGTTATAGCTTCAAAGGGATTTATTCGCGTAAAGTGCGCAGTAGTGATTTTACTGAATTCGATTTGATTTTAGCCGCCGACAAACAAAATTTAGCCGATTTAACTCAGCGTTGCCCAGCACATTTACAGTATAAGCTTGCACTGTTTTTAGAGTTTGGTGAGCAGGCTGTAAGTGCTATTCCCGATCCTTATTATGGTGGGGACGATGGTTTTGAAAAGGTGCTAGATTTAATTGAAGCAGCAAGTGATAAAATATTAGCTAAATTAACAGCCAATGTTTAAGTAATGGCTTTGTGCGTTATAGTGAATTAATAAAGGCGCTAAATTGCGCCTTTTTTATTAGAAAATTTATGATTACTTAGCGAGAAAACCCTGTGATCTTTAGTCGCTGGGGAGTTCACTAAGTTATCGGTTAATTTTGAAGTCGAGCCGTACTTGGGTTTTTGCTGTTACAGGTATGCCATCTTCAAATTTAGGAGCATAGCGCCATTGCTCTACTGCTTTTTTTGCCGAGTGCTCAAAAGTTACGCCGCCATTTGAATCAAGCACACTCACGTTTTTAACAAAGCCTGCGGTGTCTACTTCAAATTCCATAACTACACTGCCATCTTTACCTTGGCGTGCTTTGCCCATAGGGTAGTCAGGATTAACACGATAAAGCGGGGTTTGTTCTTGGCTTTCTTCCCAAGGCACCATTTTAGCAATAGCTAAGCAGTGCTTAGTTGCTTGCTCACTTTCGCCTTGCTTTTCGTATAGTGCTATAAGCTTAGAGTGAGCGCTTAGCTCGGCGCTGTGATCGTAGCTTAAGTTATTATCAAATACGGTGACTATGCGGTTTAACCTTGTAATTGCTGAATCATATTTTTTACGACCTTCATCAAACGAGGCCATTAAAAAATCTGATTTGATACGCTCTACAGCGTTTTCAGGTAAGTTTGCTTGGTAATACTCGTCAGCTTCTTCGGCGTAGTGTTTAGCAGAACGGTATTTTTCTGGCACAAACTTTTTAACTAACAAAGAGGCTGCAGCAAATTGCATGTCGGCTACAAATCTTGGTTTTTTAAGCTCCTTTGCTATATCAACTATACGTTCCAATTGGCTATCGGCCTGACGCGCTGATTTAGTATTGCTTGCCATACCTAGTAAGGCGTCTATTGTCTCGACTGAGCTTTCACCATGATTGTTAGCTAAAATATTGTACGCCTGTTTATACAGTTCGTAGCGTTTAGCTTCGTCTTCCTGGTTAAATCCGCTGATAGCTTTAGCGTAATTAATGGCTAAATTTGCGGTGTTATCTGCGTTATCGCCATATACTTTAGCACCTAAAGAGTAAGCGAGTTTGGCAGCTTGTTGTATGTTTTCGTTGGTATCTACGGCGCTTAAGTAATTTTGGTACGCTTGAGAAAATGCAGTGTTAGCATTTGTAGCTTCGCTTGCAAAAGCCGATGTAGTAATAACTGAAAGGTTAAGGCTAAGCAGTAAGGCGAGTTTATGTGGTTTCATAATGTTCCATATTATAATTATTATACTTTTTAACACATTAACAATTTACTTATAATTAGTCATGAATTGATGTAAATAAAGGTAAACAGTAAGGGCTTTAGTGAGAATTATATATTGTAATTATGCATTGATAATTAAGCTTCTCGTCGCCATATAATTGCAATAAATACCCTTGGATTTCGATCTTTTTGTATTCTTTTGTGATAATATCACTTCATTATCGTGTCGTAGTTATTTAAATATTTGGATTTGTCGTGGCGCAAGTAAGAGCAAGAGTTCAGCTTAATGTTGGCAAGAACAGTGATATTCCCGCTGAAATTATCTCGTTTACTGATTTAAAAGATGGCAAAGAACATATTGCTATGGTGTTTAACAACGCTGATACAGAGCAAGATGTACCGCTTATTCGTATGCATTCAGAGTGTTTAACGGGTGATGTATTTTACTCGTCGCGTTGTGATTGCGGTGAGCAGTTAAATGAGTGTATTGAAATGATGCACGAGCAAGGCGGTATTTTATTGTATTTACGCCAAGAAGGTCGTGGTATTGGTTTGTATAATAAAATAGATGCTTACGTGTTGCAGTCGCAAGGTATGAACACTTATGAGGCAAATAATCATTTAGGTTTTGCCGATGATTTACGTGATTTTTCGGATGCGGTGCTAATGCTAAATGCGCTTAATTTACCCCACGTTAAATTAATGACCAATAACCCTAAAAAGCTTAATGCACTAAGAGATGCTGGTATTACGGTTGATTCGGTCGTGGGTACGCACGCACACATTAAAGCCGGTGTTGCGGGTAATAAAGCGTATTTAGAAACCAAAATTAAACATGGCTCGCACATGTTAGATATCAAAAAAATTAAAAAACCTTAAATTAAGAGTAACTATGTCTACACAATTACGAGTTTTTAAGGCCGATGCTGCCCTAAAGTGGTTTAAAGCGGGCTGGCTTATTTTTAAAACCCAGCCGCTTACTTTTATTTTTATGCATTTATTTATTGGTATTGTTGGCCTGTTGTCGTTATTTTTACCGCTATTACAAGTGGTAGCGGCTTTAGCTACGCCATTTTTAACCGCAGGATTTTATCAGGCTGTGCTTACTAAGCAACAAGGCGGTAAAATTATGCTCGCTGATATTCTCAAGCCCATTACCACTAAAGGTAATCGTTTAGGTTTACTGCGTTTGGCTTTGTACCAAATGGGTGCGGGTATTTTAATGGCATTATTAGCAAACGGTTTATTTGCCGATGCAATTGCGGTTATGGCGCAGCCAGATTTAGATCCTAATATAGCAATTAGTCAAATGTTAGAGAGTATCTCTATGGCAAGCGTGGTGCTATTTTTATTAGCGTTGTCGGTTTATTTAACTGCATTCGCTTACGCGGTTCCATTAGTTTACTTTAATAAAGAACAGCGCATTTTTAGCGCTCTTAAAAACTCCTTTATGGTGTTTTATTATAATATTTTACCGCTAAGCGTTTATGCTATTATTTGCGGGTTATTTATTGTGCTTTCGATGTTTTTATCGTTCTTACCCTTGTTGGTTTTAATGCCTATTTGCTACATTAGCTTTTTTGTATCTTATCAAGCTATTTTTATGCCGGTTGTACCACCAAGTGACGATAGCAATATTACGCCATTAAGTAGTGAATCTAGTGGGCGTTTTGACGCTTAATGGATGATAAGTTAAAGCAGAAATTAAAAAACTATGTACTTTGGTTGTTATCAAGGCAAGAATATTCACGCCGAGAATTAACGTTCAAATTACAAAAAAAAGAAGCCACAGATGAGTTTATCGAAACCTTGCTTGATTGGTGCGAAAAGCACAATTTTGTAAACGAGCAACGTTACTGTGAAGGCTTTGTTAGAAAACACATATTTAAATGCCATGGCTTAAGGCGCATTCAAAGCGAAGCTATGGGCAAAGGGATTGACCGTTCATTACTTGAAAAAGTAATTGAAGAGCTTGAAGTAGATTGGTTTGAGCTGGCGCAGGATGCGTACAATAAAAAATATTCAAATACACCGGCAGACCTCGAGTACAAAGACAAGGCCAAGCGCGTGCGCTACCTAATGTATAGAGGCTTTAGCTACGATGAAATCGATTTTGCAATGCAAGCACAGTAAATACGGGTGAGACCTTCACATGCAGCACATGACTACCGCACAAATTAGACAACAGTTTTTAGACTTTTTTGCCAGCAAACAACATCAAGTTGTTCCTTCAAGCTCGCTTATACCGGGTAACGATGCCACTTTGTTATTTAACAATGCCGGTATGGTGCAATTTAAAGATGTATTTTTAGGCGCAGAAAGCCGCCCTTATACGCGTGCGACTAGCTCGCAGCGCTGTGTACGTGCTGGCGGTAAACATAACGATTTAGAAAACGTTGGTTATACTGCGCGTCACCATACATTTTTTGAAATGTTAGGTAACTTTAGTTTTGGTGATTACTTCAAGCAAGACGCGATTAAATTTGCGTGGAAGTTTTTAACAGAGGAAGTAAAGCTACCTAAAGAAAAACTGTTAGTTACTATTTACCATGACGATGAAGAAGCGTTTAACTACTGGTCTAACGATATAGGCTTACCTGCAGATCGCATTATTAGAATTGCCACTGCAGATAACTTTTGGTCAATGGGTGATACCGGTCCGTGTGGCCCGTGTTCTGAAATATTTTACGACCATGGCGAGCATATTTGGGGCGGTCCTCCTGGATCACCTGAGGAAGATGGCGATCGCTTTATCGAAATTTGGAACCTAGTATTTATGCAGTACAATCGTCAAAACGATGGAACAATGCTGCCACTACCTAAGCAATCGGTTGATACAGGTATGGGACTTGAGCGTATTGCTGCTATTTTACAAGGCGTGCATTCAAACTATGAAATTGACTTATTTAAAGGCTTAATTGCCGCTGCTGCAAGTGTTACTAACGCACAAGACATGGACGACAAATCACTACGCGTAGTGGCGGATCATATTCGTTCGTGTGCATTTTTAATCTCTGACGGGGTTATGCCATCTAACGAAGGCCGTGGTTATGTACTACGTCGTATTATTCGCCGTGCTGTTCGCCATGGTAATAAGTTAGGTGCACAAGGTGCCTTTTTCTATAAATTAGTAGCTGCACTTATTGAGCAAATGGGCCAAGCGTACCCAGAGCTTGCAAAGCAGCAAGAAATTATTGAAAAAGTATTACGCATTGAAGAAGAGCAGTTTGGTAAAACGCTAGAGCGTGGTTTAGCTATTTTAGAAGAAAGCTTAAGCGACCTTAAAGGTGATGTAATTCCTGGCGACTTAGTATTTAAACTTTACGATACTTATGGCTTTCCTGCGGATTTAACTGCAGATGTGGCGCGTGAGCGTCAAATGACGATTGATAATAAAGGCTTTGAAGAGTGCATGGCGGTGCAGCGTAAAACAGCGCAGCAGGCCGGTAAATTTGGTGCCGATTATAACGATCAATTAAAGTCAGACAAACAAACAACTTACAAAGGCTACACCACCACTAGCCATAGTGCGACTGTGGTTGAAGTGTTTGCTGGCAGTGAGTCGGTTTCATTACTAGAAGATGGCCAAAAAGGCATTGTAATACTAGACCGTACGCCATTTTATGCAGAGTCGGGCGGCCAAGTTGGTGATACAGGTGTAATTAGCGTTGCTGGTGGCGAGTTTACAGTAACTAACACGACTAAATTAGGTAATGCATTTGCACACCACGGTATAGTACAAGGCCGTATTGGTCTTAACGATAAAGTAGAAGCAACAATTGATGACGCACGCCGCGAACGCATCAAGAAAAACCATACTGCGACGCATATATTACACGAAACACTACGCCAATTATTAGGCGAACATGTAGGTCAAAAAGGCTCGCTAGTTCAAGCAGAGCGTTTGCGTTTTGACTTTTCACATTTTGAAGCTGTTACCAAAGAAGAATTACGCGAAATTGAACGTGTAGTAAACGATGAAATTCGTTGTAACTTTGCGTTAAGTACCGAGCTTATGGCAATAGATGACGCTAAAGCAAAAGGTGCAATGGCGTTATTTGGCGAAAAATACGATGACGAAGTACGTGTAGTTACTATTGGGGACTACTCTATTGAGCTTTGTGGTGGTACACATGTTGAACGCGCAGGTGATATTGGTTTATTCAAAATAGTATCTGAAAGCGGTATTGCTGCGGGTGTTCGTCGTATTGAAGCGGTAACCGGCGCTGACGCGATTGCCTACGTGAGTGAGCAAGAGCAAAAGCTAAATGATGTAGCTGCTGTAGTTAAAGCCGACAGCGCGTCAGTACTTGAAAAAGTAACTGCGCTGCTTGATAAATCAAAACAGCTAGAAAAACAAATTGCGCAACTTAACGATAAGCTAGCAAGTGCTGCGGGTGCATCATTACTTGATTCAGTAGTAGAAATTAACGGTATTAAGCTATTAATAGCCAACGTTAAGGGCACTGAGTCAAAAGCGCTACGTGGTATGGTTGACGACCTTAAAAACAAAATTGGCTCGGGTGTTATTGCACTAGGTGTTGCAAGCGATGATAAAGTGAGCTTAATTGCAGGTGTAACTAAAGATTTAACCGGTAGAGTTAAAGCTGGTGAGCTAGTTAACCATATGGCCAGCCAAGTAGGTGGTAAAGGTGGCGGCCGCCCAGATATGGCACAAGCAGGTGGCTCTGAGCCAGAAAACCTAACTGCAGCATTAGACAGTGTAACAGCTTGGTTTACTGAGAAAACACAAGCTTAAGTGGCACTTATAGTTCAAAAATTCGGTGGCACTTCGGTTGGCTCAATAGAGCGAATTGAAGCGGTTGCCGACCTCGTTGTTAAAACTAAACAACAAGGCCATCAAGTGGTTGTGGTGCTCTCGGCTATGTCGGGAGAAACCAACCGCTTAATTAATCTCGCCAAACAAATAGATACTCGGCCAAGTAGCCGTGAACTTGACGTATTACTTAGCACCGGCGAGCAGGTTTCGGTGGCTTTATTAGCTATGGCTATTATTAAGCGCGGTCATTCTGCTGTGAGTTTATTAGCCGATCAGGTTAATATTTTAACCGATAATATGTTTGGTAAAGCCCGTATTACAGATGTAGCAGCAACGCGTTTAAAACATGAGCTTGAGCATAACCGTATTGCAATTATTACGGGTTTTCAGGGCCGTGACATTGAAGGAAATGTAACTACATTAGGGCGTGGCGGTACCGATACTTCGGCGGTTGAAATTGCCGGAGCAATAAAAGCTGACGAATGTCAGATCTATACCGACGTTAACGGCGTATATACTACAGACCCTCGTGTTGAACCTAATGCACGACGAATGAGCCAAGTCACCTTTGCTGAAATGCTAGAGTTAGCGAGTTTAGGGGCCAAAGTATTGCATATTCGTTCAGTTGAAGCAGCAGGAAAACACAATGTGCCACTTAGGGTGCTATCAAGTTTTTACCCTGATGCTGGTACATTGATTAGTTTTGAGGAGAGCGATATGCCTGGCAATGTCGTTTCGGGTATTGCGTTTAATCGTGATGAATGTTTGATAAATGTAGAGGGTGTACTGAGTGGTACACAATATCTTGCAAAGATTTTGAAACTTTTTGCAGATAACGGCATCGAAATAGATATGATTAATCAAGTTAATCATAATGTTGACAAAGTAGACTATGCTTTTACTGTACACACAAATGATTATTTACACGCATTAGACGTTTTAACAGAGCAGCAAGCTCAGTTAACAGCACAAAATATTTTTGGGTTAACAACAGTAGCTAAAGTATCTGCTGTTGGTATGGGTATGAAGTCACATTCGGGTGTTGCTAGTTTATTTTTTGATGCATTAGCTGCAGAAAATATTAACGTTATTTTAGTGTCTACATCAGAAATTAAAATATCGGTTTTAATAGATGAAAAATACCTAGAGTTGGCTGTTCGTGCATTACATAAGATATTTTTAACAGAAAATGAATAGATTGATAGGTTTTACTTACTTTTTAGTCTGATTTTCATTAAAATGTTTTAGCGGAATCTTATAATTTTATTGGAACAAGGGAGCAAAAGAATGCTAATACTAACTCGTAGAGTAGGTGAAACCCTAATGATCGGTGACGAAGTAACCGTTACTGTTCTAGGTGTAAAAGGGAATCAAGTTCGAATCGGTGTTAACGCACCAAAAGACGTTTCAGTGCATCGTGAAGAAATTTACATGCGTATTCAAGCTGAAAAGTCTAACCCTGAACCTGGCAATGCTTAATCAGCAATGTACATAACTTAGTTACATACTGAGTTATTGCCAAAAGCCACTCACTGAGTGGCTTTTTTGTGTATAAAATTAAGTATTTCGGCAGTTAATATATGCTTGGATATATACTGCATGCCTTTTTTATTTTTTAATAGTATGCCGCGCTCTGTGGTGATAACTTCGTTAATATCTGACCACAGAAGTTGGGTGTTTTTATAAAAGTTACTTGATTTAATCCCTTCTTCGTCAAAGGTAAGGGTGACCTCAGATCCCGAGGCTTTGCTTAGCATTTGTCTAGTAACCCACCAAGGTCGGCGATAATAAAAGGCAATACATTCAAGTACCGCAACCATGATCAGAAAAGATCCTAGGTAATGATCGTCTAAACCATAAATCCCAAATAATCCGAGAGCTATTAATAGTGCCAATAAAAAGTATTTTGGTTGCGCGCGCTTGCTATGTGCAACTGATTCGTCAAAGCACTCATAAAAATAAGGCTTATCAAGCGTGTAGGTTGTTGTAAGTGTCATATAGGAGTTCTTAAAACATAATTATATGCATTTTAACAAGCTAACCAGTAAATGCGCAGTTATATAATAAATAACTGCATAATAGATAAACATTTTGGCGTTTATTATTTATCAGATCCAATCTTAAGTTTAGGTGTTATTTTATTACACGCATAAAAAACGGCTCATTTTAGAGCCGTTTTTTTAATAAATTAGAAGAATTAACAGTTTGTTTCTTCTGCATTTACACCTTCTTTTACTTCTTCACATGCATCTTCAACTTTGTTTTGCACGTCAGTTACTGCTTCGTCAATACGTTCACCAGCATCTTCTGCATGGTTATCTTCACAACCCATAATAAATAAACTTGCGAATAGGCCAATTAGTGCTGCTCTTAAAGTTGTCGAATTCATAATGTAATTCCTTGTAAATTTTGATTTAAATGATTTTTAATTAGTTTTAAAGCTTTAGTTTGTTACCTAGGGCTTTTTGCCACGTAGGGCACCCGATACTAAAGATATAACTAAAAGTATTAAAAATATAAAAAATATAATTTTTGCAATACCCGCTGCGGCGCCTGCTATACCACCAAAACCTAACACTGCAGCAATTAAAGCAATTACTAAAAAAGTGATTGTCCAGCGTAACATTGTATTCTCCTTGGTTTATCAAATTTGCTCAACAGATATAATGCGAGTTACGTGCCATTGTTTTTTTGCCTTTAAATCAATGGTTTGTTTTTATTTTTTTTTGTTTCGGCGCGCACTCAATGGTAAGTTTTACGCTTTGCTGTGTAATTTATTCATACTGATATAAGTGACTATGGATGTTAGTTTTTTATAAGAGAAGCTAACGCATATTGACCTTTGTGAGCTGAGTTAAGGGACTATTTAATAGCAGCGCTTGATTTGCGAGCCTAGTGGCCTTAATAACAACTACGTTATTTTGCTGCTTGTATTTGTGTAGTGATAAGTAAAGTTTAGTAGCGCTTGTGAACTTTACTAATGGGTATTATTTACTGTTATGTAAGTAATAAAAATAACGGCGGCTATTTAAAAGGTTGAATAATTAGCAAACACGCTTGGTAAGACCAATTGCCAGTGGTGAAATTACTTTATGCTAATGTGGTTGTTAGCACTTTACTTTGAGTGCTTTATTAACGGGTTTTAGGCCTCCTATATAACTTTTATTTATATTCACTATTTTTATTGTCTATGTAATAGCGCGTATCTAGTCCTTTTTGTAGTGTTAAGTTAATTAATAGCATGTTAGTTTTGTTTAAATTGGTTTTACCAATTTACAGGCTATAGACAAAACACTGTTTTTTGTTATTATTCAGTGAATAATTATTTACGTAAAACGATTTTTTATTTTGATTTCGGTATGATTTTTATAGGAGAGGAAAATGGATATCGCTGCTTTACTTACAACAGCAAGCAACTTAATGCTAACCGGTATGGTGGGGGTGTTTGTGTTTCTGTCATTATTAATTACCTGCGTTACGGTTATGTCTAAGCTGGTATCTCGCTTTACAGAGCCTGAGCTTGCAACACCTGCCAGAACACCGTCTTTTAAATCACAAGGTGTGCCTAATGAGCACATCGCCGCAATTAGTGCTGCCATTGCTCAGTACAAAACAAACAATAATTAAAGGAGCACTTAAATGGCTAAATTAAAATTAACAGAACTGGTACTACGTGATGCGCATCAATCATTGTTAGCAACTCGTATGCGCCTTGACGATATGCTACCAATTGCAAAAAAGCTTGATGATGCAGGTTATTGGTCTATTGAGTCGTGGGGTGGAGCTACGTTTGATTCGTGTATTCGTTATTTAGGTGAAGATCCTTGGGAGCGTATTCGCGCACTAAAAAAAGCGATGCCAAATACTAAACAGCAAATGCTATTACGCGGTCAAAATTTATTAGGTTACCGCCATTATGCTGACGATGTAGTAGAAAAATTTGTAGAGCGTGCCCATAAAAATGGCGTTGATGTATTTCGTATATTTGATGCAATGAACGATGTACGTAATCTTGAAACGGCAATTAAAGCGGCTATAAAAGTAGGCGCACATGCCCAAGGGACTATTTCTTATACAGTAAGCCCTGTTCATACGCTTGATATGTGGTTAACGCTAGCTAAGCAGTTGGAAGATTTAGGCTGTCATTCAATTTGTATTAAAGATATGGCGGGTTTATTAAAGCCGTACGATGCTGAAAAACTAATTAAAGCACTAAAAGAAACTGTATCTATTCCAATTGCAATGCAGTGCCACGCCACAACAGGTTTAAGTACTGCGACTTATCAAAAAGCGATTGATGCAGGCATTGATATGCTTGATACCGCAATTTCATCTATGAGTATGACTTACGGACACACCGCAACTGAAACTATTGTATCGATAGTTGAAGGGACTGAGCGTGATACTGAGCTTGATTTAAATCACCTAGAAGAAATTGCTGCTTACTTTAGAGATGTACGTAAAAAATACGCGGCATTTGAAGGTAGCTTAAAAGGGGTTGATGGCCGTATTTTACTCGCGCAAGTACCTGGTGGCATGTTAACTAACATGGAAAACCAGCTTAAAGAGCAAGGCGCAGCAGATAAGCTTAATGAAGTTTTACTTGAGATCCCACGTGTACGTGAAGATCTTGGCTTTTTACCTTTAGTAACACCAACGTCGCAAATTGTAGGCACTCAAGCGGTACTTAATGTACTAACGGGTGAGCGCTATAAAACAATTACTAAAGAAACAGCTGGCGTATTAAAAGGTGAATATGGCCTAACACCAGCACCTATGAATAAAGAGCTACAAGAGCGTGTGCTTGATGGAGCAGAGGTAATTACTTGCCGTCCTGCAGATAATATTGCACCTGAGCTTGCAACGCTTGAGGCTGAATTATTAAAAGAAGTACAAGAGCAAGGTTTAACTCTTGCTGATGAGCAAATTGATGACGTACTAACGTATGCATTATTCCCACAGGTTGGTTTGAAGTTTATTAAAAACCGTAACAACCCAGATGCATTTGAGCCAGTTCCTTGTGTTGAAGATAAAAGCAATAAAGCTCCCTCTAAATCAGCTTCAAATAACAACAGCGTTAAAGCTGAGCAATACAGCGTAAAAGTAGACGGTAAAGTTTACGACGTTGTTGTAGCTCAAGGCGGCGAGCTTAAAGAAGTTACATTAAAAGACTCAGAACATATTCCTCAGTCTGCTTCGGTTGCATCAGGCGAAACACTTAACGCCCCTTTAGCCGGTAATATTTTTAAGATAAAGGTAAAAGCAGGGCAAGTTGTGAATGAAGGTGATGTAGTGATTATTATGGAAGCCATGAAAATGGAAACTGAAATACGCGCTACGCACACCGGAACAATTGCTGAAGTGTTAGTTGGTGAAGGCGATGCTGTAACTACCGGCGACGCTATGATTGCATTAGCTTAGGAGTAAATAGAGGATGGATGGTATTTTAAACCTCTGGCATGCCACAGGCATTGCTAACTTTACATTTCCAGCGTTGATTATGATTGCGGTAGGCTGTTTATTATTGTTTTTGGCAATAGCCAAAAAATTTGAGCCCCTATTATTATTACCTATCGGCTTTGGTGCAATATTAACTAATATTCCGGTGGCAGGTTTATCCGACCCCGGCGGCTTACTGCATTATGTGTATTATGTAGGTATTGATACCGGTATTTTTCCACTATTAATATTTATGGGGGTAGGCGCGTTAACTGATTTTAGTGCGCTAATTGCTAACCCTCGTATGTTGCTATTAGGTGCAGCTGCACAGTTTGGTATTTTTGCTACACTGTTTGGCGCTATTTTACTTAACTATGTACCTGGTTTTGAATTTAGCCTGCAAGATGCGTCGGCTATTGCGATAATTGGTGGAGCTGATGGCCCAACCGCTATATTTTTAGCCTCTAAACTGGCACCCGACTTGTTAGGTGCGATTGCGGTAGCTGCTTATTCGTATATGGCATTAGTGCCAATTATTCAGCCGCCAATTATGCGCGCATTAACCACGGTTGAAGAGCGCCAAATAAAAATGCCAGAGCTGCGTAAAGTATCTAAAAAAGAGAAAATTATTTTTCCGTTAATGGTACTTAGCTTAACAGCAATGTTTTTACCTGCGGCGATACCTCTGGTTGGTATGTTTTGTTTAGGTAACTTAATGCGAGAGTCTGGTGTTGTTGATAGATTAAGTAACAGTGCTCAAAACGAAATCATCAATGTTACAACTATATTTTTAGGTTTAGCTGTAGGCTCAAAGCTTGCTGCAGATAAGTTTTTAACTGTTGAGACGATTGGTATTTTAGTGCTTGGCGCACTGGCTTTTGCTATAGGTACAGCCTCGGGCGTATTTATGGCTAAAGGGTTAAATAAAATATCTAAAACGCCGATTAATCCATTAATAGGTGCTGCGGGAGTATCGGCTGTACCCATGGCGGCGCGCGTAGTAAATAAAGTAGGCCTTGAGAGCAATCCGCATAACTTTTTACTTATGCATGCAATGGGGCCAAATGTTGCCGGAGTACTAGGCAGTGCAGTTGCAGCAGGTATTTTATTAGCACTTGTTGGCTAACATCAATTTTAAAATCCAACCGATTAGCGCAGTTTACTGCGCTTTTTTTTATGCTTAATTTATAGAGATAGGTTTTTATCGACTGTTTTTGTTACAGTAAGCTACTTGTAATTAATTAAGGATAGCCGGCATGCATGACACTCCTTTGGCAAAATATTTACCTAATGTTAGCAAGCTCATATTTGGTTGTATGGGACTTGGGGGAGGCTGGAATAAAGACCCCTTAACTAATACTCATACCCAGCAGGCACATGTTTGTATAGATACAGCAATAGCCGGTGGCATTAATCTTTTTGATCACGCCGATATTTATACATTTGGTAAAGCTGAGCAGGTGTTTGGCCAAGTCCTTAAGCAGCGCCCAGAGCTGAGAGAGCAAATTTATATCCAGTCAAAGTGCGGAATTCGTTTTGCCGATGAGCAAGGGCCAAAGCGCTACGACTTATCAAAGCAATGGATTGAGCAATCAGTAGAGGGCTCTCTTAAGCGGTTAAATACTGATTATTTAGATGTACTTATGCTGCACAGACCCGACCCTTTGATACAAGTTGAAGAAGTAGCTCAGGTATTTAGTCGCTTAAAAGAAAGTGGCAAAGTACGTCATTTTGCGGTGTCTAATATGTCGCAGCAACAAATACAGTTTTTACAAACAGCCCTTGATATGCCCATAGTTGCCAACCAAATTGAAGCAAGCTTAAAGCAATCAGCCTGGGTTGATGAGGGGGTATATGTCGGTAACCGCGATGGCAAAGACATTAACTTTACTCCCGGCTTTATAGAATATTGCACCGAGCAGGAAATACAAATTCAAAGCTGGGGTAGCTTATGCCAAGGATTATATTCAGGAAAACAGCTGCAAAATGCATCACCTGCAGATATTAATACCGCTATATTAGTTAATAAGTTAGCAGCACTTTATAGAACGTCTGCCGAGGCTATTGTATTGGCTTGGTTACTGCGCCATCCGGCATTAATTCAACCGGTAATAGGCACAACTAATGCTAAGCGACTGGCTGCATCGTGCAGCGCTGTAAATATAGAATTAACCCGAGAGCATTGGTATGCATTATATGTCAGCGCCAAAGGGCACGAGTTACCCTAATTTAGACCCCCACTTAAGGTATTACTATGAATATATTCGTTATTTTAATTAGCTTGTTTGTCGCATTGTTAATATTAATTCCGTTATTAGAAAAGTATCAAAGTAAAATAGGCTTAGATGGCGCTAAAAAATACAGTAAGTATATATGGCCACTGGTAATGGTATCGTTAGTGGTACAGCTAATTTATGTATTAATGAATTAGTGTGTCAGTCTATTATTCATAGGCAAAAAAATTATAGGTACAAAAAAGCCTTTGCAAGTTACCTAGCAAAGGCTTTTTTAATAATGATTTAATATTACTTAAGTGCTAACTGTAGTTCGCGGTTGCGCTCTAACTGGGCAATAAAGTTATCAGCAATAGGCTTAAACTTGGCAAGCTCTGCACGTGGCAGCGGCTCTGACTTAGGCAATTTAACGGTTTTAGGATTACGATGAACACCATTAACTAAAAATTCATAGTGTAAGTGGGCACCGGTCACACGACCAGTAGAGCCAACAGTACCGAGTTGCTCACCTTGCTTAATTTTTTGCCCTGTTTTTACTAGGCGTTTATTAAGGTGCAAGTACTTAGTTACGTACTGTGTGCCATGGCTAATAAATACATAGTTACCATTATATTTACTGTAACCCGATTTAATAACTTTACCGTTACCTGAGGCAACTACCGGCGTGCCAGTGCGCGCCGCAAAGTCTATACCGCGATGCGCTCTAACTTGCCCCGTTACTGGGTGTAAACGTCGCGGGTTAAAGCTTGAGCTTATATATTTAAAACTAACTGGTGCACGTAAAAATGCTTTTTTCATGCTGCGCCCTTCAGGAGTATAAAAACTACCGTCAGTGTGGCGAATTGCAGCATAGCGCTGGCCTTGGTTAACAAATTCCGCAGCAATAATTTTACCAGTACCAATAAACTCACCATCTACATAGTGAGATTCATAAATTAAACCAAACCCATCGCCTTTGCGAATATCGTTAGCAAAATCTACATCCCAACCAAATATATCGGCAAAGTTCATTATTTGGCGCTCGCTTAAACCTGCAGCTATTGCTGAAGTCCAAAAGCTACTAGAAATTTCGCCGCCTACTGTTTTAGTTAGTGTTTCTATTTCTTTACTATCTATTGAAGTGTCGTATTGCCCTTCATCGTTTAAGGTAACAAATAAAGTGTCTGTTTTTGAAATAACGTAACGCAGCTGTGCTAAATCGCCATCTTTTGCGGTGGCAAAACTCAGTGTTTCACCCGGGTGAATTTTAGTAAGTTTGCGAGTTTCTGCGTTAGTGTTAATTAATTTATGTAACGTTTGAGCTGAAAAGCCAGCACGTTTAAAAATAATAGCTAAGTTATCTCCATTTTTTACTTGGTGATCAACAAAGTCGTATTCTGGCAGCTTGTCTGCTGCTTGCTCTGAGTTTAACGCAGTTAATTTTTCGTTGTCATCAACTTTAACTTGTAACTCATAGCGCTTGCCAATTTCTAGCGTGTTTTCACTATTGTCTTTGGATGCAGTGGCTTTTTCAGAAGGAAGAAAAGCTAAGCCAGCAATAGCAGAAACTAAGCCTAAAATAAGCAATTTGTGTTTTTTGGGGAGCGTGTGAACCACGTGAACCATAACGTGCCTTTTTCTGCTGTCAAGAAAATTAATAGATTATCTTGCAGGATATAACGAATAATGTACGAATACTAGTATTTTGTAGATTTAAACTAATGCTAAATTAAGCTAAAATCACAGGGCTTATAGGCATCTTAGTATTAAAGCAGCTTATGATCTAGGTGTTTTATTAATCTAGAACTAGGGCTAAACCGCGGTATTTTTGAGCAAAATAATAAAACAATGATGCATCATCACGTTAGTAATTTAAAAACCAAAGCTGCAGCTGTTTGTGCTGTTTTTAAAGTGTTGCAAACAGTTATCTTTACTCGTTTATGCAACTTATGCCGCTTTGCCTTATTTAGTGACGCTATCGTTTAAAAAGTTGTTTTAATTAGGTAATAATTTGCTATCTTAGTTACATAGGTTTATTGACTCTAAAAGTGCTACTTATCTAGTAATAAGCCGCGAGCATATTAATAATTAACCCCTTCGTTAACAGAATTTTTTGGAGTAACACACAGTGGATTTACAAACCGCTCTTGCAGAGATAAAACGCGGTACAGAAGAGATATTAATTGAAGATGAGTTAGTTGAAAAATTAAAATCTGGAAAAAAACTAAAAATTAAAGCGGGCTTTGATCCAACCGCGCCTGATTTACACTTAGGTCACACGGTACTTATTAATAAAATGAAAACCTTTCAGGACTTAGGTCATGAGGTTGTATTTTTAATTGGTGACTTTACCGGTATGATTGGCGACCCAACAGGTAAAAACGTAACGCGTAAGCCGCTTACTCGCGAAGACGTGCTTGCTAATGCTGAGACTTATAAAGAGCAAGTATTTAAAATTCTTGATCCTGCAAAAACCACGGTCGCATTTAATTCTACCTGGATGGAAAATTTAGGCGCAGCTGGAATGATCAAACTTGCAGCACGCCAAACCGTTGCGCGTATGTTAGAGCGTGATGATTTTAAAAAGCGTTACGCTAGTGGCCAGTCTATTGCTATTCATGAGTTTTTATATCCGTTAGTGCAAGGTTGGGATTCGGTTGCACTTGAGGCTGATGTAGAGCTCGGTGGTACTGATCAGCGCTTTAACCTGCTAATGGGTCGTGAGCTACAAAAAGACGAAGGCCAAAAACCACAAACAGTAATAATGACGCCGTTATTAGAGGGCACCGATGGGGTGCAAAAAATGTCTAAATCGTTGGGTAACTATATAGGTATTACCGATGCGCCTAACGATATGTTTGGTAAAATAATGTCGATTAGTGATGTGCTAATGTGGCGTTACTACGACTTATTAAGCGGGCTGTCGATTGCTGGTATTAACGCGCAAAAAGAGCGTGTAGAGCAAGGTACAAATCCTCGTGATATTAAAATTGAGTTAGCAAAAGAGCTTATTGCGCGCTTTCATAGTGAAGCCGATGCACAAGCAGCTCATGATGACTTTATTCAGCGCTTTCAGAAAAAAGCTCTGCCGGATGAAATACCTGAACTAACAGTAACCATTGAGCAAGACAGCATTTTAATTGCTAACTTGCTTAAAGAAGCTAACTTAGTTGCTAGTACATCAGAAGCAATGCGCATGATTAAGCAAGGTGCAGTTAAGCTCAACGGCGAAGATAAAATTACAGACACTAAACTTGAAATAGCAAAAGGCAGTACGGCTATTTACCAAGTAGGTAAGCGTAAGTTTGCAAATATTACTGTAGCGTAAAGCTAAACGGTAAAACGCTAAAAACCAGCCACGGCTGGTTTTTTTGTGCTTATATTTTTTGTATTTTTAATAATAGGTGTGTAACTCGCCCTTAGCTAAATGTTTTTAAGTATTTCTATGCAAACAACGACCAGTAACCAAAATACCCGCACTTGATTTAGTCTATTAATAGTAACCGGCACGTCCTCAGCAATAGGGAGGCGTTCGGTACCAATACGCATTTTGTTAAAACGTTCGCCAAAATACACTGCAGGCCCGCCTAGTTGTACGCCTAATGATGCAGAGCAAGTGCTTAAAAGCCACCCAGTATTAGTTTGATAAAAGTGCCTGCCATAATGCTTTATATAATGCATGCTTAGCTTGCTCGCTTTACTGGCTGCAATAGTCAGTGCCAATAAGCGCATAGGAATAAATTCAATAATAAACAAGGTAATTTTAAGCGGCTTTAAAAAAGGGCTGTTGGGTTTAATGTTACTGCGCCATGCCTGCTCAATTAAAGTAAGTAATCGATAGGCAAGCGCTGCAATAGGGCCAAGTACTAAAAAAACAAATATCACCACAAAGTAATATCTTGCAGTACGTAATATTAGGCTCTCTATTAAGGCTTTAATTATGCCTGCACCAGAGAGTTTAGTAACGTCTCGGGCTACTAATGGCTTTAATAGCTCACGGGCGGCAGATTTTTGGTTTTGTTTGGTAAGCTTAGCAATACGTAGTGATTTTTTATCAATAGCTTTACTCTCAAGGCATAAATATAAAATAAGCCCGGCGAGTAATTCAGGGTAAAATGCAAATTCCAGTAGTAATACAATAATAATAAGTACCACACTTAAAATAAGTGTACTGGCAAGGGCTGCGGCTAAATATTGATAGCTATTGGGTTCTGCTGCTTTATAAATACGCTTACCAATAGCGCTAAAAATAGCCGTTAAAGCGGTGTTAGGATGATACCAACTAACAAGTGGTAAAAAGCGCTCAGCAAGGAGCGCCATTATAAACACAATAAAGTCCAAGTGATTTTGAACCATATTGCTGAGCATTTACAGTGAAACTGCCGTTAGCTTTTCAAGTAACGCCACTACCATTTTAGATGAATTGATTGATGCTGTTTCTAGGTATTCTTCAAACGACTGCGGCGACTCTTTGCCGGCAATATCTGACATCGAGCGAATAACCACAAACGGTGTATTAAGTGTATGACAGGTTTGCGCAATTGATGCCCCTTCCATTTCTACTGCAAGCATTGTAGGAAAGTCGCTACGGGCTTTTTCAATACGTATTGGGTCACACATAAATATGTCGCCGGTACAAATTAAACCAACTAAGGTTTTTACGTCACTAATTTGCGCAATAGTTTGCTCTGCGGCAGCCACTAATTTAGGGTGTGCTGCAAAACCTGCTGGCATTTGTGGTACTTGACCTATTTCGTAACCAAAGGCAGTTACATCAACATCATGATGACGAACTTCTGACGAAATAACTACATCGCCCACATTTAATGACGGATCAAAGCCGCCGGCAGAGCCGGTGTTAATTACGCAATCAGGGGCGAAGTTGTCAATAAGTAATGTAGTTGCAATAGTTGATGCTACTTTACCAATACCAGATTGAACCAATGTTACTGTGTTACCTGCTAATTCACCGGTATAAAAAGTAAAACCAGCTTTAGTTAAAGTTTGTGGATTTTGCATTGCTTCGCGCAAAATTTTAACTTCTGGCTCCATTGCGCCAATAATACCAACATTCATAGTGTTAAGTTCCTGAGTTTGAATGCGCTGATTATACGTGAAGTTAGCGCTAAAAAACAAAAAAGCGAGCAGTTTTACTTTGCTCGCTTTTTATTATGTTATTTACGTTAAATTTCGGCTAGTGCTGTAGAGTGCGCTTTAGCTTGAGAAGGTGATAGTACCGCTGGTTTTTGAACTCGGGTACGAATAGGGCGAGCTGTTTGCGTAGCCGCAGGTTTGCCGAGTTTAAACATAATAGCGTCGCGTACTTCACTTGGGCGATAGCCTGATTTTACTTTCATACGAATATGCGGGATGCCAGCGGCCTCTAATGCGCCATTAACAAACCAGTCGCGTTGTGCTTTATGGCCATCTTTATTGGCATTGTTTACTAAGTCTACGGCTGCCACTATGGTCATTTTTTCTTTATCGACTAGCACAAAATCAAGCTGTTTATTTTTAGCTTTAGCCATTGCTGCACGCTTAGACTTTGCCGATAAACCTTGTTTGCAATCAATCACGTCGATTAGTTTTACACGACTAACAATTTTATACTGATCGCCCACTGCGCGTTCTAATAAATTTAAAAAAGCACTTTCTACTTGAGTAAATACATTTTGCTTGCGGGTAAAAGGATAAGGGTTTCCGCCATCATCGTTAAACTTTGACGCAACAACAGAGGCCCCAACAACTAATACTAAAATTGATAATAAAGCGAATTCCATACGGTAACTCCATAACAACAAATTGACACTGCTTAAGTAAAGCAATTAACGTGCCTAAATTAGTTGGTTAAGTAGTATGTTTCCGTATGGATATTGAATACTGCAAAATAAGAACTTAAGCTCTATAACCGCCAGCAACGCCTTTAACTGCAATAGCGAGTGCGTCGTGCGCATGCAGCGATTCGTAATGATTTATTTGTAACCAGTAATCACAGTATTGCTGTGTTTCTAGTAGCGCTTTAATTTTACGAGCAGCATCTTCACAAAACATTAAATTTTGACCATTTAGGCGGGCAAACTCTTGTTCATCTTCACGTTTCACTGCCGCTTGTACTGGCGTTTTTAATTCATCTTCAATCGTGTTAATTAAATTAACTACGTCAAATTGAGTAATATTACTGTCGAGCTTTACTTTTACATTAGCAATTGAGCGCTGCGAGTGTGGGGTGGCTACAATACCTTGCGTAGTACCTAGCCATTCTAGTGCTTCTTTTTGACTGAGGGTTTCTTGACTGAATTTTTCGGCAAATGCATTTTGTATCAGCTGACGCGCAAGTGCCGCTGAACATGGGCAAGTTGATGAATAGGTTACATCAACACTTAGCTCGTAATTAATAACACCTTGTTCAATTGTGCTGGTTAATATAACAGGGTAACTTTTCCAGCCAGCCTTGCCGCTTAATAACGATTTACGGCGCAGTGGTAATTCAAACTTAAATTCTATAAGTGCTTTATCACTTAAGCCTTCGTGGCTACTAATAAAAAAATCGAGCGCTTGAGCTAATGTTTGAGGATTAACTTGCTGCTCAGTAGAGAGCGTGTCGAGCGCTAAAAATAAGCGCGACATATGAATGCCTTTTGCATCTTCTTTGTGTAAGTTTACAAAAGCGCGGGCTTTAGCATTAACAGTAACTGGCGTTATGCCATGCGACTCAAAAATAAATGGCAGTTCAATTTCACCCATTCCCACCCAGTCTAATGTACCAGTTTGTAAGGCGGGAGCCGTGTTAGCTATATCGGGCATATTAGTTTGCATGGTGTGTTACTCGTTATTAGCAATAATAAAGCGCCGCATTTTACACTAAATAATTTATTGCTGGAATGATGAGTTGTAGCCAGCTAATGATTCAAACAATAAATATTAGAGTTTTTATCGCACAACCTGAAAATAGCTGATAGAAAATGCTAAAATTAACCATAACATGCAATTTAAACCTTTTTGTAATTAAGCTAAGAGACACACTGATATATGACCGATTCCTCTTTGAGCCCTTGGGCTCGAGTTCTTTCTAGTTTAATAACTCGGTTTGGTGAGTTTAAAACTGCAGCCATTTGCTATGCTTTGTTATTGGCAGTTTCGCTTGTTTTATCAAGTATGTTTTATTATGTTGCCGTTGGAGAAGTTAATCTTGTTGATATATTAGCAGTGGTATTTTTTACCTCTGTGGTATCGCCTCTGGTTATAAGCGTGCTAATAAATTCAATCAGGCAACTAGATGCCTCCTATGCATATTTAGACAGTGCGACAAAACAAGAAAAGCTACTCAATCAAACATTAAAAGATAATATAAATCGCTTAAATGTAGAAATTGATGAGCGTAAAATGGCGTTCCATGCCAAGCACCGGGCAATAGAAGAGCTAAGAAAAGAAATTGCTGAGCGTAAAAAAACACAACAAGAGCTTGCCCAGCAAAGTATGCTACAGCGCTCAATAGTAGACTCCTCCCCCGATTTATTTTATTACCGCGACAACAACGGTGTGTTTGCTGGCTGTAATAAAATGTTTGAAGAAGTAATGGGTAAAACCAGTGACGAATTAATCGGTAAGAGTGCTGAACAAATATTTCCTAATCAATTTTTATCTGAAGTTTTAAAAACCGATAAACAGGTAGAGCAAACTCATCAAGCATTAACTATAGATGTTCAATACGATGTGGGCGGCGAAACGCGTTGGTTTGAATTACGTAAATTGCCATTTATTAACGATAAAGGTGAGTACATAGGTTTACTTGCATTTGGCCGTGATATTACGAGTCGTAAAGAGGCTGCAGAAGCACTTGAAACAGCCTACAAAGATAAAGGTAAGTTTATTGCCACTTTGAGCCATGAGTTGCGTACACCACTTAATGGCATTGTTGGTTTAACACGTATGTTGCTAGATACAGAGCTTAATAAACAGCAGCGTAGTTGGTGTAATACGGTGTTTTCGAGTGCCGAAACACTAGGTAATATATTTAACGACATTATAGATTTAGACAAAATAGACAGAGAGCAGTTAGATATTGCAACTAATGCTATAAACGTATCTGACTTTATTAATGATGTGGTTAACTTTGCAGGCCTAATTGCTGAACAAAAAGATCTTTCTTTTGATATTAAACGCTTAGGCATGCTAGATATTTATGCGCAACTAGATCCAACCCGACTTCGCCAAGTTGTTTGGAACTTAATAAATAATGCGGTTAAATTTACTCATAAGGGCAGTGTAACCCTCACCTGTATTCGTGAAAATCGAGATGATGGCCCTTGGCTTACCATGAAAATATCAGACACCGGAGAAGGCATACCAGCCGAACAGCTCTCTCGTATTTTTGATATGTATTATAAAGCGCCAGATCTTAAAGGCACCAATGCTATTGGTTCTGGCATTGGCTTAGCAGTAACCAAAGCCTTAGTTGATGCAATGCAGGGGATTATTTCGGTTAATAGTACCGAAGGCGAGGGGAGCTGCTTTATAGTAGAAATACCGTTAATTTTATGTAGCGCACCCACTGAGAATAGTTATGTAGGACGCAGCTTAAATATACTGTTAGTAGAAGATGTGCCGTTAAATGCCGAAATTGCGACTAACTTACTTGAACAGCGTGGTCATGAAGTTATTTGGGCTGAGACCGGCGAAGATGCATTGTCTTTTGTAGAAACTGAAGACGATTTAGATTTGATCTTACTTGATATGCAGTTACCCGATATAAACGGTGATGAAGTAGCAAGGCAAATAAGAGCCGATAGCCATTTTGATAAATTACCTATTGTAGCGCTTACCGCAAATGTGCGCAGTGCAGAGCAAGAGCTAGAGGGGATTTCAATCCAAGGAGCGCTCGCTAAGCCTATCAATACGGTAAAACTAGATAAAATATTAGCTGATTTATTTGGTATAAAACAAACAAGAAGTAATGGGCCACAATTAAAAGTAAGTGCAGCAGCGCTTGCTGACATTAATGCACATTTACTTGATGTTGAAACTATAGAAGACTTTGTAAACTCAATGGGTTTGGTGGTGTTTAAACGCAGTAGTCAGTTATTTGAAAAACTCAACCCCCAGTATCAGCAAGAGTTACTTACCTCGTTAAACTCAGGCGACAGAGAAGAATATAAATCAGTTGCACATAAGCTTAAAGGTGCTGCGGGATCTGTAGGCTTAAATGATGTGCAATTGCATGCAAAAGTAATGGAGTATGGTGCGCTGGATGAATCTGACGAGGTATTAAAGCAGTGGTTAGATGTTTTAGCAGACAAAATAAATGAAGGACAACATGCCCTTCATTTATTCTTACAGCAATTAGAGTAACTAATTAGCTGTCGATTTTACCAATGAAGCGATAACCTTCACCATGAATGGTGCTGATCAACTCAGTTGTTGAGTTGTCGCTTTCAAAGTGCTTACGAATACGACGAATTGTAACATCAACTGTTCTATCGTTTGCACGTAGCTCACGGCCAGTCATGTGTTTAATTAATTGCTCACGGCTAAAAATACGACCTGGAGAGTCAAGCATTAAACGTAGTGCTCTGTATTCGCCTTTAGGTAGACGTTTTGCGTCTCCACCTGGAGAAGTAAGACAGCGACTGTTTTCGTCAAGTTCCCAACCGTTAAACGTAATTACACCATTTGTTTCAAGTGCAGACTCTTCACCACCTAGGGCAGTACGAGTAATTAAATTACGCGCACGAATAGTTAATTCGCGAGGATTAAACGGTTTAGTAATATAGTCATCAGCACCAATTTCTAGGCCTAAAATACGATCTACATCATTGTCACGGCCTGTTAAGAAAATAAGACCGACTTTGCGTTTTTGGCGTAACTCACGTGCTAAAATTAGCCCGTTTTTACCCGGTAGATTGATATCCATAACTACAAGATTGACGTCGTCATTATTTGTAAGCTTATCATGCATGTCATCGCCATCAATGGCTTCAATAACTTTGTAACCTTCAGCTTCAAATAAACTAACGAGGTTTAGTCTAGTTACGTCTTCATCCTCTACTATCAGAATGACTGGCGTTTGCATTTTTAATTAACCTTTTGGTGTGTTTTATTTATAAAAAAAACCGGTATAGTTTTATAAACCGATTACTAAAAGAGTATAGGATTATATCTAATTGTTAACAAGTAAAAACAATTAGAGAAAAACAGCAGGATCCGCACAGCCTACTTAAAAGGTATAGAGTAAAGCTACTGTTTAATTGATCTTTAAAATTGGATGCATATTTTGAATTATTAAAGTCAAAGCCATTTCCCTTTAGTAATTGATACATCCATCAATCAGGTAAAGATACTTAAAATAATCAGACTAATTCAAAACGAAATTATATCACTTTCCAACCTTTCATCAATGTATGTGATATCTTAAAAGCATTAAAGTTCAGAAAATATTTAACTTTAAGCAGTTAATTCACTAAATAATATAGTTGAATAACGAATGCTCTATTAATGAGGTCATAAAGTTAAAATTCAAGAGCATGCTTATAATTAATCAGTACGTTGTTTAAGCTGTGGTGTTGTTGGTGAGTGTCGTTTTTACTTTGACTATAAAAGCTGTCTTACGCTCAGAGTTTACTTGGATATTACTTAACAGGTTTGCCAGCAGATAGACGGCTTGAAATAGTTCTCGTACCTTATCCTTATTTATTTGTTATAAAAAGGTCAAATACTTGATTTTACTATTCCCCTCAATATTTTGACTATTATTGCTAAGCGGTAAAAATTCAGGAGGGTAATTAATTTTATAAATAAGTTTGAGCACGTGAGGTGCTCAAACATGAGCATTATTAACTGCTGTAAACGGCAAACTTATTATTTTTAAACACGGTTTGATAGTTATCAAATTGTGCTTCTAAAATTGGCGGGTATTTTAAAAAGCTATTAGCAACAATATTTAACTTACCTGCTTTAGTTAGGTGCTGTTTAGCATTGGCTAAAAAGGTTTCAGCCACTGTGTAGTCGGTTGCAATACCGGTATGAAAAGGTGGGTTACTAATAATAAGATCGAACTTACCTGTAATGTTAGTAAGTCCATCACTTAAGAGGGCTTCGCCTTTAATGTTATTAAGCTTAAGGGTTTGCGTTGTTGCATAGATTGCCAAAGCGCTCACATCACTACAAACAAAGCTCAATGCCGGATTTTGCAGCCCTAAATAAGTTGCAATTAAGCCAGCGCCACAACCAAAATCGAGCACAGTACCTTGCTTAATAAGCGGAGCGTTTTCAAGCAATATTTTAGTGCCAACATCTAAATTACCGTGATTAAATACCCCAGGAATACTGATAGCGGTAAATTCGCTATCGGCCACACTGACCGTAAATGGCTTATGATAATCGCTAATATTAAACTGACTAAGTTGTTTAAGCTCTGCAAATGAATATAAAACACAGTGCTTTGCTGAGTCTATTTTATTACTAAAATTAGCTTTATCAGTAAGCTGTTTTTCTATTGATTTAACACCACTCTTATTTTCGCCAACCACCAGTAACTCAGCATCTGCTGTAATTACTGCGCGTATATTATCAAGCGCCATAAGAACTTCAGGTTTTGATTTTGGATAGTAAAGAATCACTAAATCAAAGTCGTTACCGCTAATACAGTGGTTTACACATACATCAACGCCGGGTGTGTTTTTGGCAAATTCGCCATTAGCATGATTGTAGCTAAAGGCGGTTATTTTACTCTCAGGGTTGCGCTTTTTAAGCTCGGCTAAAAAGCCATCTTGAACAAAGTTGACCACCAATATAGATTTCCCAACTAACTTTTCGCTATTGCGAAGTAACAGTAGGCTTGGATTGGTTAATACGCTCATAAATGGCTTTACCTTACAGATTATATAATTTACAGAGTTATGTGCTTAACCTAAATGTTGGTTAAGGTATTTATTATCCGAAATACAGATTACTTAGTGCGTTCAAACATTAAATCCCACACACCATGACCTAAACGATGGCCGCGTTGCTCAAACTTGGTTAACGGGCGTAAATCAGGGCGTGGTACGTAGTCGTTTGTTGTTGACTGGTTTTTAAAGCCAGGCGCAGCTTGCATTACTTCAAGCATATGCTCAGCATAATTTTCCCAGTCGGTAGCCATATGAAAAACACCGCCCATTTTTAACTGTGAACGTAATTTTTCAACAAACTCGCCTTGTACAATACGGCGTTTATGGTGACGCTTTTTATGCCAAGGATCAGGGAAAAACAATTGTAAGGTTGTTAAACTTTCATCTGCTATACAATCGGCTAAAACTTCAACCGCATCGTGTTCAAAAATACGCAGATTAGTAATACCCGCTTCATCAGCATCCATTAAACAAGCACCAACGCCTGGGCGGTGTACTTCTATGCCAATAAAGTTTAAATGCGGGGCATTTTTTGCCATTTCAACCAGTGATTTGCCCATACCAAAACCAATTTCTAGCACTACATCATTGTTATTGCCAAAAACTTCGCTTAAATCAAGCATGCCATTTTTATGCTCTAAGCCCATTATTGGCCAGCATTTTTCGATAGCGGCAGCTTGGCCTTTGGTTAAACGACCTTCGCGCTTTACAAAACTACGAATAGTGCGGATATACTTACCTTCTTGCTTTGCTTGCTCAAGATTAGTGTTACTTGATTCACTCATATTATTGGCCTGACAAAAATAACTGGTTTAAAAAATGGTTGCGTATTATCCCTGACCAAGCCATGGATAACAAGCTCTAGCTGATTTTACTAGGTGTATAGAGGCGCTATAGCTTGATCTTTTCACTAACTGCAATAAACTGAGCCGCCATTGAGCATACGTAAAAGTAAACTATTTTGGATTTAAATAAACAGCAGTCTGATTGGTTTTCTAACCAAGTGGTTGATTGGTATCACCTTCATGGTAGAAAAACGCTGCCGTGGCAGTTAGCAAAAACACCCTATAAAGTATGGGTGTCTGAAGTGATGTTACAACAAACTCAAGTAGTGACCGTTATCCCTTATTTTGAAAGGTTTATGCAAAGCTTTCCCGATATTATTGCTTTAGCTAACGCCGATGAAGATCAGGTGCTGCATCACTGGACTGGTTTAGGGTATTACGCAAGGGCACGTAACTTACATAAAACAGCTAAAATAGTTCGTGACAAGTATCAGGGGCAGTTTCCTACAACGCTTGAAGAGGTTATTGATTTACCCGGAATAGGGCGCTCTACAGCCGGTGCAGTGTTATCACTTTCACTTGGGCAGCATCACCCCATACTCGATGGTAATGTTAAACGAGTATTAGCCCGTTTTTTTATGATTGAAGGCTGGTATGGTGTTAAAAAAGTCGAAAGCCAACTTTGGCATTTGAGCGAGCAGCTAACGCCTAAAAATAACGTAACCGAGTTTAATCAAGCTATGATGGATTTAGGCTCGAGCTTATGTTCGCGTAGTCGTTTTGACTGCCCTGCATGTCCGTTAAGTAGCCGCTGTGGTGCATTTAAAACGCAGCAGGTAAAAACATTCCCACACTCAAAACCTAAAAAAGCAGTGCCGAAAAAAAGCTGCCATCAGTTAATTATTAAACATGATGATAAAGTGCTCATGGAAAAACGGCCTAACTCAGGAATATGGGGCGGGTTGTTTGGCTTTTTTGAGTTTAATGAATTGAGCGAACTAGAGGTGTTTATAGCGCAGCAAGGGCTAACAGCTGACTTAGTGGCGCTTGAACCCTTTACCCATATATTTTCGCACTTTGAACTTACTATTAATCCACATGTGCTAAATGTAGTACAAATTCCAGATGTAATTAACGACCGACAATTAGTTTGGTACCCACTAGATCAGTCAATTGAGGTGGGTTTAGCAGCACCAACTAAAAAGTTGGTTAAACAAATTGCACCAATAGGTTAGACTTGTTTATAACTATCGCTAAAGAGAATTAATTATGGCACGTACAGTATTTTGTCAAAAGTTACAAAAAGAAGCTGAAGGGCTTGGATTTCAATTATATCCTGGCGAAATAGGCGAAAAAATCTTTAACAATATCTCTAAAGAGGCTTGGGCGCAGTGGCAGCACAAGCAAACAATGCTGATTAACGAAAAGCATTTAAATATGATGGACCCAGAGCATCGTAGCTTTTTAGAGCAGCAAATGGTTGGTTTTTTGTTTGAAAACAAAGAAGTAGAAATTGAAGGCTACAAACCACCAGAAAAGTAATTGTTATGTGGAATAAAAAAAGGGCTAAATAGCCCTTTTTTTATACCTAAATTAATTAACTCGGTTGTTCTTGCTGCTCGGCACTTTTAATTTGCTCTTTTAAAAATTGAGCAGCTTTAGAATATTCAATTTCTAATTGATCTCTTAAATCAATTAACTTATCGCTGTTTAGTTCATCTGTTTTACATTGCTCTTCAAACACGACGGCCAGTTCAGCGACGCGATGCGCCCCAATGGTTTTAGATATAGACTTTAATTGATGACACCCCTCAAGAATCTCATTAACGTTGCTTTGCATAACACCAAAGTTAATCGACTTTATTAGCTCTTGGCTTTGCTCTAAATACATTTTAAAAAAACGTATTTTCTTCGCGTCATCGCCATTAATGTATTTAGCTACTGAATCCATATCTATTGGCATTGCTGGCTTTTGATGTGGTATGTCTATGCTCTTGTGATTACTTTTTTCATTCCAGCGTATTAGTGTATTTTCTAAAACGTTAAGCTCAACAGGCTTAGTAATAAAGTCGTTAATACCAACAGCTAAACAGCGTTCTTTTTCACCTTTTAAAGAGTTGGCTGTCACGGCTATTATATAAGGCTGTGAAATAACCGAACCTAGCATTTCGGCCTCATTGCGGATTTTTTCGACCATATCGTAGCCCGACATTATCGGCATATGTAAATCGGTTAAAATGAGCGAATAGTTACCTTTTCGCCACATATTAATCCCTTCCTCACCGTTATTAGCTACTTCAACACCGTAACCTAAGATGTGCAGTTGATCAGTTATAACTTGCTGATTCAAAATGTTATCTTCAACTAACAAAATAAGTTTGTTAGCGGCTAAAGCTTGCTCTGTAGTTAAATAGTTGTCGTATGCTATGGTTTTTTTAATGTGCTTAGGCTGATGTAAACCTGCAGCTACAAGTATTGATAGCATAAAGTTAGACTTACATAATGGCGTTGCGTTAATATAAAAAATATTTTTATGATTAATAGCTGCATCATCTAGCTTGCTTAAAACGACAACCTGCTGATTATTATCCTCTAAAGAGTAAAGTAAACGCCTTAAAAATGCATTTATGCTGTCCATATTATCAATGCCATCAACAACCCAAATGATATCTTTAGCGTCGTGCAGAGACTCAATTTCTTGCTCGTTATGCACATAGGTTATTTTAGCGCCCATAAATGATAAATAACGATAGATTACTTTTTCACGGTCAACATTATTGCTTACTACAACAATATGCCTGCCATCTAAGCTATTTTTATGTGCGAACTTAATTTTTCCTGAGGTACTAAATGGCAGTTCTACAGTGAACTCACTGCCTATACCAATATTACTATTAACCGATATAGTACCTAACATTAACTCGGTTAAACTTTTACAAATTGACAAGCCAAGGCCGGTTCCACCGTATTCTCTGGTTATTGAGCTTTCCGCTTGAATAAACGGATTAAATATTTCTCTTAATTGCGCTTGGCTCATGCCTTTACCATTATCGGTTACACAAAAACGTAAAGTGAAGTGTTCTGCTGTGTTGTGAGCCACCTCTACAGAGATATTAACTTGCCCCTTATGCGATTCACTCGTACTGGTAAACTTAATCGCATTGCTGCATAGGTTATATAGTATCTGGCGTACTCGAGTGTTATCACCAATAAGATTAATAGGGATATCAGGAGCAATTGATAAGTTTAAATCTAGATCGCGGTGTTTAGCTATAGAAGAAAGTACGCGCACCACTTCTTCAATCGTATCGGTTACAGAAAACGGGATAGGGTCAATATTTAGTTTGCCTGCTTCAATTTTAGAAAAATCTAAAATGTCGTCCAAAATACTCAGTAAAGAAAAAGCCGATTCACGAATAATGGTACTAAGACGATATTGTGAACCGTCTAAATTTGTTTGGCGCAGTAAATCTATAGTCCCTATAACGCCATTCATAGGGGTTCTAATTTCATGACTCATAGTTGCTAAAAAGGTGGTTTTAGCTTCACTTGCTTTTTGCGCATTTAAAGTTTCTTTTTCAAGTGCAAGGGTTCGAGTTTGCACTTCAATTTCAAGATTGTTTTGCAGTTTTTGTAATTCTTTTCGAGTTTTTTCATTCTCAGATAAAGCTGCTTGTACTTTTTTCAATAAAAAATTAATATTTAGTGCAATCACATTTAAGCCATTACCTAACTGTTCATTTACAGTGCTGTTAAAATTACTGCTATCAGTTACAGCCTGTAATTCTTCGCTAAGCAAGCCCGTACTCTTACGTAAACGGTTATTAATATATTGGTTTAATAGCAATGCTAATACAAATAATGTAATAACCGCTATACAAGCCATAAAATAGGCGCTCAATAATGACGTTTGTTTAGTTAAAGTGGGAGGGGATTTTTTTTGTTTTAAAATAAGCTCGCCAATAGGTTGATCGTTAAGCGTTAAAACTTTATGTAAAATACCTTGATCAACTAAATGCTCGTTAAGTTTAATAGCAGCAATTGCAGGTTTGTTAGTACTATATACCAGCTCCGTTTGTGATGTAGCGCTAAAGCGATATAGCGTGTATTCAAAGTTGTCACTAAATACAGAGGTAAGCTCAAGCAGCTCTTGTACTTTACCTTGTCCGTATATAGTTAAAGCGTCGATTAGAGGAGCTTCTAGCTTGTTAGCCAGTGAACTGATGTCAATAAGCGGTGTACTTTTTTTAGTACCCATTTCACTTTGAGAATAAAGTGAAAAGGCAATTATAAACAGTGTGGTTATAATTACATTGCTTAATAAAAAAAGAGGTAACAAACCTTTTATCACTGAAGAGAACTTACTCTGCATGGATTTTTCCTAATTGGTATATTAATAACACGGTAAGCCTTTACCGTACTTTGGGATAAACAAAACAAGTAAAAATAACTCGCCGCAACTTTAGCATAGTTTAGATTAAAATTATGGTGCTACTTTTCACTTGTTTGTAGTATAAATGAGCAGTGTTAATTAAAAAAGACCCGAGTTGCATAAAAACCGTGCAAACAGTTATAAAGAATGAAAAAAAAGTTGACTTGTAACAGCAAAACTCGTTTAATACGCCGCACGCCCAGATAGCTCAGTCGGTAGAGCTCAGTGGGAATTGTATTGAAAATCCTTGTGAAGGGTTTTATTAAAACCGAGTATTGCCCAGATAGCTCAGTCGGTAGAGCAGAGGATTGAAAATCCTCGTGTCCGTGGTTCGATTCCGCGTCTGGGCACCATTATTAAATAATAGTGTTTGAAATCAAAGATATTAAACAGTATTATGCGTGCCTTAGCACACAGTTTTGTGTGCCGACTTAGCTCAGCTGGTAGAGCAACTGACTTGTAATCAGTAGGTCAACCGTTCGACTCGGTTAGTCGGCACCATTTATAATGTAATTTGAAAAGAAAGCTGTAATCAGTAGTCTGTTCAAGTTACCCGTCGACTTCGTTAGTCGGCACTATTTATTTACTAAATCAGTTTAGTAAAAAGTTAGCTTAGAATATTTAGTTAACTCGCACAGTTTATGTGCCTCGATAGCTCAGTCGGTAGAGCAGAGGATTGAAAATCCTCGTGTCCGTGG